>NZ_JBQSYR010000024.1:0-65217 GCF_052379505.1 Glutamicibacter sp. 363 | reverse complement strand
CCGTCAGGATAGGCCTGAATGTTAAACCGAGGAATACTGGTTCAACCAGCTACTAACCAGCGCGGTCCTGGTTTTCTCGGCTTAACGAAAACCTCGGCATAATCTGAATTAAGCCGATATCGGCTTAACTCGGACGCTGGCTCGCAATATACCTCGATCCGTTACACCGACACCTTAGAAATTGAGGGGCTGGTTCCGTCGATTGGCAGTGTCGGGGATTCCCTGTTAACCGGCTAATCCACGTTTTATACCCTTGAATTCCCCCGGAAACTCTTGACTTTCCAAAGGATGAGGTCGATGCTCATGTGTCATGAACACCCAGCAAGAGTTGGTTTTGTTGTCTTCACACGGAGCATGGAACCTCCATGGGTCGGCAGCAGCGAGGTTCTCCCAGGCTAATGATTACCTCGGCTATCTGAGTGACCGCAACTACTCTCCAGCCACGACACGAGCCTACGGTTATGACCTGTTGGCGTTCTGCCGCTGGCTACACGAACAAAATCTGACTATCGAAGCAGTTGACACCAACACGCTGATCAACTATCTGAAGTTCTGCAAGCAATCATCCGTACCAGGACGTCCAGGCCCGAATGTAATGACTTTAGACGGTCAAAGAGCCGATGGATATGCACCTGCAACGGTGAATCGCCGGATGGCAGCAGTGTCCGGGCTGTTCACATTCTTGGCGATGCGGGATCCGTGTCTCCCCAATCCTATGCCGAAAGGTCAGGAGTCCCGTTGGGTATCTTCCGCCCAGCGTTCCGGGCTTCTGGGGCATCTGGCTACACCAGCTGCCAGGTCGCCGCTACGTGTTCGCGAACCCCGCCGGCTACCAAGATCCTTGGAATCTGACGAAGTCATTGCCCTGTTTCAAGGTCTGCGGACGTACCGGGATCGTGCCATGGCAGGGCTAATGCTCTATTGCGGGCTACGTGCTGGCGAGGTACTTGCCTTGCGGATACGCGATGTGGACATCGGTGGGCGGTGGCTACTAGTGCTGGGCAAAGGATCCAAGGAACGACGAGTTCCATTAGACGTGGACGTCGCCGGAGTCATCCAAACTTACCTGCTCGCTGAACGCCCGGAATCGGATGAGCAACGGCTATTTCTCGTTGCCAAAGGAGCCAACCGCGGCCTGCCCTTGACAGCAGCTGGCCTGCGTACGATCTTCCGGTACCACCGCGAAATTTCAGGGGTTCCTGACGGCCACCCACATGCATTGCGCCATACCTTCGGCAGTGCCTTAGCAGCTTCAGGGGTGGACCTGTCCATCATGAGAGAGCTCCTGGGGCATGCCCACGTGAACACGACCGCCCGCTACATCCACCTTGTTCCTGCCCACGTGAAATCAGAATACGATGCCGCGATCAACCGCCAAAAACAATCACATTGAACCGCCTCTGGATCTCGTTGGCGCTTACCGCACCTACTTATCCTCCACTCACCGCGGGTCGGAACCGTATTTTTCAGCAGCAAGAACGTTCATGCTCCGATATCCAGACCCGGCGCAGTGGAGCCAAGAGCCGCTGGAGCGGCGGCTTGAGGCCAATAGCGGCACTAGAGCTTTCGTGCTTTATCTGATGGTCACCAAAAGGATCCGCGGCGACTTCCCGTATCTGCTTGAGCGGAAATTAGCCAACATCTTCGTTGAGGTCCAGGGAACTGATTACGAAGATGATCTCAGATTTTTCTCTGCTCAAGCCCGCAAGGTGGGGTTCAGCGAACGAGTCAGTGCGGCGATGACGACCAGCGTCATCGCTAAGATCCTGCTGCGGACTCAACAGCCACTTACACAGATCACGAGTGCTGATTTAGAGGAATTTGAAACTTGTTGCCGAGCCCGAGAAGCCCAGACCGGCATCTCAGCCCGTCCATTACTCGTGCTGAGTTCTTCAACCCGCCAGGTCTTGTTCCATGCACACCTGCTTGCCAATCCACCTCTGAGCAGGACCCAGCGGGTACCGCTCAAGGATAGGGTCGGCGCAGTGAACGGTCCCTTTGCACAGTTTCTTCTGCGGTATTTGGAACGTAAGGAAGTGACCTGCACTAGGAAAACGGTCAGTAGCCTGGCAACACGATTAGCGCATTTCGGGCAGTTCGTCACCGAAGCAGATCCATCATTAGCTTCACCGGCTGAGCTAACTCGTTGTTCTCATATTGAACCGTATCTGGTGTCTTTGCCTCGAAGCCCCAATACGAAGAGCTCCGGCACGCTTTCCGTAGCGGAACAATCACGACGGGTCAGGGCTGCCGGTAACTTCTTACGTGAAATTACCGAGTGGGGATGGCCCGAAGCTCCTCCACGGCAGTTGTTCTTCCGTTCTGATGTTCCTAGGCTTCCTCGGCCACTGCCACGTCATTTGCCCCCGGATGCCGACCGGCTCCTAGCCCAAGAGCTCCTGGCCTCGGACTATCGTCAGGCTGCCGATGCATTGCTGCTTCAACGAGCGTGCGGGTTGCGCATTGGCGAGTTGCTGGACTTGGAACTGGACTGTGTTCATGAGATTCCCGAGGCAGGGACTTGGCTGAAGATTCCGCTGGGAAAGATGAAGACCGAGCGTATGGTTCCGCTGGACCCGGACACCCTGGCTTTGGTTGATCGCATCATCGCAGAACGTTCGCCGGGCCAGCCGTTGGCTCATCCACGCACGGGGAAGCCCGCCCAGTTCCTTTTCACTCATCACGGACGCCGGTTGGGAGAAAGCGCTGTTCGGCTCGAACTAAACCGAGCTGCGCAAGCCGCCGGCCTGGGAAAGATCACTCCTCACCAGCTTCGTCATACTTATGCGACTGCGTTGATCAATGCCGGGGTCACCCTCCAGTCCTTGATGGCTCTCTTGGGCCATGTCTCAGCGGAGATGAGCTTGCGTTATGCATCCTTATTCGATTCAACTGTCCGCACCGAATATGAGCGTGCTTTGGACTTGGCGAAGTCACGCATCGGATTACCTGACCTGAAAGAACACCGTTCGCTGCTTCCGTTGAGTGATGTTTCTGTTGGCTCTTGGCACGATACCGCGACGATCAAGTCACGGCTTGCTGGCGGGCATTGCCTGAGGTCCCCAGCCCAGCAGGCGTGCCAGTATGCGAATATATGCGAGCACTGTCCGAGCTTCCGCACTGAGGATTCGAATCTTCCAGTGCTTGAGGCACAGCGTAAGGACGCTCTGATTTTGGCGCAGGACGCAAAACGCCGAGGCTGGGACAGCGAGGTGCAACGGCATGAAGCATTGGTGACTCAATTGGATCTGCTCATCGAGAGGACACGCACGGCGTGAAGCGAAGCGAGTCTCAACGAGTTGTTGATAAGGCCCTGCTGACATTGCGAATGCAGGGACGTACGGTGACGTTTCGGGCGGTAGCTGAACTCGCTGGGCTTTCCCGTTCCACGCTCTATCGTTCTGCTGGGCTTCGTGAGCTGATCCAGGAGTGCCGAGAGGGATCCGCGCGGCTAGGTGGCCGTGCGATTTTGCTTGGATCTCCTGCTCGGGTTGACGTGTTCGGTTCGGGTTCTTGGAATCAGGGGAAGCCGCTCCTGCAGAGTGATGACCGGGCGTGCAACAGGGAGTGCAGAGAAAAATAGAATTAGCCGGATAAGGCGTAGCCTAGCTATTTTTTAGCCGGTTAAGCGTACGACAATGCTGCCGCCGAAACGGTGATGGGCTTGTTCAAGAACGAGGCCGTGGCCAAAGATTCACCGTTCAGAGCCGGGCCTTTGATGGCTGAATCTGATGTGGTGGAAATCGTGGTGGACTGGGTGCACTGGTACAACACCGAAAGGTTACATTCGACCCTGGGGTATCGTGCGCCAGTGGAATTCGAAGAACTCTACTATGATGAAATAAGCGGCTCGTTACCCGATGAAGCTGCCAGAAAACTGGCGGCATAATTTCCGGGACGGTTCAACGGTCTGGGGTTGGACTGTATGTGCCGCTACAGTGGGTGCCAATCTAATGCCTTGGGGAGCTGCTGCAAAAATTGGGTATAAGTTAGTCAAGCGATTTGGATCCGTCAAAAAGGGCGTAAATATCATATGGCGTGCGTACCACAGCAAAAAGGGCGCGGCCGCGAAGCGAAATGCAGCTATAGCTGCAGCTGGTGGCCTGTTCGCCGAGCTTATTGGCATTAACGATATCAAGCAAAACTGTTTCTCTTAATCTGGAAAGAAGCTCTCAATGGCTACTGAAGCTACCCCAACGTCGCAAAATAAACGTAAGCCGAAAGCTATTCCTAGCGACTACTTCTATCTCGTCCTTGCTCTCTTGGGCCTTTCACAACTTCCTGCTACCTTCCAAACCAGCGGACTGTGGATAGGCCTTCTTCACCTCGGCGCAATCTTATGCTTTACCTATCTCATCGCAGCTGGCAACAAAGGCCGTTTTATTCCTTGGCTAGATCGCGATAATCGCCGTAACTGGGGTCGCTTGTGAATTCGGAGAATATTTAGCGGTACGAGGGTTTTGAGTGGCGGACGGGCCGGTATTTTCCTGGTTTGGTGGTTCGCCAGGTGTAGTCGCCGGTGAGATTGATGTGGTCCCAGCCCAGCGGCGAGAGGTGTTTCAAATGGGCTGGATCTGGTGGGTTGACGGTGTTGTTTAGCGTGGTGATGGTGCGCTCGAGGTAGACGGTATTCCAGAGCACGATGGCTGCGGTGAGTAGGGTCAGCCCGGATGCGCGGTTTCGCTGGTCTTCGATGGGACGGTCGCGAATTTCGCCGAGGCGGTGGAAGAACACGGCACGGGACAGGGCATTGTGGGCCTCGCCTTTGTTTAGTCCAGCGGTGACACGGCGGCGTAGCCCGGGGTCCTGGATCCAGTCGAGAGTGAAGAGTGTGCGTTCGAGGCGTCCGAGTTCCCGCAGCGCGAGGGCCAAGCCATTTTGGCGCGGGTAGGCACTGAGTTTACGCACAATCAGCGACGCGGTCACGGTCCCGGTCTTGATGGAGGCACTCAGCCGCAGGATTTCGTCCCAGTGCTTGTCGATCAAGGCGGTATTGATCGTGCCGCCAACCCACGGTGCCATCAGCGGTGTCTCCGGGCTACCCTTCGCAATGAACAAGCGGGTGTCGGCCAGATTGCGGATCCTGGGTGCAAAACGGAAACCGAGCAGGTGGGTCAGGGCGAAGACTTGGTCGCTGTAGCCGTTGGTGTCTGTGTAGTGCTCAATGATGTTCAGGTCTGATTCGTGGTAGAGCAGCCCGTCCAGGACATGGGTGGCATCGCGATCTCCGACGTTGACGAGTTTGCTGTAGAACGGGGTGTATTGGTCACTGACATGGGTGTAGAGCAGCCGGCCGGGTGCGTTGCCGTATTTCGGATTAACATGGCCAGTGGCCTCTGCCTTGTTGCTGGCCCGGTAGCGTTGTCCGTCCGAAGATGACGTGGTGCCATCACCCCAGTGCATGGCAAAAGGATGATCATGTTGGGCATTGACGAGTACGGCTAGGGCGCTGGTGTAGGTTTCATCTCTGATGTGGTGCGCTTGGACCCGGTCGAGCTGGGCATAGGTGACACCGGTGCAGGCCTCGGCCATCTTCGTCAGCCCAAGGTTGATCCCGTCGGCTAGGATCACGGCAAGCAGTAGCTGTTTGTCTTTGGCAGGGAGCCCAGTCTTGATATTGGGTAGGTGATCAGAGAAACCTGTCCAGGAATCGACTTCCACGAGCAGGTCAGTGATCGGTACCCGTGGGTACATGCCGCTGGTCTTGGAAACAAAGGGCTTCGCTCCTGCTGGAACATCGGTTTCGTGTGGAGTGATTTTCAGCCGTCCATTGACGATTGTGACGCTGTCCAGGAGTCCTGCGGCCGCCTGGTCTTGGACTTCTTGCAACCGTTCATTCAAGAATGCGAGGCGCCGGGCCAAGAACCCTTCTTCTGTCAACGGCGCCGGCAGCGGCAGGCTGCCGGTCTGCTTGAGCTGGTGGTAGTCATGGGGCGTAAGGAGATAGTCATCAAAGTCCCGGTACTGCCGGGAGCCCTTGACCCACATGTCTCCAGATCGGAGCGCGTTCTTCAACTCGACCATCACACACAGCTCATAGAATCCGGTGTGAATCCCATCGGTGGTGAAGACAACGCTTTTCCAACGAGGACGGATGAAAGCTGTCGGGGCCGTGTCCGGGATTTTGCGGGTCCTGGTCGTGTTGAGATTTCGCAGGAGGACCACTGCTTCGAGAACATCTGCTACCGCTGGTGAGGCCCGGAATTCCAGGGCTTCCAAGAACGCTGGCGAATATTTTCGCAGCGTTGGGAACTGTGCGGCGATCAAAGACAGATGATCGTCACGCTCAGGGTTGACTAGTTGTGTTGCCTCGTCAATGGACTCGGCAAGGGCGTCCCACCCGATGTTGGCATCGATTGCTGCGAACGGGTCTTCACCAGTCTCGCGTGCCTTGAGCAGGACCCGACCCAACTGGGCGTACTGACGTACTTTCTGGTTCACCGCCGTCGCTGAGGCTTGAGTCAGGTTCGATTGTTTGTTCTTCGCGTTCCTGAACAAGGTAGTGATGACCCGCTCGTGCAGATCGATGATTTCATCCAGGATTGTTGCTTCCGCTTCAGCACAGACGGCCAGAAGTGTCGCGTGTCGTCTGGAGGGCTCGAACTTGGCCAGATCGGCAACCGTCATCGCTGTTCCCTCTTTGGCGAGTTTCAGTAGCCGGTTCCGGTGGACGCGGCGTGTTGCCTCCAACGGCAACTCAAGGGAAGTCAGCTTCTTGAGCCGCTCGATATGTCCGAGGATGTGTTTTGCTTTTGCTTTGGCCGGTGCCTGCAAGACCCAACCCAGCCACGTCAGCGATGTTTCCTCACGCCGTTTCAGCAAACTATCCAGCTGCCGCCGGTGACGGTTAGTTAGGGGCTCACATAACATTGACTGGACTTGGCGATCGGCCCGGGTGAGTGCCTCTGCGCATGCGCGTTCGATCACGCTTACAGCGGGCAAAACGATCTTGGCCTCACGAAGCCAAGACACCGCATGAGCGGCAACAGCGGCACCCTTGGTCGTATTCAACGCCATAGCCGATAATTCCTGGACCAGGGCATCCGCATCAGCGACGGTATAAGTGGACAGACCATAGAACGCTTTGGCCTTTGACGCGTGCTCCCACCGCGTCATGGCCCGCGCCGAATAGTTTGCCCAGTCTGATTCCTTGGCACCGATCTGGGTAGAGATCCATCGGATCAGCTCAGATGGGACCACGGTTTCTTCGTCCAGGGCAATTCCCGGGAACCGCAGCAGGGCAAGTTGGAGGGCAAACCCAAGCCGGTTCGGCCCTCCACGATGCTGACGCACCAACGACAACTCTGACGCATCCAGCAAATAGAGCGACTTCATGCTCTCAGAATCAGTGGGGATCTCCGTCAGCGCCGTTTGTTCAGCGGCGGACAACACACGACGGCGGGGCACCTCAGGCGTCCTTGTGCTTTTGCCGGGACGAGCGCCCCACGGGGGAATCGGACAACTGTCGTAATGACCGGTAGACCGTGGTGCGGGAGACCCCGAGCACGCCACCAATACTTTCTACGCTGAGCTGGCCCTGCTCATACAAGCTTCGTGCAGTCTCCAGCTTGTCCCCGGCCAACAACGAAGGACGACCCCCGGTACGCCCCCGGGCGCGAGCCGCATCCAGGCCCGCACGGGTTCGGCTGCTGATCAGATCCCGCTCGAATTCCGCAAGGGCACCGAACACGTGAAAGACCAGGCGCCCACCGGGAGAAGTCGTATCAATGTTCTCTTGCAAGGACCTGAACCCAACACCTTGGGCCTCCAGAACGTTTACCGTGTCGATCAGATGTTTCAACGACCTACCCAACCGGTCCAAACGCCAAACAACTAAAGTATCCCCGGGACGGAGTTGTTCCATCAGCCGGCCCAATTCGGGACGGGTGGCCAGTGCTCCCGAAGCATGGTCGGAAAAGATCCTGAAGCAACCAGCCGCCTTCAAAGCGTCCTGCTGTAGCGCATCGTTTTGCTCCGCCGTCGAAACGCGCGCGTACCCAAACATCTCACCCATAGCCACAACTGTAACGGAACTCATCAACAGGGCAGCAAGATGACCCATAGAAACCGGCACTGACTAATGCTACAAAATGGCCGACAAGGGAACCGCCGGAAACCAAGGGAATCGTGACCCCGGCAAACAGAGTCGTCCACCATGCCGAAAACGTTCCATTCCCGCACAGCCCTGACCCGGTGGGCACCGTCAACAGTCCATGGCCTGTAACCATGTCCGTTGGTTGTGACCAGGGGTTCGAGCGAACGGAGAAGATAGCGAGGGGATTACAAGATATGGTGAACAGATGATTATCAGTGCAAACCATGGTGGCCTTGTCTAAACCCGCCTGAGCCGGCGAAAGTCGATCGCAGATTCCTGCGTTCAGACATTGCTGTACACGTTCAGGCGGAACGCTCCTTTAGCGCGCCCTTTTTACATGGACTTCGCGGCTCATCACCGCACACCACTGATAAGGAACAACCATGACCATCGATTCACTCAGCTCCTCGTATCTCAGCGAATGCCGACAGGCGCTCAACGAGGAACAAACACAAAGCCTTGCCGCCACCAACCACTGGGAAAACGTGGACCGACCACTGGTCCACGCGGACTGGGATGCACTATATAAGCGGATGAGCCCTCTCGTTGCCAGCGCAGACCCCGGCAGCAAGCAGATACAAACCCTCATCGCCTTGCACTATGGGATCGCTTGCAGATTCTACGTCCCAACAGCCCGCGCCTACGTGGGAATGGCACTCCACTATCGGGAGAACGCCGACATGGCAGCCTTCCACAACGCCTACCACCCAGACATGGTGCCGTTCCTCGCCGACGCGATGAGTATCTACGCGCAGACCTCCTTGCGCTAGCCCGCTAGGTGTAGGAACGGTCAGCGTCAAACCACTAACCGTTCCTACATCCGTATCTCTCGCCTAGAAAATCGTTCGTTCGGTGGCTGGGTGCGCGGATTGCAGAATGATCTAGACAGACGCTGAGCCCGCATGCCAGCAATCACGCGGAACTTTCTTCCGTACCGCTAGATATTCTCCGAATTCACAAGCGACCCCACAAATGGGCAAATTGATCGGGTATGCACGGGTATCGACGCGGGCTCAGGATGCTGACCGGCAGATCACCGACCTCCTCGGTGCCGGGGTGCGCCGCGATGACCTGTTCACGGACCAGGGAGTCAGTGGCGCCAGGGCCAGTCGGCCCGGATTCGACCAGGCCCTGGAAGCCCTGCAGGAGGGCGATACCCTGGTGATCACCACCCTGGACCGGCTGGGTCGATCCACCGCCAACATGCTGGATCTTTCCAAAGCGCTTCGGGAGCGCGGAATCGGACTGCGGGTGCTGAACCTGGGTGGCGGCGATGTGGACACCGGCACGCCGATGGGGTCGATGGTCTTCACCGTCATGGCGGCGCTGGCGCAGATGGAGCTGGAAATCAAGCGGGAGCGGATCACCGATTCGGTGTCCAAACGCCGGGCTGCGGGCAAGGATTTGGGTGGGCGGCGGGAACGGTTCACCAACAGCCAGATCGACAATGCCCGACGCCTGATCGACGGGGGTCAGCCGGCCACCCAGGTTGCTCGGGACATGGGCATGTCCCGAGCAACCCTGTACCGGCGCATCGCAGGGATCGAAGCACAACACTGGATCACTACCCAAGGCCAATGACTCTCACGGGGAACTCATCAGCTGCTTGCCGGATGGCCGCAGTCAAAGGAACGCCAGGTCTCTATCGGCGCATCGCACAGGCCGAATCACGCCAATGGCGGATGGCCCGGACCTAGCATCTCCAGCTACCCCGAGACTTCCGGGGAAGCCCTCATCGGGCCAGCCTGAAATTCTCAAGTCGAGGGCTAAACGCGCAATCCTGTTCCATTACTACTCATACCCCGACTTGGCCGCGTTCGGCAGTCGTGAGCAGGGAACGCAGGGCCATGTCAGAAATCCTTGTTAGCTGGAAGGCCGCAATCTACGGACTTGTCCTGGTGCTGCTGCGGAGCACCATGCCCGCGAATCATGGTTTGGCCAGATGCCGGTAGATGGTGGGACGGCTGACGCCGAATTCCTGGGCGATGTGCTCGACGGTATGGGCACGTTTCCCGTCGGCATCCTTTTCCTCATACATTTCCCTTGCCAGCTTGACCTGGCGGGGACCGAGCTTTGGTTTCTGCCCACCGGTCCGTCCGCGTGCCCGGGCGGCGGCCAGCCCGTCGCGGGTTCGTTCGGACATCAGCGCGTGTTCGAACTCGGCGATCGAGCCGATGATCTGGAAAAACATCCGTCCGGCGGGTGAGGAGGTGTCGATTCCCTGATCCAGGACCACCAGGTCGACGCCGCGCTCCTGCAGCGTCTTGGACAGGTCTATGAGGTTTTCCAGCGACCGCCCGAGCCGGTCCAGCTTCGTGACAACGAGCTGATCGCCGGACCTGTTGGCCGAGAGTAGCGCTTTGTCGAGTTCGGGTCTGCGGGCGAGTTTCCCCGAGGCGGTGTCGAGGAACACCTGCTCGCAGCCGGCCGCGCGCAGGGCGTCGTGTTGGGCTTCGGGGTGCTGGTCGCGGGTTGAGACTCGTCCGTATCCGATTCGCATGCCCAAAATGTATCACCAACCCGGTTGAGCGTTACATTGGCGCGTACACGGCAAGCGTTACAAAATCGGCCCCGAGATTCCGCGGGCCACGAACTCGGAGGAGGAGTGTCTCGCTAACGATCGTTTCCAGACGCGTGGAAAATTAGTGCTGGATCGTCTGCCAATTCTTGAGCCATTCCCAGAGATTGAAAGTGGCAGTCGCACTCCCCTTGGGTTCAGGGATGGCAGCCCACCACCACTAATGATAATGAGTATCATTAGTGGTAGTCTGTGAAGCGTGAACACTTCTCCTCGAACTGCGCTGGACTCGCCGCGCCCCGCAGCTCCTTCCCCGCAACTCCCGTCGCACAGGCCCGCCGTCTGGCGGCGGCACGGCACCACGGCAATGCTGTCCGTCGGCATCGTGCTGGTTATCCTGTTCTCCGCGAGCACCGGGCCGCTGGCCACTAGCCTGCTGGAATCGGCGAAGATCATCGCCGGGCACCTGGTTCCGGGCATGGCATGGATGAGAGACGGCTCCATCACCGTCTCTCAGGACCAAGCCGTCTGGAACTTCCGCCTGCCGCGCACGCTGCTGGCAGGCGTTGCCGGGGCCTCCCTGGCCCTGGCAGGTGCGTTGTTACAGACCAACGTCCGCAACCCGCTGGCCGAGCCCTACATCCTGGGCGTCTCGGCAGGCGCCGGGGTCGGCGCGGTGCTGGCCATCGTGGCGGGATCCACCGCCGTGGCCGGGCTCAGCCTGAACGCCGCGGCCTTCCTGGGTGCCGCCGGCGCCACGGTGCTGGTGTACCTGCTGGCGAAGCAGGGCGGGGTGATCGCACCCTCCCGGTTGATCCTGGCCGGCGTGGCTCTCGGCTCACTGCTGGCTGCAATCACCAACTTCCTGACCATCACCACCGAGGCGCAGAACGTCTACAGCGTGCTGTTCTTCCTGCTCGGCAGCGTTTCCGCTGCCAGCTACGCCCAGCTGGTGTTGCCCGGAATCGCACTGGCATTGGTAGCGACCTACGCGATGACCCGCTCCCGGGCACTGAACGCCATGCTGGCCGGGGACGAGACGGCGATCGCGCTGGGCGTGAACATTACCTCCATGCGCCGGACGCTGCTGCTGTCCACAGCCCTGCTGACCGCCACCACTGTGGCGGTGTGCGGCGGGATCGGCTTCGTGGGGCTGGTGGTCCCGCATGCGGTGCGCATGATCGTAGGCTCGGACCACCGCCGGATGCTGCCGCTGGTGATCCTCGGCGGCGCATTCTTCCTGATGCTCACCGACCTGCTGGCCCGCACCGTGGCCCAACCTGCTGAGATCCCGCTGGGCATCCTCACAGCTGCAGTCGGAGCCCCTTTCTTCCTCTGGCTCATGCGCACCTCCGGCGCCGGCGCGGCGGGGGTGAACCAGTGAACGTCTCCTTTGAAAACGTCAGCGTCGAGATCGGCGGCCGGAGGATCGTGGACAACGTGTCTCTGGCGGTTCCATCCGGCACGGTGCTGGGCATCCTTGGCCCCAACGGCTGCGGCAAGTCGACGCTGCTGCGCACCCTGTACCGCGCCCAAAAGCCCTCCTCGGGTGTCGTACGCGTGGGCGGGGACGATGTCAGGAACCTGGACGGACGCGAGGTGGCTCGGCGGATCGCCGTCATGGCTCAGGAGTCCACCCAGGAATTCCCGATCACGGTCCGGGAGATGGCGATGCTGGGCCGGGTGCCGCACCAGCGCGGCTTCGGCGCCGACTCGGCCGCGGACGTCGAGCTCGTCGACACAGCCCTTCGCGAGGTAGGTGCCGCACACCTGGCCACCCGCTACTTCACCGGGCTCTCGGGAGGGGAAAAGCAGCGTGTGCTGCTGGCCCGGACCCTGGTGCAGCAGACCCCGCTGCTGGTGCTTGACGAACCCACCAACCACCTAGACATCGCCTTCCAGCTCGAACTCATGTCCTTGGCCACTTCCCGCGGACTCACGGTGCTCACCGCCCTGCATGACATGAACCTGGTTACCGAATTCTGCGACCACGTGGCCCTGCTGCGGGGAGGGGAATTGCAGGCCATTGGCCGCCCGGACGAGGTGCTGGATGAAAACGCCATCCGCACCGGATTCGGCGTGGACTCGGCCCGGATCGAGCACCCGATCACCGGCAGGCCGCTGATCGCCGTCGCCCGACTCACCCCGGGGGCACTAGAACAAGCCATCCACCACACCGAACCACTCAAGGAACACGCATGAACAACAAATCCCTGTTTCTCATTTCCGGCCTGATACTGGGCGGCACGCTGCTGGCCGGCTGCGGCCAGTCCGTCTCCGCCTCCGCTCCGGCACCAGCCGCGGACTCCGCGAAGACCATTGAAAACTGCGGCCGTACGCTGGACTTTGCCGGAGTGCCGCAGCGCGCGGTGGCGATGACCCCTGGCCAGTCCGAGATGCTGGTGCGCCTGGGGCAGGCGGAGAAGGTCGTGGCCGAGGCCCAGACCAAAGGCGGGGCACTGATGCCGGAACTCGCGAACCTCGGCATCGCCACGCAGCTGACCGAACAGGGGCCGCCCTCGAGGGAGGTGCTGCTGGGCGTTGCCCCGGACCTGGTCTATGCGCCCACCAGCTACGAGTTCACCGCCGAGCAGGGTTTCGCAAGCATCGACCAGCTCGAGGCGGCAGGCGCGCAGTCCTACATTGCCACGGCCGGCTGCGCGGAGCGCCGCGGCACCGCCGAGGTGGCAGACCTGCTCACCGACATCGAAAACCTGGGCAAGGTCTTCGAAGCACCGGATCAGGCAGCGGCCCTGGCTGCCGAGGCAAGGGACGTGCTGGATGACGTCGCGCAGCGGGTCGCCACAGTCGAGAAGCCGTCCGTGGCCGAGCTCTTCGTTGAGGGCAACACCGTTTCGGCCATCGGTGCGGGCATCGAGTACAACATGATTGAGATCGCCGGGGGCGAGAACGTATTCAGCCCCGATGACAAGGCATTCGCCCAGTTCTTCTCCTCGGTCATTTCCCCCGAGACACTGGTGGCCAAGAATCCGGAGGTCATCGTGTTCACCACTCTTGATCAGGCCCACGAGAAGGCAACCCGCGATTTCCTGCACACTAGGTTCCCGCAGCTGGACGCCGTAAAGAACGACCGCCTGGTGGCCATCGACTCCAGCGACGTCATGCCGGGCTCCTGGGGCAACATCCATGCGGTGCAGCAGATCGCCCAGGGACTGCACCCCGAGGCGTTCTAGATTCCGCAGCACCACCCAAAATGCCTTCGGGGCCAACCAAGTGGCTGGCCCCGAAGGCATTCGCGTCTCCCAATGCTCCGATGCTCCCGATGCCGGTGCTAGGTGGGCTGGGCCTGGGGCGCGCGGTGCAGGTCCGCCAGCTCGACACGGCGGTCGCAACGGGCCAGCGTCGATTCCCGGTGCGAAATCGTCACGACGGTCATGTCCCCGGCCAGCTGCTCCACAGCATCAAGCAAAAGTGCTTCGGTGGCGGCGTCCAGGGATGCGGTGGTCTCATCCAACACCAGCACGCTGGGGTCCAATAGCAACGCCCTGGCCAGCGCCATGCGGGCACGCTCTCCTCCCGAAACACCGGCCCCGGCCTCGCCGATGACCGTGTGGACGCCCTCTGGCCAGCGCCCGGCCTCCAGCCGGAGCCCGGCACGTCCCAGGGCATCCAGGGCCAATCCCTCGGTGGCCCCGGGGACTGCCAGCTGCATGTTTTCCAACAAGGTCCCGTGGAAGATCGTGGCGTCCTGCTCCACCAGGGTTACCAGCGAGCGGAAGTCGTGGAGGTCAATGGAAGCCACGTCCACGGCCGCACCGATGCGCGGAACCAGCCCGATGCTGCCGGCATCCGGGGACCACAAGCGCACCAGAAGACGCGCCAGGGTGGTCTTTCCGGATCCCGAGCGGCCCGAGATGCCCAAGTGCTCCCCGGGGGCCACCGAAAGCCAGGTGGGTTCCAGCACCGGGGTGCCGTCGCCGTAGGAGAAACACGCGCCGCGCACCTCGATGCCCAGCGGTCCCGACGGGGCGAAGGCAAGCGTCGGGGCTGCGTTCGGGCCCTCGGCAGGCATGGCGATTCCCTCCAGCACCCGCGCCGCGCTGGCACGGTGGGGCTGTAATTGGGTGAGCACCGCAACGGCCTCCATCAGCGGGGAGAGCAGCGTGAGCGTTCCAGCGACCAGGGCCGGGATCCACAACCTATCCAGTCCGGGCTGGTTCCAGGCCGCGAGGAAGACGGCGACCACGATGCCCAGCGAGCAGAGTTCGCGCACGCTGGCGGCGGCGGCTTCACGTGACTTGAGCCGCCGTTCGGCCCGGGCCACGGTCCGCGTTGCCGCCGCGAGCTGCCACTGGACCTGTGCCTGTAGCCCGAACCCGAGGATTTCCCGGGAACCGGCGAGCAGGTCAACTGCCAAGGCAGACTGATCGGATTTGGCCCGCTGCACTTCCTCGCCCAGCCGGACGTTGGCGCGCTGCCAGGGAAGGGTGAGCAGCACCAAGGCTGCAAGTCCCACCACCAGCCCGGCGGCCAGCGCCACGTCGATCCGCAGCAGCACCGCGGTTCCACCCAGCAACAGCACCACGGCCGAGGCCAACTGGGTCAGTGTGTGTGCGTAGAAGAACTCGAGCTTTTCCGTGTCCCCCATGGCGGTGGCTGCGAGCCGCCCGGTGTGCTGTCCGGCTTTGCGCGAAGGCACCCCGCGGGAAAACCCGTCAAAGAGCGCCATGCGCAACGCCGCGAGCACCCGGTATGCAATCGAGTGCGACAAATCCATCTCATGCCAGGTGAGCACCGCGCGCAGCAGCACCGCCACTGCGGCGGCGATCCACCATCGTGTGGACGCCAGCTGCCCCTCGACAAGGGCCAGTGTGACCGCATAGGACCCGGCCACCGCCAGGAAGACCAGGGCCAGGTTGTTCGCCAGGCCCACCACCCCTGTCCAGGCCAAGGCCAGGCGATGGGCGGACAGGTGCGGAAGGAGACCCCACAGGGGATCGTCCCGACGCCACGTCGTGTCGGTGTTCTGCGGGTTCATGGTCCCTCCGGGGATATGGTCGTGACGGTTTCGCTCAGGGTGCCCTCGCGCAGATGCAGTACGGTATCGGCGGCGTCCAGGGCCTCGGTGCGGTGGGCGATCATCACCACGATGCGGTGTCGGGCCTCGGCGCGCAGTGAATCCATGAGCTTGCCGGCCAGCCCCGGGTTCAGCGCCGAGGTGGGTTCATCGAGCAGCAGTACCGGGCGGTCGGCCAGGATGGCGCGGGCGACGGCGAGGCGCTGGAGCTGGCCGCCGGAGAGCGAGTGTCCGGCCTCGGCCAAGACGGTGTCCAACCCAAGAGGCCAGGACTCGAGCTCGGTGCCCAGCCCTGCCGAGGCCAGTGCGTTGCGCATCGTCTCGTCGTACACCCCGGGCCGCACCGCGGCAAGGTTTGCCCGGATGGTGCCGGGGAACAGGTAGCTGTGCTGGGAAACCACGCTCACGTCATCCGGTTGCAGGGGCCGCCCGTCCAGCAGGCATTGGCCCTCGGCGGGCAGAAACCCGAGCATGATGTCGAAGAGCGTGCTTTTCCCTGCGCCCGAGGGACCGGCCAGGGCAGTGATCCCGCCGCGGCGAATGCTGGCGGTGGCCCCGTGCATCACCCAGGGAGATTCGGGTCCGTAGCGGAAGGACACGTTCTCTAGCGTCAGGGTGTGGCCGTGGCGCCGCCGATCACCGGCCGCGGCGCCGTTCGCCGCTGCGGCATCGGCCCGGGGCTCGGAGGGTGTTGCACCCTCGGCGCCGATCGCCGCATCGATGCTACCCAGGGCGGAGATGCCCAGGTATCCGGAGTGCCACTGGCGGGCCAGGTCGCGGACGGGCCTAAAGACCTCCGAGGCGAGCATGAGCGTGAAAAAGGTGAGGGCCGGGGAGGTGCCGAGCCCCGCGGGCAGCACCCCGAGGACATCCAGGGCGGTCAGTGCCGCGGCGGCCAGCAAGCCGGCCTGGATCCCGAGGTCGGCCAGTGCGGTGTCGGCCAGCGACACCCGCATGGTGGCTACGGTGGCGCGGTGCAGCGCCTCGGAACGTTCGTCCAGCCGGGCCCGGAAGCGCGGGAGTGCATCGAGGATCTTCAGCGTGCGCATGCCCTGCAGCGCCTCAAGGAAGTCGGCACTCAACGCCTCGTAGGAATCCCAGTGCATGGCGCCGCGCCGGGCCAGGAGCCGGCCCCACAGCCGCGGGGCACCCACTGCAACCACGACGGCGGCCAGCAGCGCCGCAGCGAGCATCGGGTTAAGTATTGCCACTGCGGCCAGCAGGATCGGGCACAGGATCTGCAGCTGCAGTGCATGCGGGATGTAGGCGGTGACGTATGGTTCCACGCCGTCGGCCCCCTCGCTCAGGGCCAGGCGGCGCGCCCCGCTGCGCTCGGTGTTGTCACGCAAGCGCTCCGGACGCAGTAGCGCCGCGGCCAGGGTGGCGCGCAATTCCAGGCGCACCGCGGTGCCCAGTCCGCTAGCCAGCCGGGTCTGGACTTGCTGCAGTGCAGCCCGCAGCAGCCCGCAGCCGAACACGGCCAGCAGGTCCCGAACCACCTGCGCCGCTGAGTGCCCCTGGCCGGGCAGCAGCCCGGCCAGCGCGCCGGCCAGGAACCATGCCTGCACCCAATAGCTGGCGGAGCCCAGGCACACGATGGCGGTGAGCGCGTTCAGTCTCCGGTTGTGGCCGCGGGTCAGGGCCTTCAGGCGCTTATTGACCAACATGGGTGTTTCCTTCCGATCTCTGTGCCCGGAAACCGAGCGCGTGCAGCGTGATGAACCCGTCCCGGGTCCCAGTCCAGCCGGCTACTGGCCGGAAAGTGTGTTCCCGGCCGGTAGCCAGGGAAGAATAGAGCAGGTGCGCGGCGGCACCGGCGGCCCACCACATGGCCGCTTCGTCGGGTGCCGCGCGGGTGCGAAGGAGCAGTATCCCGTCCAACGAGTGGACCCATTCCTGTCCCGCGCATTCAAGGTGCAACCCCCTTTTGGCAATGTCTTCCTGGCCAAGGACCACGACGTCGCACCCGGCAGGTGCCGGCAGCGGGAAGGCTCCCAACAGCCGTCGCCACACGCCCCAAGGTACCCGGCGCACCGGGTGCGCGAGATTGGAAATCGGCGAGTGAATCGGCAAGCTACGCCGACGCAACAGCTCAACCGTCCCGAGCACCGCCCCTGGCGTCAGGTCGTATGCGTGCTCGGGGTGGCGGAGCCCCGGTCCGGCTGCCCAGTGCTCCACCGAAGCAACGGTGCGTGGTTGCCGCTGCGGGCATGGCTGCGGCCGACCGGCAGGCCCCGCGGCAGCCATGCCCCACTGGGCCAGGCTCGGCAGTTCATCCCCGGCGCCAACAGCCAGGGCAGTCAAGGCCAGCTCCGGTGCGGTGTCCGGCCAGCGCCCTTGCCACGCGGCGTAGTCCGGCAGCCTGGCGACGGCAGCCAGGGTTGCTGGGTCGGCAGTGAGCCACCGGCTCTTCAGCCCGCGGGAGGCCGCATGGCGGGACACACCCAGAAGCGCATAGGCGGTGTCAGCCAGCAGCAGCGGTAAGGCACGGTGGTGGTATCTGGCCGCGGTGCGCTGCGGCAGCACGCTGAAAACGAGGATGGCGCCGGCCATGGCGGGCGCGGCAGCGGTGCGGCGGTGCGTGGTGGAATCCTCCGCGTTGTAGGCGTGGATTCCCGGCGGCACGTCGCAGCCGGTGCCGCAGAGCAGATGCACCTGTACCGGATAACACGCCCCGGCCGAAGGGATCGCTCGTTGCGGGATGGTCCCCGGTGCCCCGGTGGCGGGATTCGTGTGCACACCGCGGGCTCTCCAGAGCGTGTCGAGAACCTCGGCGATCGGCACCGAGGCGTCGGCAACCGCGTGGTTTGCGCCAGCGGGGGTACCCCAGGTGTTCTGGCGGGGTCCTGGGTGCGTCATGGATCCCGGCATGTGCTCGGACCAGGCGGCGGTGAATTCCCGGCCGTGGTGCGGATTGCTATCGGGTGTCATGGTTCCTACATGTGTGGTGGCGGGGCGAGGGTGAAATCCCCCGGGGCTACCGGCGGCACGTCCCGCCAGCCGCGGGACACGGCGGCTCCGGCGACGCGCGGACACCCCAGGTAGGCGAAGGCCGCAGGGGCGTTGGGCACCAGACCGCCGACCACGACCCGCACCACGCTCAAGCCGGTCAGGGCAACGTCCTCGGTGGTCAGTTCTCGGGTGTAGACCTGGTGCCCGGCCCGGGCCAGGCTCCGGTGGACTTCCTCCATGGGCACGCCAGCCACTGTCTCGATGTCCACCAGCCCGCCGGCCGGTGCCCTGAAGCGCTCGGCCAGGGCATGCATCTGCGGGTCCAGCCACACCTGCACGTGGGCCCCGAGGTCCCGGACGGCTTCGAACTGCTCGCCGGCGTCTTGCAGGTAGCGACGGTCCGCCCGGTGTTCCAGGTAGAGGCCGCGGGCCATGAGCCCGGCCTCGACCGCCTGGAAGACCCAGCCGTCCGCGTCGGTGGTGCCCTGGGTGTAGATCCACGTGTGGACCGCCTCCAACACCGCCTTGCGGGCGGCGTCGGCCGGGTCGTTTTTGCAGGAGAATCCTGCGGCATAGAGCCCGGTGTCCGGGTCGTAGACCAGTGCGGCCATGGCCGGGGCGAATTCGCTGGGCATTTCCACTACCCAGTATTGAAGTCGGCAGCCTTCCATGTCCTGGGCCAGCCCGGGGATCGAGTCGGTGCGGATACCCCGGGTGGGGCCATCGAGATGCCACCACAATTCCAGGGCGTCGCGTTCCACGGTTTCCAGCAGGGCTCGGTCCCGCGCGTCGGCGAAGCCCTGCCCGGTGGCGATTCCGGCGTAATTCAGGTGGTGGATTCTTGGCAGCGCGGCGAAGCGCCGTTGCCGCCAGTTCAGGTAGACCAGGCTGGCGGGCAGCCAGACCTCTTGCCCGTCGACGTGTCGGCGGCAGGAGGTCCAGAGCGTTTCGGTGTCCTCGTCCAGGGTCCGGTACGGAAAGTCGGGGCGTCCCAGCTGCCAGGGGGCAAATCGGGGCAGCTCGTGCAGCGGGACGATACGGTGCCCGGCGGCCCTTGCTTGCCGGGCGTTGCCGATGAAGTGCTCGGTATCGGGGACGTCCGCCGGGATGAAGTTTCCGCAGTAGCGTTCCATGCCCTCGGCCACCGCCGCAATCCAGGCCTGGCGTTCATCGCCGAAGGTGGTGCCCAGAGACACGCGGTCGGCGGGCCAGTCGCCCAGCCAGCGGGCGTCGGAGACCTCGGCGGTCATGGAGGTGTAGGCGGGCGGTGCGTGCTCGGGGGTGAGCACCGAGCGGACCCGGCGGATGATCCCGGTGTGTTCATCCACCAGGGTATGCAGCGGTAATAGGCCAAGGTGTTCGGCTGTGGTCATGGGGATAATTCGCATTCTGCTGGGACGGGTGAATTGGTCGTGGCACGCAGCCGCGTTCGGTCGGACGGTTCCCAGGGATCGATGTCGTCGCGGAACGGGTTGAATTCACGGGTGAACGGGAGAACCTCGGAACGGTCAAGGAATTCCTGGATCCGTGCCATGAGTCCTCCGTGGCGGCGCAGCGAGGATGCGGACCCTGGCTCCAGATCGGCGGTGAGCCGGTGTCCCCACGGGCCGGTGAGAAAGCCGCTGTTTCCCGTTGCCCAGGCCTCGGCCAGCTCGAGGGCCTCGTGGGCAAAGAAATCCCGGTGCCCGGAAACCACCAACAGAGCCGTTTGGCAATTTCCATAGCGGGTGCCAAGATCCAGTTTTGGCGCCTTCCACAGCCTGTCCCATTGGCCGGGGGCGTCCGCCCCGTAGATCTTCTCGGGCATCGCGTGGGCCAACCCGCGTTCCCTGGCCTCGTGGCACCGGCGTTCAAGGTCGGGACTGGCCAGCGGCGCCCGCGATTCGGCAGCGAAACCGTGCATGTGCCACCAGCCGATCCGGTCGCGCAGGCGCGGAGACCCGTCCGGGTTCCTGGCGGTCTCAAAGAGTCCAAGGGCAGGGACCAGGGCGACCACGGCGGCGGCGCGCAACTGGTTCCCGTCGATTTCGAGGCGGCGGGCAGTCTCCAATGCGCAATGGGCATCATAGGAGGCACCGGCCAAGAACAACGGCCCGTTCAGCAGTCCCTCGCGCTCCAGGAATCGCGCGGTTTCCGCACCGTCCTGGCCCTCGGTCGCGTAGGGCCGCCACGTTCCGGTGGAACCGTAACGGCCGCGTACATCCTGGACGAGCACGTCATGGCCTTGGGCCTGCCATGCGCCTGCCTGGGCCCGATATTGCCGCCGATCATACGGCGTGCGGATCAACACCGTTCCCCGGGCCGTGTCGTGGACGGAGCGATGGTGGTCGCCAGCCAGCACGGTGCCGTCACCCAGTGCGATGTTCAGTCTCTGGGGTGAGGTGCGGGATCTGGGATTCATCGCCGTCGACCGGGATTTTCTGCCGGTTCGGCAAATCCGAGGACCGGATGTTGGCTGCTGCACAGCGTCCGGGTGTCGAGCCGCCAGAGGTTGCGCCGCAGTGCGGCAAGCTCGTCCGTGTCGTATTGCCATGCGGCGACCATGGACCGGATCCGTGCGCCAAGGAATTGGGTGGCAAGTGCGGGTAGGCCTTCGAGGGTTCCATCAGCGGGCCGTGCGGTCCCAAGCCAAACGTCCAGTTCTTCAGCGGCAACCGAGGCAGCCAGCCGGCGGCGCAGCACCTGTGAACCACTTGGGTCACCCGGGGCTAGTGCGAGTGGATCCACAAAGAGGATCTCTCCCTCGCGGTAGCACCGCAGCACGGCGGTGCCGCTGTCCGGCAGCGCGTCCAGGAGGCTACGCTCCGCCGGGGTGGTTGCCACCTGGACAACCAGGCCATGCGCCGCCACCGGTGTTCCACCGTCGTCGATGTCCTGAATGTCGAGCCCAGTCAGAGCAGTGTGGACAGACTCCCACCCGATCGTAGGGCACAGCACGGCGAGGCGTTCTCTCCCGGGGTGCGGACGCATTCTCTGGACTGCGCGGGCTTCCAGCTGTTGGCCTATTTGGCCGCGAATGGGATCCAGCATGCGCGCCGGTGCCCCGGTGGGCGTCTGCACGCGTAGGAATGTGCCGTCGGAGGAACGCACCGTGGTGTGTCCACGGAGTTCGAAATCATCTATGGCCGGGCTACTCATGGGTCCTTTCAAAATGTTGGCTCGCGGGCGCGGCACTGCGGGGTGGATGCCAGACATCCACCCCGCAGTCGAGAATGGGCGACTAGTCGAACGGGTTCTCGACGAGCGCGTTCGAGTGGGTGGCCGACAGGTGGGCCAACTGCTCGGTCTCTTCTACTTCTGCAAGTACCACGGTGTTTTCCATGGGGTTTCCTTTCGTAGGTGTTGTCATTGCCGTTCTGGCAACAAGAAGACTGTATACTTAATGAGAATCATTCTCAACTAATGCGTCATGGAGGTTCCATGAAACACGAAATGCTTGTCGTGGCGGACCAGCGGGCCCGAACGGTTGGCTTCATCGATCCCGCGACCCAAGAGATCACCGGCTGGATCCCCGGCGTGGTCCTGGCCGAACACGCCGGGATCCTGCCACTGGGCAACGGACGGTGCGCCTGGATTGACAATGCGGGCGGATCGCTCATCGTCATGGATCCCTTCGCCGCCACGGACACGGATCCCGCGGCGGCGATTGAACACCGAATTTCCGTAGCCATCCCGGGAGAGCACCTGGCCTGCGACCCCGCGGGCCGGTTCATTGCCGTCAGCACTGGCCTTGGGCAATCCTGGGAGCCGTGGAGTGACCTGCTCAGCGTCGTGGACCTGCGGGCAGCAGCGGGCCCATACTCCCGCCGGATCCGCACCCGCTCCGGCGAACCCGGCGTTGTGGTGGCAGCAACCCCTGACGGACCGCGCGCGGTCCTGCGGCACCGCGAACCCGGAGCCATCGAATCCATCTCCATCGATGCCATCCTCACCGACGGCGTACATTGCCCGCAGCTGCGCGGCGGGATCCACGAAGCGGTCGGCACCGAAGGCCACGGAGACGCCTATGATCCGGCAACGGGCACCCTGTTCGTGGCCACCGAGCGCGGCCTTGAGTGCTTCGACGTGCGTGGGCGGGTCCCCGTTCCACTGCCGATGCGTCCCTGGGAAGCGGCGGGCCGCGCCTACTTCCTGCGCCATTGCCCCCGGCGGCGCTTACTGGTTGCCGTGCTGCGCGAAGGCGGGGAGCACCCGAGCCGGTGGGATACCTGGGGCAATACGCTGTGGGTCCATAACATCGACGCCAATACCTCGCGCAGCGCACCACTGGGCGACGGGATGATCTTCCGCTTTGCCCTGACCGGCACCGCCATTGCCGTGGCCCGGATCCACCCGGATGGGGACGACCTGCGCGTCTATGACGCCGAAACCCTGCAGGAGCGCGGCCGATGGAGCCTGCCGCCGATGGACCAGGCGCCGCGTCGCGGTGCCGAACCATGGGACAACGCCGATCGCCGGGCAATCGCGGCTTCGGGCAGCGACGAATGGGTCGCGGTGACCCGGGGCGGGCACGGCGAGGTGCATCTGGTGGACACCGGGGTTCCCGGATCTGCGTTGGTCACCATGGAGGTTCCGACGCCGCTGAACGACGGCGGCCACCTGGCTTGGCTCAAACGCGCAACCACCGGTCCCGGCGACACGGTGGGACGATGATCCGGACCATGGCCGCGAAGAAGGGAAACGGCGTGGCTCCGGCCTCGTTGGACCTGAAGGAAAAGCCCCCGCTCCACGAGTACTTCCGGACCCAATTGCTGCATTGGGATTCCACACCACGCCAAGGCATGCCACAGGTCGCCGGCAGCAACGCCGTCTACACCTGGCGCAGCCCCGAGGAGGAATTCCCCGCGCTGTACCGCGTATCCGATGACTGGCTACGCCGGAGTCTGGCCCCGGGCAACCCGCCCGAACCCCCACCGGCCGGCTCCGCGCTTCCGGTGCCCGCGAACCGGGTGGTGCGCGGATTCGCCCTCGATCCCTCCGGCATGCAGGTCGCCGCCCTGCTCGGTCCGGCGGACGGCGAACTGGCCGAGATTTGGTTGCTCGCGGCGGGCACGGCGCCCGTGCCTCTGCCCGGCCCCCAATCCTGGCATGCCGCCCCGGTGTGGGCCCCGGATGGAACGTCGCTCTGGGTACTTTCCGGGAAACCCCCGGAACAAGCCATCTGGCGCTGCGCAATTGGCGCAAACGGTCCCACCGGGCCACCGGAGCCGTTTCCGTTCCCCGAGGAACTCGGAACCCCGGGCGCCGGGGAAAGGATGAGCCTGCGAATCACAGACGGATCGTTGCAGTTCACGGTGCGCATCCCCGGTCACAGATCGCGGCGCTGGATACACCGGGACGGTGGCTGGATCGGAATTACGGGTCCAGACCCGCTTCCGGTGGACGTCCCGGGGCACAAGGTTTTGGCCAGATTAAGTGGCCCGCACGGAATCGTGTTGGCCACCGAGGGGCCCGCCGGCACCGAGGTGACACGGGACGGGACAACGCTGTGGAAGCTGGAGGCAGCCGAGCAACTCACCGCACTGTCTCTCAGCACGCATCCGGACGGCGGCGCGCTGTGGGTCCAGAGCGCTTCCCCGGAACGTCCCTCGGGCGTCGTTTGCCTGGAGCTCCAGGCGGTGGCCGATGCCGCCACTCAGCAACCGCCGGGCAGGGACTCCGCCGCTTTCACGCACCATCGGCTGCTGGTCCCCGCCCGCGACGGAGTGGAGATCCCCGTGATCGTCTCGGCACGGACCTGCGACATTTCCAAGGAGCGCCCCGCATCTCCGCGGCCGCTGCTGCTTTCTTGCTACGGGGGCTTCGGGGTTGTGCACCGCACCGAGCCAGAACCCAGCGTGGCCGCGTGGATTGCCGCCGGCGGCATCCATGTGGCAGCTCAGGTACGCGGGGGCGGGGAACTGGGCCCGCAATGGCACGAGGCCGGACGAGGGGCCAACAAGTTGCGTGCCATCCACGACCTGATCGATGTGGCCCGCCACCTGGTGGTTCAGGGCTGGACGACGGTAGAGGGCCTCGCCGCCGTGGGTGCCTCCCATGGCGGCTTGGTGGTCAGTGCCTCCGCGTTGATGGAGCCCGGCGCCTTCGGCCGGGTGATTGTGGTGGCACCTTTGCTGGATACCGTCGATCTGCAGCGGCACGGGTTGGGATCCCAATGGCTCCACGAATTCGGGGCCGATGGGGGAACCACCGGGCAGCAACGCGCCACCTATTCCCCTCTCCATCTCCTGGCCGCACTGGATTCGACCGACGGGCTTCCACCCATACTGTGCTGCGTGCTCGGCAATGACGAACGGGTCGACAACACTGCAGCGGAGGAATTCGTCGCCGGGATCCGGTGCCGCGGCGGCGGTGCCTGGCTGCACAGGGAGCATGGCGGCGGTCATGCACAACGGGCCTCTGGCAGCCTGCTGGATTTCTCTGCCACCGTACTCTCGTTCGCGGCTGACCATCGGCACTGGCCGATTCGGGGTTAGTCAACGAAACCTAGCAGGCAATCCCGGCGACACGTCTATCTCCACGCCGCCGTCGAAAGTTTGGAGGTGATGCGCATCTTGACCGCCGTTCTGGCCCACGCAAATGGTCGCGCTCGAGGAATGCCATACCCCTCACGAATTTGGATCGCAACCCCATGGCCCTGATCTGTTTTCGGTCCCTCTCGCCTCTGGGATGGGAACTTATCACCCTCACCGGCGATTACACCTGGCCACGCACCAACAGGATCAAGCCCGGCAAATACAGGCGGCAGCGACGCGCATCTAAAGCTTAGCGTCGGATATTTCACTTTTTCACAAGCCACCCCTTCTTTGGCGTAGATATCAGAACCAAGTCGCTACTTCGATGATATATTCATCTCCAATAGCCTCCCTAAGCCTATTTTGGAGAACGAGCGCTGCCGCTTGCTGTCGCTCGGCTTGATTTTCCGAGGGCCATCCTGATACCGGATCAAAATTTTCAAGAAACACCTGATTCCAATTGCGAAGTTCTTCCACCAGATGCTTGGGAATCATCGGGAGTTCGCCGCCTTCAACAAAGGTGCTAGAGCCTGGGAGTGAGATCGGAGTGATCTCAGAAAATTGAGGCGTTATAACTAGTCTTTGCTTCATTTCATCGATCGGCCGGGAAACCAACCGGCCAGTAACATAGCCGGCGACTGCCGGTAAGCCGAACAAGACGGCAGACCGCACCCACAGCGGATGGATGAATACTGGTTTGATCAGCACCAGTAAACAACCGCCGGTCATGAGCAGCACAACGAGCACAGCCCCACCACGTGACAAGGCAAACTCCTTGCGATTCCCCGAACCAGCTGCGTGAAATCCCGCGGAGCTGAATCCGAGAATGAAAGTTGTAAGCACTGCCCCAACCGCGGCCATAAAAACGAGGGGATTCATGAGCTGTTAGTTTCCTACCCGGAGACTATCTCGTCCGTGACCTGCGCGCGAGCCGCAAAGAAAATGCTCCCAGAAGTATGACCAAGACGCTACCTCCCGCAAGGATCAGACTATTGAACCCGGTCTTGGCCAGTTCATCCTGGACGTGTTGTTCTGCCGGCTGTTTCTTCGCCACTGGTTCTGGTTCGTGCTTTGTGCGCTGGGCAACGGCCTTGACCACTGTTGCCGCTGGATTGCTGTCCGACTTGGTCGGTACTTCCTGCCCCGGTGTGGTGTTCAAAGATTCTGCATCGGTAGTCGGCGTGGCTTTTGGTTCTTCGCTCGGTGTGCCTAGATAACGGTTCATGAAGTCTTCAAACCATTCGGAAGCATCGGCATAGTATTCACGAAATGACTCAATGATTAGTTTCAACTCTTCAGGCGATTCAGCTGTGTCGAATGCAAAGGAAAGCGAGAGCTCAAGCAAGTGGCGGCCCTCGTCAGTGACAAAGTAAGCGTTCCACTGCTCCTCGTCCCACTCTTCGCTGCCTTCGGGTGAAAGGCGTTCAATCTCCTCGTAGAACTTCCGCTCCTCATCGGAGAGTTCAAAACCTTCATCCTCATCGATGTAATCCCAGTAATCCTGCTGGTACTCGTTGTACAGACGGTCAAACTCCTTGCCTTCCTCAGTTTTGTAAAAGGCTTCCCACTGGGATTCATCCCAATACTCACTGCCTTCGGGAATGAGGCTTTCGATTTTTTCCCACAGTTCGCGCTCCTTATCAGACACGTCGTCTTCCCACTGAGGGTAAGTAGCTTCTAACTCTTCGAGCAAGCGATTGTATTCAATACCTTCATCTGACTGCCAGAATTCTTCCCATTGCGCATCGCTCCAGTCGTCAGCGTCTTCAGGAGCGTTGTTCTCAAGCTTCTCGATAATAACTTGCTGCTCTTTGGTCAGCCCCCCGTCGATGTATCCGAAGGATTTGAGCTTGTTTTGTCGCGGAGTTTCCAGAAGTTGGGGAGCTTCGGGTACTGAAGTTTCAACCGGCGCTTGGGCAGGGGGTTCTGTCTGTGTGCTGCCGGTAGCATCTTGAGAAGAGTCTGAGGTTGGGTCCGGCGAGGTTTGCTCTGGTGCAGGCTCTGCTGAAGGAGCTGTGGTTGGCTCAACCGTCTCTAGTGTCTCGCCCGGTAGAACGGTTTCAGTCTGGGACTGCGATTCACTGGGATTTTCAGCCGGTCGCTGCTGATTGCTATTCGCCTCTTCGATGCGTGGAGCAGGCTGGTTGCTCTCTGCCGTTTCATCTAGCAGTGGGGTGTGAGAGGGGTCCGCGGATTGCGTGGGCGCGCTTGTCTGGAACGTGTGTTGCGGCTCGTGTGTATCTGGCTGAGGTGCTGCGCTTTGCACGGCGATGAGAGTCGGCGCTGTGTTCTTGGTTTCTACGGCTTGTGCCGGGGCGGCAGCAATGAGCAGTCCGGAAGCAAGGGTTGCGGAGATGAGTACTCCAGTGACGCGAGGAGGCATGTGGTTCCTGGTTCTATGCAGAAAATATCGGTGCGTCGGATGGAATTCGTAACCGTCACGACGGGTCAGAGGAGGTCTCCAAGGCCTGCCACGCATTCGGTGAATGCATGTAAAACATCAATTTAGCGTACTTATTGAGGACTGCAAAGCCCCTCATCGCCGGGCACGATGAGCGGATGATGACCGGTGACCGACCGTTGCCGGCCATTGGCGGATAGCGGACCAGATGTCTACCGAATGTCTCGCTCTGAAAATGCCCTGTACGTCAGGATCGAGTGAGACTAGATAGTTCGAAACTCCTGAAGCTGAAATAGAACGACGCTCGTTGCCTACAAAATCCTCCAGCAAACTGGCTGCATAATATCCGGGATGGTCCCATGCTCTTGGGTCGGTTAACGCCCGGATTCGTAAGGCGGTGCAGGCTGAACTGCTCCCCAGATGTTGGTTGCTGGTTTCTCAGTCCAACTTCTGGGGAGTAGTTCATTTTTGAGTGGGGGCCTTTCAGGACAGGTGGCGGTTCAACCATCCCCATAGCGGAACACTTATATGATGACCATCCCCATGATCAGCATCGGCCAACTATTGAGCCCTGCCTATAGCGTATGTCGATAGTGAGTCGAAGAGAATAAATTTCGAAAATTAATCTTATATGACGGAGGCAAGTATTTTCCTTACATGGCCCTCGGCGTAGGAGCCTGTCAGTTTGTTTGTGTAAGTCCCTAGTCACATACGTTATTTAGGGCTTCTTAGCATTTACGTCAAATAAGGCTCAATACGCTCCGGGTAAGCCATCGTCAACTGCTGCAATGCTTGCTTCCAGCCACCGGTCCCAGCGCCTTCAAGCAGATGCGACCCGGTGCCCGACCTTGGGGGCACGGCCATTCTTCGCTCCACACCCTCTGCCACATACGGATCACCGCCGGATACCGTTCTTCCCACTCCTTCTTGAGGTCCGCAAAGCGGTCCTCCGCTTCAGGGAGCGTCGCAGCGTGGTAGACCAGCTTCAGTCCGGTAGAGATTGCTGGCCAGTCAGCTTTGGACGCGTACTTGAACGAATGACGCATCAGATGCACCACGCAGGTCTGCACTACCGTTTCAGGCCACACAGCCGCCACGGAATCAGGCAGACCCTGCAGTCCGTCGCAGACCACCATGAGCACGTCTTCGGTGCCACGATTCTTGATTTCGGCAAGCACTTGCAGCCAGTACTTCGCTCCTTCCCCGCCGTCTGTAGCCCACAACCCCAAGATGTCTCGGTTGCCTTCGGTGGCCACTGCCAGCGCGACGTAGATCGGACGGTTGGCAACCTGGCTGTCACGGATTTGGACGTGGATCGCATCAATGAACACCACCGGGTAGATGAACTGCTCCCCAAATGTTGGACTGAGAAATCAGTAACCACATCTGGGGAGCTTTTCAATGCGCGCAAGAAGCACATTATCCGAGCAACAACGAGAACGACTAGTCGACCTCTTCGAGCAAGGCTTAGGTTATAAAGCAGCCTCAACTGAACTACGAGTGAAGCCAGAACCTGTTCGCCGTCTTTATCGAAGCTGGCAGCTTCATGGCAGGCTATGTCTTATGGAAAAACGCACGAAAGCCGTCTATTCATTTGAGATCAAGAAGGAAATCGTTGACCGGCATGCGACCGGCGAAACGAGGATGGATCTTGCGAAAGAGTTTAATCTCAGCTCACAAAAGTTGGTTGGGAAATGGGCTAAGCAACATCGTGAGGGTGGCGATGAAGCGCTGATGCTCAAAACTCAGGGCAGGCCCAAAGGCTCCGAAAAACCAGTGGTCTTGAGTGAAGAAGACAAATTACGTCGCGAACTCAAGCGTGTTCAAGCGGAAAACGCATACCTAAAAAAATTGCGGGACTTGAGGAACCAGGGGCACGCCTGAAAACGCTGGCGATCGCAACCCTCAAGTCGGACCACGATCTAGCTGACCTGCTCCAAGTAGCAGGGCTGGCCAGATCAACGTATTTCTACCATGCGCAACGACTTACCGAACCTGACAGGCACCAGAAGCTCAAAGAAGAAATCCAAGCAATCT
This sequence comes from Glutamicibacter sp. 363, assembly GCF_052379505.1. Lineage (NCBI taxonomy): Bacteria > Bacillati > Actinomycetota > Actinomycetes > Micrococcales > Micrococcaceae > Glutamicibacter > Glutamicibacter sp. 363. Next base: position 35,661 of record NZ_JBQSYR010000024.1, on the reverse strand, counting down.
TCACCGAAAGCAAACATCGGTTCGGTTACCGCCGCGTGCGAGTCGAGCTGGTGAAGATGGGTTGGAAGGTGTCGAAGAAACTGGTCTGGAAGCTGATGGATCAGCTGAACCTGAAATCCAAGGTGCGGATACGACGCAAGTACTCCTCCTACAAAGGGAAAACCAGTCATATCGCGGAGAATCTACTCAAACGTCAGTTCCAAACCAGGGTGGCGAACACCAAGTGGGTCAGTGACGTGACTGAGTTCCGGGTAGCTGGCAGAAAACTGTATCTGTCACCGATCATGGATTTGTTTGATCACTGCATCATCAGCCATACGATCTCGACTTCGCCGACAACAGCATTTACCAGTGCCAGCCTGGCCGAGGCCTTCGAATCGCAGAGACCGGCATCTGGATTGCTGGTGCACACGGACCAAGGATTTCAATATCAGCATTCGTCGTGGCGTCAATTGCTCACGAAGCACGGTGCGGTGCAATCCATGTCTCGCAAGGGTAATGTTTCGATAACTCGGTGATGGAAAATTTCTTTGGTCACCTGAAATCGGAGATGTATCACGGTGAGCACTTTGCCACCGTTGCCGATCTGACCAGGGAAATCAATGAGTATATTGACTGGTATAACCACGTCCGGTGCCAAGAACGACTGCAGGGCATGGCACCGATTGAATATCGGTGCCATGCCCTGGCAGCTTGACCCGTCTAGACTTTAATTACCTTGTCCAACTTTCGGGGACCAGTTCAAGACAGGGTCCAGAGGGCGGCTTTGCCATTCGCTCGTTGCCTTCAAAACCTTGTCGGCAATGGTAGAAATGGTTCTCTTGGGCGGTCCAGCCCGGATCCTCTTTTAGGTCCCAAACTTTGCGCCATAGCTCTACAGTTTCTTGGCCCAGGAATTCAAACGCTCGTGGACCGGTGGTATGAGCGTCACCCAGATGTGGATCTAGTTCATTGATCGCCAGGGTAGGATGCGTTGCTTCATGTGGCTGTAAAGGGGCGGCCAAGCATCATCGAGACGGTGCCCTCCCTGAGAGGGCGGCGACCACCGATCATTTCGACGGTCTAAATATCGCGGGCCTTCTCCTCGTCAATCTCATTCAGACTGGCCACCAGTGGCCCGAAGTCGAAGTGATTCGAAGGCACCGTCGCAGGAGAGAGCGTCGTGGCCTGCCCACCTAGCGCACGGATATGAAGTTCGTCGTCGGGCCTCGCGTCGGCCAGGATCATTGGCACCACACCACGCGCGGATAGCACCGCCAGCAGCCGGTATCGCACGGTGGCGCCCCCGGTAGGCTTCCGGGCAGAAAAGTGCTGCTAATCTAGGCCGCGCATTGCCTGATGCGCGACTTGTGCTCGGGCTGGAACCTGTCATTTGCGGGTGGCTGACGTATCTGCTGCGAGTCGCCGAGAGGCCGGAAAATTCTAGAAGTCACGACCTGCGTGCGGTAATTAGGAGATATTAATCTAGTGATATTCAAGTTCACCGTAAGCTATTGCTTTCAACGCCACATCCATGATTGTCAGTAACTTCTTATAAACATGTATGGATGCACTTAATAAGTGCTGAATATCGGGTTGTTCTGAATGGAATCCTCTGTGCCTTCTGGTGGGTGAGAGTTTTTGATCGACGCGTTTTTAGGTTACGTCTCCATTACTTAATTAGGTTAGCCTCATATAAGGTTATGAATCGTGGTCGCTCAGACCACAACGTAATACTTACGCGAAAGGTGACGCAGTGGGACTTCCCTCGATTCCGGGATATCGACTACCGGACGGACAGTTGCCGGAACCACGAGTGACTTGGAAGGCGGACGCACAACGTGCGGTCTTGCTAATTCATGACATGCAACGCTACTTTGTCGAGGCTTTCGACCATGAGGATCCACAGTCGCAAATCCGAGTGGCAATGAAGAATATTCTTGCTCTTCGTGATGCTGCTGATGACGCTGGGGTGCCAGTGGTATATACGGCTCAGCCGCCGAACCAAACGCCAGCAGATCGCGCACTCCTCACCGACTTTTGGGGTACAGGACTAACCGACGACGGTCGCGAAGAGATTGTCCAGGAGCTAGCACCACGAGCTGGCGATTTGGTTCTCAGCAAATGGCGTTACAGTGCATTCGCCAGGACCGACCTCCAGGAATGGATGCGACAAGCCGGGCGAGATCAATTGCTCATCACCGGTGTCTACGCGCATATCGGTTGCCTGACAACCGCCCTAGACGCATTCATGCGTGATATTCAGCCGTTTTTTGTTGCTGATGCACAAGCGGATTTTTCCTTGGAAGAACACCAATTGGCTATCAACTATGGCTACGGACGTTGCGCCTCTGTGGTCAACTCAGTATCAGTTCTCAAGCAGATTCAAGCCACATTGGTTGCGGCTCGATGAGCGACTTGGTCGCTAGACCGCTGATTGTAGTCACTGGAGCGGCCGGCGGTATAGGAAGTGCGGTGGCCACAAAGCTGAGGGATTCAGGCTACTCTGTGCTTGCCACTGACCGCACCGGTGACGATGTATTGAGCGCCGATATTAGTTCAACCGGAGGGATTAGAGAACTCGAAGCCGCCATCGAGAACCGGATTGAACGTGGACAGATTCTGGAAGGCCTGGTCAATGTGGCCGGCGTACTTCACTCGGGGAAACTTTTCGACCTTCAGTTGGAGCAGTGGGAGCACATGCAGTCGGTAAACACGACATCTGTGCTCCGAATTACACAGCTAGTAGCACGCCTCATGATCAACCAGCGAGACAGGGACCCCGGAAACAGCCGCAGTATCGTGACCGTCAGCTCCAACGCAGGACGTACTCCGCGCTACGCAATGGCTGGATATTGCGCCTCCAAGGCGGCCGCAACGATGCTGACTCGTTGTTTTTCGTTGGAACTTGCTGCCCACGGTATCCGCGCCAACGTTGTAAGCCCAGGCTCCACACGGACCGCCATGCTGATAGGAATGAACGGTGAAGCCGAAATGGACCGGGCATCGGTAGCAGGAAATCCGGCTCAATTCAGGAACGGCATCCCGCTCGGCCGGATTGCCGTTCCAGAAGATATCGCCGATACGGTGGCCTTCCTCTTATCGGGGAATGCCAAGCACTTGACCGGAATTGAACTGACAGTCGATGGTGGAGCAACTCTTTCCTAGACCCGCTGCAGTTTCACGAATCAATTTCTCTACCCTCCAAGGACTCAAGAGCATGAACGCCCAGCTTCTGGAAAACCATCATGAAGAAACCGCGGTTGAAGATCCGTCAGCCCCTACGCCCCGAACCGACGAAGCAACATTTAGGTTCGCCTCCTACGGACGAGCCTTGATTGGTCATGGCATCAAGGCGACCCTGGATGCCGAGAGGGCAAGACGTCTGGGCCTCGGTCCGGCCGCGCGCCAATTGCTTGCCGAGCAACCTCCGGGAAGTATCCTGGCTGGCGTTGTGCCGTTCGACCGCGCCGCCGACCCTTTTCTGTTTGTCCCGCAGCAGGTGGAAGACTTGCCGATGCGTGGATTAACGCATGGTGGGCAGGAAACGTCGACGGTCGCCGAAGTCGTTGGTGAGTACAACCCGCAATTCATTTGTGCAGCCGGTGCTGCCATTGACCGGATTAAAACAGGCACCGTGGAGAAAGTCGTCCTTGCTCGGTCGTTGGAAGTTTTCGCCGACAAAGAGTGGAACCCCGAATCGGTCTGGCAACGGCTGTACCAGCAGAATCCCGCCGGGCACAGTTTCACGATCGGCTTGCCTCAGGAAGAGGCAAGCATCGTCGGCAACAGCCCGGAGCTCATCGCGGGCGTGCTCCGCGGCCAGTTGACCAGCCATCCGCTGGCTGGATCAGCTCCGCGGCTCACAGACCGAACCGAGGACCAGAAGGCGGCGGCAGTTCTTGCTGGATCTGCGAAAAATCTAGCGGAACATGAGTTTGTTGTTCGGCATATTTCCACGGCGTTGCGCAGCGTCGCCAAGGACTTGATCGTGCCTTCCGGCCCAGATCTGCTGCCCACCGGTCAAATGTGGCATCTTGGAACCCTGATTCGGGCCTCTCTGTACAAAGGGCTCGGTTCCCTGGACGCCGCACTGGCCATCCACCCGACTCCTGCCATCTGCGGATCCCCTACCGCGGCCGCCCAGGCACTGATTTCAGAGTTGGAACCAGACGCCCGGGGATTCTATGGCGGACTGGTGGGATGGATGAACCGAGACGGTGAAGGCGAATGGGCGCTGCTGCTGCGCAGCGCTGTGCTCAACGGCAATCGGGCGACGTTGCATGCGGGAGCGGGAATCGTCGCAGATTCGGACCCATTCGATGAACACAGCGAGACAGCCGCGAAATTTCGAACCATGCTTTGCGCCTTGGGCGTTGACCGGGCAGGAAGCAGCTTATGAAACAACCATTGGTCGCCGATGATCCGATGCTGCACGGTGTCATTCCCTACCCTGCCGAGTTCGCCGAGCGGTATCTTGCCGATGGTTTCTGGGGCAGGCGGACGCTGGATCGAGTCCTGCGCGAAACTGCCATGCGCCGGGGAGCCCACCCTGCGGTGATCGACGAGGAACGAGTGATCAGCTACGCCGAACTGATCAGCCGCATTGATGTTTCGCAAGCCACGCTCTCTGCCCGCGGAATCAACGCTGGCGATCGAGTCATCATTCACGTGCCTAACGTGCTTGAATTCTTTGACGCCGTGTATGCGGTCATCTCGCTGGGGGCCATCCCGGTCTTCGCCGTGCATTCGCACCGCGCGAGCGAGTTGGAGCATCTGGCCCGATCTTCGGAAGCGGAGATGCTGATCACCAGCAGTCGAATCCCTGGCGTGGATCCGCAGGAATTCTGCGCAGAGCTTGCCAACCGACTGCCCTTGCTGTCTGTCGTATATGCCGAGGACTTGTACGAGCAAGGCCTGGATCTGCTGGCAGCGGGCCGGGAAGTCTCACGCGCCGGTTGTCCCCGCCCCGCTCATGCCGCGGCTTTTCTGCAACTGTCAGGTGGCACCACGGGCCGACCGAAACTGATTCCGAAAACACACCGTGATTACGCCTATTCCTTCGAGCGATCAGCGCAGATCTGCAACCTGGATGATGGCACTGTCTATCTATCCGGGATTCCGCTGGCGCATAATTTCGCGGCTAGTTCGCCAGGGTACATGGGGGTTTTCGCCACCGGTGGGACAGTGGTCTGCGCCTTGGACGGCAGCGCCGAGAGGATTTTCAGCCTCATCGCCGAGCATCGGGTCACCGTAGTGGCCGCAGTGCCACCGCTGGCCTTGGCCTGGCTCAACTCCTCCCAGAAGCATCGCTATGACCTGTCTAGCTGGCAGCTGCTGCAGGTGGGCGGCGCCAAGCTGTCCCGCGGTGTGGCCGAACGAATAACCCCGGAACTAGGCTGCGCACTGCAGCAGGTCTTCGGGATGGCGGAGGGTCTGGTCTGCTATACCCGGTTGGACGACGATCCGGAGACCGTCGTTTCCACCCAGGGCAAGCCGATGTGCGTGGCCGACGAAGTGCTGGTGCTTGACTCAGCGGGAACACCGGTACCGGACGGCACCCCCGGCAACCTCTGGGTCCGCGGTCCGTACACCTTCCGCGGCTATTACAACAACCCGCAGGCCAACGCGGAGTGCTTCACCCCGGATGGCTTCTACGGCTCCGGGGACATCGTCGTGAGAGATGCCCGTGGATATTTGACTGTGGTGGGACGGACTAAGGACGTTATCAACCGCGGAGGCGAGAAGATCAGCCCAGAGCAGATCGAGGCCGTGCTGCTGCGGAACCCCGCAGTTCACGATGTGTCAGTCGTCGGAGTGCCGGACGAGGCACTGGGCGAACGAACGCATGCCTACGTGGTACCGCGTGACCGTACGACCCCCACTCGTGCCAAGATATTGCGGGCATGGATGCGCACTGAACATCTCGCAGAACACCACATACCAGACGTCATCACCATAGTCGGCGAACTACCCAAGACCCACATTGGCAAGATCAGCCGCAATACCCTGCGCCCCGGCGCCACCTCACCGCAAGGAGAAGCATGAGCCGCCCCGAAATAACCACCGACCAGACATACGACGTTGTAGGCCTGGGATTCGGGCCGAGCAACATGGCCCTGGCCACCGCCATCCACGAGCACAATCGCGCTGCCGGGCGCGGGCTGCGTTTAAAGGCCCTGTTCCTCGACCGCGCCAGCGAGCCCGGCTGGCACAAGAACCTGCTGTTCGAGGATGCCAGCATGCAGGTGGCATTCGCCAAGGACTTGTCCAGCTTCCGCAATCCCACCAGCGAGTTGACCTTCATGAATTTCCTGCACACCCAGGGCCGGATGGAAGATTTTTTCAACCGCGGTTCCATGGCGCCGCTGCGCATCGAGTTCGTGGCGTATCTGCGATGGGCTGCCGAACAGTTGTCGGAATACGTGCGCTACTCGTCCGAAGTGGTCCGTGTGGTGCCGCGCACCAGCGGAGGGCGTATCACCGGCTATGAAGTGGATGTCGCCGACGAGTCAGGGGTGCGCACGGTGGCCGCCCGGCACGTAGTGCTCGCCGGAGGACTGCAGCCAGTCTTTCCCGCTGGCGTGCGCTCCGGGGCGCGCGTCTGGCACAGTGCCGAATTCCTGGAACGCGTCGCCGTGCTGGACACCGCGGCCGTTCGTTGCGTAGCGGTGATCGGTGGCGGGCAGAGTGCAGCCGAGGTCATCGAGCAGATGTACCACCGCTGTCCGCAAGCACAGATCCATTCGGTGATCTCCCGCTTCGGGCTGATCCCCTCCGATGCGTCGGCCTACGCCAACCGGATTTTCGACCCGATGACCGTGGACGAGCTGTACGCCGCGGATCCCCAGGTCCGCCAGGAGCTCACCGAAGCGCACCGGAACACCAACAATTCCGTGGTCAACCCCAACACTATTGCCGCACTCTACGACTTGGAGTACCGCGACAAGTGGCTGGGTGCCGAACGGCTGAATTGGCACCGAGCAGCAAGAGTGAACTCGGTACGCGAAGATTACGGAACCCCGGCAGTGCAGCTGGGCTTGGCCGAGGGGCTGGGCGACGGCAGCGGAACGCTCGAGGTTGATGTGGCGATCTTCGCCACCGGATACCGTGCCTTGGACCCGACCACGCTGCTGGGCAGCCATGCAGGAATGCTGGTGCGGGACGAACTCGGGCGACCCACGACCCGCCGCGACTACAGCGCACATACCGTTCTGCCTGATGACTCAAAGCTCTTCCTGGTGGGGCAGACCGAGCACCAGCACGGAATCTCTGCGACGCTGCTGTCCAATGTGGCAGTGCGTGCAGGGGAAATCCTCGAGTCCATCCTTGCCGCAGGCCCTGCGGCTACCCAACCGACCGCACACCGAAAGGCCCACGCATGAGCACCGCCGAACTCACCGAAGCGCGAATCCGGGCTGACCTTGGAGCCTGCGCGGGGCTGTCCGCGGACGAGGTCGAACCCGGCGATGCCCTAGCAGACCTGGGCATCGACTCGATCCGCCTAATGAACCTGGTGGAGCTCTGGCGTGCCGCCGGCGCAAATGTCGACTTCCCGCGACTGGCCGCCAGCGAACACGTCGAAGCCTTGGTCGCGGCCGTGCTGGACGCAGCCCCGGTTCGTTGACGCCCACCTCCCAGCCGAAGCTCCTCGAAGGACCGATTATGACTCTCGCCCCCGACACCGTGCGCACCGTGCCGTTGACCGACGCCCAAGCCGGTATGGTTCACGCAGAACTCGCAGCCCCCGGCTCCGCGGACTTTTCCGTCGGCGACGCCCTGGTCTTCCGTGGCCGTATCTCCGCCGCCGCCCTGGCCGATGCGGTGCAACGCACCCTGGCGGAGGTGCCGTGGCTCGGATCCCGCTTCGCCCCGGAGCACATGGCGCTAGTGCCCGGTGACGGCCCAGCCGTCCCCTCCGGGCCCCGGCTGCTGCCTCCGGGTGTGCTGCGCGGGGAGCTCACCGGCGACTCTGACCGGCAGCTGGCCGAACAGCTGCGCGCCGATTATCTACCGCACATCACCCTGGAGTCGCGGCTACTGCACGAACAACTGCTGCTGACTAGCCTGGATACGGACTTGCAGCCGGTAGCGGTGTGGGTGCTGGTCGCCCACCACGTGCTCTTCGACGGCTACGGCATCACGCTGCTCGCCCGCCGCGTGACCGAACATTACACGGCATTGGCCGCCGGGAGCCCAGTCCCGGAAACACCCTTCACGCAACCGGGCCAGGTGCTTGCCGCGGAAGTCCGTTACCACGGATCTGCCGCGGAGGAAAGTGACCGCGGCTACTGGCACGCCCGACTGGAAGGGGACGGGCAGGACTATCGCCCCACGCGGCTGGCCGGCTTGCTCGGCGCCGCCGGGCAGCGCCCCGACGCGTCCGCCGCCGCACGGCTGCGCCTGACTGGACGCCCGCTTTCCCTGGGCCGTTTCTCCGGTACGGTCCCGACTGCCTCCGAAACTACCCGGGCGACCTGGGCGGATGCCGCGATCGCCGCGCACGCCCTGTTGGCGGCCCGTCTGACCGGCGCCAGCCGCACGATCATCGGGCTACCGGCCATGAACCGCACCGGGGCTGCGGCCCTATGCGCCATTCCGACCATCAACGTGCTGCCGTTGGTGCTGGACCTGCATCCCTCTGGGACTGTGGGAGAGCTGCTAGAGTCCGTGGCCGCCGCCCGGGCCGAGCTGTCCCGGCACGGCCGGTACCGCTCAGAGCAGCTCATGCGCGATCTGCGCCTGGTCGGTTCCGGCACCACGCTGACCGGCACCGAGATCAACATCAAGGCCTTCGACGTGCCGCTGAGCGTGCCCGGCGGCTCCGTGTCGCTGTACGCCCTGTGCGAGGGGCCGGTGGACGACATCTGCCTGAATCTGCTGCCGGACCGCGAAACCGGCAAAATCGTGGCGGTGTTGACCGCGCCGGCAGGGACCTTGGCCACGGCGGACGCTGCGGTGCTGCTGGAAACCTACGGGTTGCTGCTGGAGCAGCTCGCCGCGGCGGACCCGGCAACCCGGCACGCCACGTTGGCCCTGGCGCCGGACGCCGCGTTGGCCACGCTTGCCGGACCGGCCGCGGCCGAAACCGCCCCGGCGGTGCTCGAGGAACTGTTCGCGGCGAGTGCAGCCGCCGCTCCGGAAGCCGCCGCGATCACCTGCGAGGGTGTCACGCTCAGCTACCGGGCACTGGCCGCCCGGGCCGACGCGATCGCCGCCGCCGTGCTGGCGCACGTGAACGGCGGCGCAACCGGGCGCTACGTGCTGATCGGCCTGGAGCGCGGACTGGACTACGTGGCCGCGATTCTCGGTATCGCCAAGGCCGGCGCGACCAGTGTCCCGCTGGATCCGCACGCTCCAGCGCAGCGCAACCAGCGCATCGCCGCACGGCTGGCCGGCCAAGATCCGCGAACCCCGCTCGTGCTGGCCACCGATGCGCAGGGGTGGGCCGGCTATCCGGTGCTGGATCCGTCCGTCTTGCCCGTGGCGACCGGAACGCTACCGGTAGCTGCCGTTCCCCGCTCTACGCCCAGCTACCTGCTGCATACTTCAGGCTCCACCGGGGAGCCCAAAGCCGTGGTGATTTCCCGCGAAGCCTTCTCGCACTGGGCCGGATACCACCGGCATGCCGGTTTCGTGGATGCGGCCGGGGAGAAGATCGCGCAGTCGCTGCCACTGCACTTCGACGGGGCCTGGTGCACCCTGCTCGGGGTGGCGCTGGGCCATCATGTACACCTGATCAGCCACGAAGTGGCCCGCGACCCCGAAGCGCTCGCCGTTCAGGTGCGCGAGCACGCCATGACCTGGATGGATATGACCCCGTCGTTGGCCGCACCGCTGCTTGACACGGGACTGTTCGACCCCGGAACCCCGGTACGCCGGCTCTCCATCGGCGGCGAAGGATGCAGCCAGGTGCTCTGGGAGAAGCTGCGGAACCTGAATGATCTCATCGTGGAAAATCTGTATGGCCCCACCGAATTCACCGTGGACGCGCTGGTCGCCAACGTGGCGCAGAGCCCCGATGTGGTGGTCGGCCGCCCTCTGGCAGGGCTGAAGGCAGCGGTGCTGGACTCCGCGCTGCGGCCGCTACCGGCCGGCCTGCCCGGGGAACTGTATTTGTCGGGGCCACAGGAAGCCCACGGATACCTAGGGCAGGGGGCACTGACCGCTTCCCGTTTCGTGGCAGATCCTGCCGGTGACGGCACTCGCATGTACCGCACCGGGGACCGTGCGGTTCTCGGCCACGACGGGTTGCTGCGTTTTCTGGGCCGCGATGACGGCCAGGTCAAGATCCGCGGCTACCGGATAGATGTGGGCGAGGTGGAAACGGCGCTGGCCGCGCTGCCCGGAATCGCCCACGCCGTGGTCCGGGCACGGGGAGCGCAGCTGCTGGCGTGGGTGGTTCCCTCGAATTCCGAGGCAACCATGCTGGCTGGTGACACCGAAAGGTGGCGTGCCGCGCTCTGTCTGGTCTTGCCGCCGCAGATGATTCCGCATGCGCTGACCCCCATCGATCGGCTGCCGCTGGGCAGCACGGGCAAGCTCGACGAGAGTCAGTTGCCAGATCCCCGACCGGCCAACGCCCCAGTCAGTGCCCCGGCGACCGGTCCGGAACAACGGGCCGTGGCCGCCTGCATGGCCGCGGAGCTGGGCATCCAGGTTCATGCGCTGGGTGTCGAATCGGATTTTTTCGCCGAAGGCGGGGACTCGATCACCGCGATCGCGGTGGTCTCCGCGTTGCGCCAGGCCGGCTACTCCTCCTCGGTGGGGGCAGTCTTCACTGAGCGCACCGTCGGCGGGATTGCGGCCAAAATCTCTGGGCTGGCCCCGGAGCCGGTCGCCGTGAACGAGCCGGCCGGCACGGCGGATCTGGTGCAGCTCGATGCCGCGGCCCGCAGCCGGCTTTCGGCCATGCTGAGCCAGCGCCGCCCGCGCCGCTAGGCGCGCAAGCTTCCCTACACATCTTCTGACCTCGTTGCCTTATAAACCGCAGCCCAAAGGACCCCATGATCGAACTGACCCGACAAGACGTCGAAAATTCCCACGGCCTGCCCGACACCGGGCCGGCGCCCGCCCCACGAGATGCCCAGCTGGTTTGGTGGCCTACCACCGCATTGCAGCGCGGCCTGGTGGCCCACACGCTGATGCTCCAGGACCATCCGCAGGCAACCGACCCCTACGTCGGTCAGAGCCGGGTCCAGCTGACAGGACCGTTGGACCCGGACGAGGCCCGCGCCGCCACGATGAGTCTGCTACGCCGGGTGGAAAACCTGCGTGCAGGCTTCCTGCTGGACGAGATTGGGGACCCGGTCTCCTTCGTAGAGCCGTGGGACGAGGAGCTGGCCGCCCGGGCATTCACCACCGGGCTGGAGGTCGAGGCCCTGGCAAGCGCGCAGATCGCGGCCGGGTTCGACCTGCAGGAGCCTCCGCTGCTGCGTTTCGCCCTGGTCTCGGAATCGTCCAAGTCCCATGAGTTGGTCATCACTGCGCATCATCTTGTCCTTGATGGCTGGTCCATGCCGCTGCTGCTGGGCCAGTGGCTGCGAGAGCTGGCCGCCGTACGCGGCGCCTCGGCCCCGGCCGACCTGCCCGCCGCCACTGGCAGTTACGCCGACCACCTGGGCTGGATCGCCTCCGCGGATCGAGAGGCCGCTGCCACATTTTTTGCCGAGAGCCTGGCCCATGCCGAAACCGGGCAGCGCCCGCATTTCCTGGGCGCGCAAGCGCTGGCCGGCACCAGCCAGGCGAGCGAAACCCGTGAGCTTCCCAGCTCCACCGTCGCCGCACTGAACGCCGCCGCCCGGACCCATGGATTCACGCCCGCTACCGCGCTGCGGACCGCCTGGGCCCTGGCCGCGGACTTCGCGGCCGGTACCACCGGCAACATCTTCGCCCTGCCCGTGGCCCTGCGCGATCCCTCCCGCCCGGACGCAGACACCGTCTGCGGCATGCTCACCGAGACCGTGCTCGCCGCCGGCGACTACCAGCCTGGGCAGACCCTGCTGGGCGCCGCGGTGCGCCAGCAGCAGTGGTGGAACCGCAGCCTGGAGCACCAGCACCTTGGCGTGCCGGGCATTGAGCGCGCCCTGTCCGGAACCGGCGAGTTGGCGTGGTCGCTGCTCAGTTTCGAAGCCATTGGCGCTCGGGGTCACTTCGCGCTGAATGAGCTGGAGGCCACGCTGAAGGCCACCGGCGATTCCAGCCACTATCCGGTCAACGTGCACGTGCGTGCAGGGGACAGCTGGCACCTCGAACTGGAATACGATGGGCGAGTCCCCGCGCACGTGGCAGCCACTTTGGCAGAGGCCCTGGTCCGCGGGCTCACCGCACTGGCCTTGGACGCCGAGTCCCGCATCGCCGACGTCGAGCTCATGGACCCGGCCGAGGTCACCGGCTTTGAGACCTCCGCCCGCGACTACGCCGGGCCTCAGCCACTGTTGCCCGAGCTCTTTGCCCGCCAGGTCGCCGCCGCACCGCAAGGCACCGCCTTGGTCGTCGGCGGCATGAGCTACACCTACGCGGAGCTCGATGCGTTGGCAAGGGACACCGCGGATCGTCTGGCCGGACTGCTGGCAGTCGCCACCGGCCACCGGACCTTGGCCGTGCGGTTGCCGCGCGGGATCGATATCGTGGTGGCTCACCTGGCGGCGCTGCGCAGCGCCGTGACCCTGATGGTGCTGGACAACGGATGGCCCGCCGCCCGCGTCGAGCGCGCGCTAGACCTCGCCATCCCGGCGTTGATCTGGGATGGCGAGGGTCTGCGCGCCACCGGGATGGGATCGTGCTCGGCCCCGGCGCCGTTCGCCGCGCAGGCAGCGGCTACCGCCGCCATCGTGTTCACCTCCGGATCCACCGGCGAGCCCAAGGGCGTGGCCGTGCCTCACCGCGCATTGGCCCACCTAGCCGCCCGCCAGCAGCGCGAGCTCTACCCGACGGATCGCACCCTGCAGGTGGCGCACACCTCCGCCTTCCACTTTGACGCACACTGGGATGCCTTCCTGGCGTTGTTCACCGGGCATACCCTGCATCTGCTGACCGAGGACGAGTACCTGGACCCGTTCGCGTTGGCCGACTACGTCGACGCGCACCGCATCGCCTACCTGGACTTCACCCCGACCCTGTGGAATGCGGTAATCTCCAGCGCAGCGATGACCAGACTGCCGGAAATCTGCGTGGCCGGCGGCGAGAGCTTCCCCGCCGCGCTGTGGCGGCGCATGGGACAGCTGGCCCGCGAGTCCGGTTCCGCCGTCTACAACCTGTACGGCCCCACCGAAGCCACCGTGGATGCACTTGCCGCCGCCGTGACTGACGCGCAGCAACCGGTGGTCGGCCGACCTGTAGGCGCCACCGGGGCGCTGGTCCTGGATTCCCTGCTGCGCCGGGTCGCCCCGGGCACCGTGGGCGAACTCTATCTGGCCGGTCCGCAGCTGGCCGACGGCTACCTTTCGCGCAGTGCGCTGACCGCCGCTCGTTTCACCGCCCACCCTTTCGCCCCGGGGGAGCGCCTGTACCGCACCGGCGATGCCGCGGTCCGGCGTCCGGACGGGCAGCTGGCGCTGCTCGGCCGCACCGACGCACAGATCTCCTTGCACGGCGTGCGCATCGAGCCCGGAGAAATCGAGTCCTTCCTGACCGGCCAGCACTCCGTACGCCGTGCCGTGGTGCTGAAGGTCGAGGACCCGCGGCTGGGAGAACGTCTCGCGGCCTGGGTGGTCCCGGCTGACCCGGCCGCCGTGGGCGATCCGCGGCTGGCCGCCGACTTGCGCACCGCCTGCGCCCTCAAGCTGCCGCGTGTGATGGTGCCCGCCGCGGTGGTGCTGCTGAAGTCGCTGCCGGTGACCGGTAGCGGCAAACTGGATACCCGTGCCCTGCCTGCCCCGGACTTCGGCGGTGCCTCCGCGGCTGCGCCGGCGGAATCCGGCGTAGCCGCGGAGGCGCCGGGCGCCGAACTGGCCGCGGTGACCGCGGTGGTCACTCGCGTGCTGGGCCTGTCCTGCGCACCGGATCCGGGGGAGCGATTCATGGCACTGGGAGGGGACTCGATCGCCGCGATCCAAGTCATTGCCGGGCTGCACCGTGAGGGCTACGGCTACTCCGTGGCGAAGTTGCTGGCCGCCGGGACGCTGGCGGGCATCGCCCGCGAACTTGAAGCGCGGCAGCCTGAGGCCGCGCCCGATAGCACCGACGCCACCGGCCGGCTGGCCGCCCTGGGCGCCGAACGCGCCGCAGTGCTGGCCGCCCGGGCGGCCAGCTTGGGCGCCAACGTGGTAGACGTGTGGGAACTGACCCCCACCCAGCTGGGCATGGTATTGCACCACGAGCGCGAAACCGACGGAACGTATCAGACCACCACGCGCTGGCGCATAGCCGCCGCGGACGAAGCCTCGTTGCCCGGTGCCGCGCAGATCGCCCACGCACTGGATGCGCTGGCCGCACGTCACCCCCAGCTGCGCGGCGTGATCTTCCAGCACGACCTGCCCGCCCCGCGCCTGGCTATCCTGGACCGGATGCGCTGGAAGCTGCAGGCCGCAGATTTGCGGTCCGAGCCCGATGTGTCCGCCGCGGTGGGCCGGGTCGAGGCAGCCCTGCGCGCAGAGCCGATGGACCTGGCTACCGGACCACTGGCCAGCGGAAAGCTGCTGCGCACCGCGGACAGCGCCTGGGAACTTGTCCTCTGCCTGCACCATCTGCTGGTGGATGGATGGTCCACCGCGCTGCTCACCGGCGAACTGAACACCCTGCTGGCTGGCGGCGGGTTGTCCGAACCGCGCCCGATGACCGGGTACCTTCAGTGGCTGGCCCAGTTGGAAACCAGCTCCCGGGAGCTGGAGGATGCCTGGCGTAGCGAGTTCGCCGGCTTCGGCGCACCCACTGCGCTGGCCGCGCTGACCCGCGCTGGCGAAGGCACCGTGAGCGCCACCGCCTACCTTCAGGCGCAGCCCACCGCGGAGCTTTCTGCCGCGCTTCGTGCTTCGGGGCATACCCTGGCCGACGCCGCCCAGGCCGCCTGGGCCACCGTTTTGGCCACGGTAATCGGCACAGCTGACGTAGCGCTGGGAGCCACCCGTTCCGGCCGCGATGCGGAAGTTCCGGGCATCGATGAGATGATCGGCATGTTCATCACCACCGCCCCGGTGCGTCTGCAGCCACGTCCAGGAGCCCCCTGCACGGAGCTGCTGGATGAGGCCCGCCGACAAAACACCGCGTTGGCTCGTGCAGCCCACCTGGGTATGGGCCGGATCAAGTCGGTGCTCGGAGCCGAACCCTTCGACACCTTGCTGGTTGTGGAAAACTACCCGCAACGCGGGGAAACGGGCGTTTCCGGTCTTGAGGTCACTGCGCTCGGAGGCGAGGACGGCACCAACTACCCGGTGTGCCTGACGCTGACCCCGGGGGAAGAGGTAGCTCTGGAAGTCGAGCTGGCCGGCGGAGATCTGCTAGCCGCGGCAGCGCTGGCCCAGGCCGTGCGCACCGCGCTGGCCGCACTGTCCGACGGCATCCAGCTACAACCCGAGCAGCTGGGTCTGGAGATGCTCTCCGCGCGGCTGGTTGAAGCTGCAAGAACCGAATCCGATTTTGCCGGGCCTGCCTCGGTTGACGCCGAAAATTCTTCGGTTGTCGTGTCCACCGTTGCGCAGGCTACGCGCATCGCGCTGGCTGCCCAGGCCGTTGCAGAGGTACTCCGGCTGGACTCGGTGGACCCGTCTCGGGACATCTTCGCGCTGGGGGCGGACTCCATGGCCGTCATCGCGCTGGTCGGCGCGCTGCGCGCCCGCGGACTGGTCCTTTCGCTGGGAGAGATCTATCGCAATCCGACTGCTGCCGCGCTGGCCGCGGCCGCCGCCGAGGCTTCTCCGACCCGGGTGGCCGAGCTGGCCGCCGACGGGGCATTGGAGGACACCCCGGCCTTGGCGTGGTACCGCGAACTGCTGGCAGGCACCGGGGCGGACGGCAGTGGCTTCCAGCAGCTGCGTGTGCTCAACGTGCCCGCTGGCGTCCAGGCGACCAGTCTGCAACGGGCGCTGACCATCTTGGCCGAACGCCACCCGGCCCTGCGCCTGCGGGTAGACGGTTCCGGAGCCGCGGTGCTGCCCGACGCGGCACTGCCACTGACCACGCTGGCCGCCGACTCCGGTGAGCGGCAGTTCTCCGAGGTTTTGCGCACCGCCTGCCGGGAACTGGATGAGCGGTCGGGCCGCGTGGCGGCAGCCGTGTATCGCCCGGCTGAGTCCGGCTACGGCGTGCTTGCGCTGGCCGTGCATCACGTTGCCGTGGACATCTACTCCTGGCGCCTGCTGACCGAGGATCTGCGCCGACTGGTCCAGGGCTCCCGGAACCTACCGGCCGCCTCCGCCAACCTCCGCGCCTGGGCTGCCGCCTCGCATGAGGCAGCACAGACCCTGGCCGCTGACCAAACGCTGACCAAGCGCTGGCTGTCCGTGCTGGATGCAGGGGAACTGGCACAGATGCGGTACTCGGATTCCCTGCAGCTGGGAACAGTGGCCGACACGCAGGAGGTTGTGCACACCTTGGATGCAGAGACCACGCGCAGACTGCTTGCGCTGGGCGAGGGCTGCGGCATGGACACCGTGCTACACGCCGCGGTAGTAGGCACGCTGGAAGCCGGTACCAGCGTGCTGTTGGAGGCCGAAGGCCATGGACGCCCGGCGGGCGTCCAATTCAGCGACGCCCGCGACACGGTGGAAGTCGGCAGCACCGTGGGGTGGTTCACCGCCACCTGGCCGCTGCGCCTGTCCGCCGCGGCAACCGGCGGCACCCAGAGGTTGGCACCCGAAGCCTGGGTGCGTGCGGCACGCGCCGCATCTGCCACACTGCCAACAGATACAGCCAGCTACGGGATGCTGCGCCACCTTGCCGGTCCTGCCGGCGACCAACTGGCCGCCGCGGCGGACGCTGCCAGCGCCCAGCTTCTGGTCAATTACCTGGGGCGTGAGGCCGTGTCCGAAGGCCCGTGGCAGCCGGCGGCGGACGCCGCCGCACTGGAAAGCGAGCTGGGACTGCATCGGGCGCTGCCCGCCACCCACCCGGTGGAACTGAACGGCTACGTCACCGAGGCCGTGGACGGCCCGCACCTGGTGCTGCGCTGGCAGCTGGCCGCAGCCAACGCCGCCGGTCGCGGTCTTCCGGATGCCGCACGATCCGCGCTGGTCGCCTTGTCCGGGATAGACCCGCTGGCCATTGGCACCACCGGCGCCCTGCACGACATCGTGGGGATGGCAGCCGCGGAAACCTCGCGGCTGCTAGTTGAACGCCCCGCAGCCCAGGGCGTCTGGCCGCTGACCGGGGTGCAGCAGGCCATGGCCGTGCACGCAGCCTCCGCCCCGAACGACACCTACCTGTCGCTGACCGCTCTGGAGCTGTTCGGTCCGGTGGACCCGACGACGCTGCGGAGCGCAGCGGCCGCGCTGGCCGCGGTACACCCGCAGTTGCGATCCACCGTGTACTGGCCGGAAGACGGCGCACCGGTGTTCGTCCCGCTGGCCGGGCTCACCCCGCAGGTGGCCGTGCGCCGCAGCCACGGGCTGGACCTGAAGTCCCGGCAACAGGTCGCACAGGCGGTCCGCGCCGAGCACCTGGTCCGCGGCTTCGACGTGGAAACCGGTCCGCTGCTGCGGCTGGAACTGGTCGATTTTGGAGAGCACCCGGAAACCGGTGAGCCGCACAGCCAGCTGATCCTGGCCAACCACCATTTGCTGCTCGATGGCTGGTCCATCCCGCCGCTGGTGGATGAGTTGTTCGAAAACTACGCGCGAGCCGCTGGGGGCGCCCCGGCCCCGAAGCCGGTAGCCCCTGCCGGTAGTGGCTATGACGCTTTCGCCCGTTCACTGGTCTCGCGCGACGACCAGGCCCGGGTCGCGCAATGGGGCCGGGTGTTGACGGGGGACCGTCCGGGCCACGTATTACGCCACCGCGATCCGGAGAATACCGCGCTGCCTACGATGATCGGTGTTGAGCTCGGCGCCCACGTGCACAAGGCTCTGGCCAATCGCGCCCGCAAGGCCTCGGCCACGGTGGCTGACGCGGCGAATGCCGCTTGGGCGCTGGTGCTCGGCGCACTGTTGGACACGGACGTTCCGGTTTATGGCACGGTCAGCTCCGGCCGCGCCATCGACGTGCCGGGCATGTCCGAGCTGCCGGGCATGTTCATCGACACCCTGCCGGTGGCCATGAACTTGGAACAAAAGGATTCCAAGGCGTTGTTGAGAGCCGCCCACGCAGCTGGCCAGCGGATCGTTGAATCGGCCGGAGTGCCGCTGTCGAAGATCACCGGCGCCCTGGGCCTCGGCACCCTGTTCGACACCTTGCTGGTCGTGGAGAACTATCCGCAAGCCGAGGGCAACACCCCGGACGGTGCCCCGCGCCTGGGCGAGATCCACTCTGAGGACGCCACCGAATACCCGCTATCGGTCAGTGTCTCGGTGGGCGACCTCATGGAAGTCGAAATGGAATTCGGCACTGAAATACCCGAATCCGTCGCCCGTCAGGTGCTCTCCGCCTTGGTCGTGGCCTTGGAGTGCCTGGCCCTGGGCACCGCGTTGCCGGTGCTGCGCCGCCTGCTGTCCACTCGGCTGGCTGCGGCGCGCGAGGCCCTGACCTCGGCGGGTGCCCGGCATGCCGCAGCGCACGGCGCGGACGCAGCAGCCATGAACGCGGTGACCGCCGCCTACGGGCAGGTGCTGCGCCTGCCCGTAGGCGGCACTGACAGCGACTTCTTTGCCGCCGGAGGCGACTCCATGGCCGCCATGTCCCTGCTGACCGCCCTGCGCAAGGCTGGCTACAAGGCAACGATCTCCCAGGTCTTCGCCAACCCGATCGCCGCCAATCTGGCCGCCGTGGTGCAACGTATCGCACCTGCCGCCACGGCCGTCGCTAATACTGCCGGGGATCCAGGGAAAGCTCCCGCGGCTTCTGCGCCGGCGGCGGACGCCGTCAAACCCATGATCACGCTTGACGGGGCCTCGATGGCCTCGCTGACCAATTTGTTGAAGGGAAACTAGTGACCACGCCAACTACCGAGGCCCGGAACACCAATATCCAGGACGCCGAACAGGCCGAACCGGAGATCATCGATGTGCTGCCGCTGGCCCCGTTGCAGAACGGGCTGCTCTTCCACGCGCTGGCCGACCCGGAGGCGCTGGACGTATACACCATGCAGTCCACCTACCGCTTCGCCGGGCCGGTGGACGTGCCCGCACTGCGCCAAGCCTGCGCCACCTTGCTCGAGCGTCATCCGATTCTGCGCGCCGGCTTCGCTCATGAACAGTTCGACACTCCCGTGCAGTTCATCCCCGCTTTCCTTCCACTGCCCTGGCGCCAGTTGGACCTATCGGCAGACCCGCAAGCCGTTCGCGGGCTCGAACGACTGCAGGTCGATGAGCGCCAAACGAAGTTTGAGATGAGCCGTCCACCGCTGATCCGCTTCGCCTATGCCGATCTGGGAGTCGAGGGGGGCGCCTTGGTGGTCACCAACCATCACATCTTGATCGACGGCTGGTCCGACGCACTGCTGGTCACCGAGCTGCTGCGGCACTACCGTGCCGGAGGCCGGGACGATACCCTGGGCGAGCCGACCCCGTTCCGCAGCTACCTCCAGTGGCTGGCCGAACAGGATGCCGAGGCCGCCCGGGGCGTGTGGCGCAACCTGCTGGCTGGTCTTAACGACGGCACCCTGGTCGCTCCGGAAGCGTCAGCACGTTCCGCAGTGCTGCCCGAGGTCGTTGAGATGGACCTGCCCGACGGGCTGACCGAGGCGCTGATCGCGCTGGCCCGCACCGCTAAGGTGTCGATCAACACCGTTTATTCCCTGGGCTGGTCGCTGGCGCTGCGCCGGCTCACCGGCCAGGACACCGTAGTCTTCGGCTCCACGGTCTCCGGCCGGCCTCCGGAGCTGGCAGGGGTGGATGAGATGATTGGTTTGTTCCTGAATACCGTCCCGGTGGTCACTGAGCTGGATCCGCACACCCGGGTGGATGCGCTGCTGCGCCAGGTGCAGACCCGCCAGGGTGAGAGCCTGCAGGCCCAATTCGTCGGACTGTCCACGATCCAGCAGGATGCCGGCATCGGCACCCTATTCGATACCCTCTACGTCATGCGCAATACCCCGGAGGACGACGCGGCGCTGGACAGGCTCAGCACAGACACCGGGCTGGTGGAGATCGAGGGCGGGGACGCCACTCACTACCCGCTGACCTTCATCGTGCATCCTGCCGACATCTATCGGTTGATTCTGGCTTATCAGGGAGAGCAGTTCTCGGCCGCGGCCGCGGGCTGCCTGATGGAATCGGTCATCGCCACCCTGGCCGCGCTGGCTGACCATGCGCAGTCCCCGTTGGGTACCGTGCTGGCCGCGGTCGAGGGCGAGCCGCAGTCCTCTGGGCTGGCCGGTACCGCACGGCAGCTGGGCGAGGATTCACTGGTCGCATTGCTGGAACGCACCGCTGCTGCCCACCCGCAGCGTCCTGCGCTGATCGATGGGGCGCACACCCTCACGTACGCCGAGCTGTGGGCCGAGGTCTGCTCGATCGCCGGCTGGCTGCGTGCCCAGGGCCTGGGCCCGGGCTCCACGGTGGGATTAGGCCTGCCGCGCGGGAACCGGTTCGTGGCCGCCATCTTCGCAGTGATGGCTGTCGGAGCGGCCTACATTCCCCTGGATGAGGCCTACCCGGATGCCCGTGCCGCGAAGATGTTCGCCACCGCACGTGCCGATGCGGTACTGCTGGAGCCGGGCTCATGGAGGGACACGGAGAAGCTCGCCGCCTGCGGAACCCGGGTCATGGTGCTAGATGATGCCGTGGTCGCCGGCCATGCAGGAGCTGCTCAGCTTTATCCGGACTACTCGCACGCGGACAGCGCCTACCTGATGTTCACGTCAGGCTCCACCGGCGAGCCCAAGGGTGTGTCCGTACCGCACCGGGGCTTGGTCAACATGCTGGCCAACCACCGACGCGAGATCTTCGACCCGGCTATCGCTCGGGTGCCGGACCGCCCGCTGGTTGTCGCGCATACCGTGTCCTTTGCCTTCGACATGTCTTGGGAAGAGCTGTTCTGGCTCATCGAAGGGCACACCGTGCACGTGCTGAATGAGGCGCTGCGCCGCGATGCAGCGCAGATGGTTAGCTACCTACGTGAGCATTGCGTGGACGTCATTAATGTGACTCCTTCAGTTGCCTCGGCGCTGCTGGCCGAGGGGCTGCTCCAAGCCGGGAAGCACCATCCGGCATTGGTGTTATTGGGCGGAGAAGCGGTGGGAGCCGAGGTCTGGGATGCACTGCGCGCGGACCCCGTGTCCGAGGGCTACAATCTCTATGGCCCCACCGAATACACCATCAACGCCCTGGGCGCCGGCACCGATAGCAGTGCTGTGCCGGTGGTCGGCGGGCCCATCGAAAACACCGAAGCTTACGTGCTGGACAGCGCGCTGTGTCCGGTCGCTGAGGGCGCGCCCGGCGAACTGTACTTGGCTGGAGACGGGCTGGCATATGGCTACGTGGGACGCGCTGCACTGACCGCCTCCCGCTTCGTAGCCAACCCCTATGGCACCCCGGGCACGCTGATGTACCGCACCGGGGATGTTGTCTCGCGCGATTCTTCCAGGGCGCTGCACTTCCACGGCCGCTCCGATGCCCAGATCAAGATCCGCGGCTACCGCATCGAGCCGGGGGAAGTACAGGCGGTGATCGCCGCGGATCCGCGCGTCGGCTCCTGCGCAGTGCTGGCTCGACAGATGACGCAGGGCCACATGGCGTTGATCGGATATCTGGTACCCGCCGCCGGTGCGGACACCGAGGAGGACCGCGCCGGGCTGGTGGACGCAGTGCGGGCCAGGGCCCGCCGCGAGCTGCCGGACTACATGGTCCCGAGCCACCTGGTGCTGCTCGGCAAGCTGCCGCTAACCCCGAACACGAAGCTGGATGTGGCCGCGCTGCCGCTTCCTGCCCCGATCGCGGGCAGGGCGCCGTCTGGCGGCGCGCAGACCGCGGTAGCCGAGGTGTTCTGCGCCGTACTCGGCGTGGACTCGGTGCACGGGGAGGATGACTTCTACTTGCTGGGCGGGGATTCGCTCAAGGCCATGCGTGCCGTTTCGCTACTGCGCTCGCGCTTCGAGACGACGCTGACGGTGGGCACTCTGGCAGCGGCGCCCACCGTGGAACTGCTGGCCTCCAAACTGTCCGCCGGCACCGATTCCTCCTTCGACCTGGTACTGCCGCTTGCTGGCGGCAGCGGGGCCGGCGCCCCGCTGTACTGCTTCCACCCGGCCGGTGGCCTGGGCTGGAGCTACGCCGGGTTGGCCGGGCATCTGGGCCGTGGACGCGAAATCATTGCGTTGCAGTCTCCGAGGTTCACTGGGCCGGCCCCGCAGGACATGGCTGCGTTGCGCGATTCCATGGTGCAGGCGATCCGCAATCGCCATCCGCACGGCCCGTACCACCTGCTGGGCTGGTCTTTCGGAGCACACCTGGCGCATATGGTGGCCGGTGCGCTGGAGAAGGACGGGGAACAGGTGCTCACGCTCTCGCTGCTTGATGCGGACCCGGTCACCGTGAACCCCGTCCAAGGACCGGCCCCGGAGGACGCCGCCGAGCTGGAGCAGGAAGCACTGAACTTTCTGCTGGCCGGGGCGCTGCGCGAGCTACCCCAGTGGCTCAGGAGCCCGTACCAGCGCGCGGATGTGCTGGAGTTTCTGGCAGAGGCCGAGGGAGTCTGGAGCCACTTCGCCAGCGACAAGCTGGAGGCAATCATGGACTCCTATGGCTATAGCGTCGGAGTGCTGCCCGGTGCCCGTTACGACCGGGTCCGAGCGGACACCCGACTGTATACCGCGACGATGAGCCGCCATGGGGTGGTCGCCAGCGATCCGGCACGTACCGCAGCCGGCTGGTCCGAGTACAGTGCCGGGCCCTTCGCCCAGCAGCTGATCGAGGCTGGGCACCATGAGATGACCAGCCCGGCAGCACTGAGCATCGTCGGGCCGCAGCTACGCGAAGACCTGGCCCGCACCGAAGCCGGGCACACCGGCAGCTGACCCGTCAACAGACCTACCTGACTTTCCATATAGCACAAGGAGCAAAACCATGAATCCCTTCGACCGAACCGACGGCAGTTTCCTCGTCCTGGTCAACCAGTTGAATCAGCACAGCCTCTGGCCCGACTTCGCGCAGGTCCCGGCCGGCTGGACACAGGTATTCGGCCCGTCCGAGCTGGACGCGGCCAATAACTACGTCCAGGAACACTGGACTGATATCACACCGCGGGAATCCGCCCAGTGATCCGGTGGCTGCGCCGCCATTCAATCGACCTGGGTCCGCTGCGCAGCAGCAGAGCGTTCACCCTGATTTTTTGGGGGCGTCTGGTATCCATCGCGGGGATCGGCGTGCTGAGCACTGCGATTCCGTTACAGGTTTATGCCCTGACCGGTTCGTCCGTCCACGTCGCCCTGGTCGCAACCGTCATGGGCCTGGCCGGCTTCGCGGGGGCACTGTCCGGCGGCCTGATGGCGGACCGGTTGGACCGTCGCAAGATCATCCTGGCGGCCCGCGGTTCAGCCATAGCCGGCTTCGCGCTCCTGGCAGTTAATGCCTTTGCCGCTGAGCCGATGCTGGCCGCATTCCACGTGGCCGCGGCCGTGGATGGGCTGGCTGGAGGCATCAGCGCCACCGCACTGTCCGCCACGGTGCCACGCACGGTGGAACCGATCCAGCTCCCGGCCGCGAGTGCGCTCATGGCGATCAGCATGGATTTGGGCATGGTGCTCACCCCCGCCCTGGGCGGCCTGCTATACGCAGTGATCGGCCCGGGCTGGCTGTATCTCTGGGTCATCGCCGCGAGTCTGGCCAGCATGGCCCTGCTCTGGGGACTGCCTGAACTGCAGCCGGGCATCGACGAACAGGCAGCGGCTGATCCGCAGATCCGGCAGGCCGGAACACTCGGTGCCATTCGTCGCACCTGCGCGCAGGCATGGGCCGATACCCGTGAGGGCATGGCATATGTAGCGCGCGACCGGGTGGTTGGCCCGATCATGCTGCTGGGGTTCATCCAGCTGCTGTGCGCCTCGCCGTACGTGCTGATTCCGGAGTTCGCCGAGCGCCAGCTGGGGCTGGGACCTGAAGCCGCCGGCTTGCTGTATTCAGCACCGGCAGCCGGAGCCTTGCTCGCCTCGCTGAGCAGCGGCTGGACCGGACGGGTGCGGCCCGCAGGCCGAGTGCTGCTGGTGGTACTGTGCGCTTCCAGCCTGGGCGTGCTGGCCCTGGGCCTGACCAGTTCGCTGCCATTGGCCCTGGCAGCCATGGCCTTGACTGGCGTGGGGGATGTGCTGGCCGAGATATTCCGTTATGCGATTATCGTCGGGCGCACCCCGGACCGGTTGCTCGGCCGGGTCAGCGCCGTATGGAGCGCCCAAGGTACCGTGGGTGATACCTTGGGCGGGCCCTTACTCTCGTTGCTGGCCAAGGTGTTAGGACCAGGCGGAGCGATCGCTGCAGGCGGCGCGCTAGCCGCCGGCCTCAGCGCCGTGGTGGTATTGAGTGCTCGCGAATTGCGCGCACTCCGGATCGAGTCCGAAACGCCGGAAGAGATCATTGTCCCGGAAGCTGATCCCAGCTTCCGGGGCGCTGACGGCCCATAGGCCTGCTCCGGCGTCGTCCCTGACGTTCATGAACCGAGCAGTTGCCAGGTTTCTAACCGCTCGACCGGCAGGGGCGCGGTGCAGGCCAGTGAAGCCACATGCCCGTGGCCGACGTCCACTGGCTGCAGGTACACCGGGCCGGATTCCACGCCGGGCGTGTGTACCTGGGACCACCGAGCGGGCGGGCCCAGCGGGCCGGTGGAAACCTGGAAACTGGCCGGGTCAACAGCCAGCCCCACCCCCGCCGCCTTGAGCAGGGCCTCCTTAGCTGAGAACAAGGTCAAGCGCAGAGCGTCGGGGCGCACCGCGGCACCCGCTGCGGTGCGCTCGCCGGGAGAAAGTACCGCATCATCGAACCCGGGGAATACTCCCGGAGGGTGCAGCCCCGGCCCACGTTCCACATCGACGCCCAGCAGGACATCGGCAGGCGCCACGGCCGCCATAGCCAGCTCCCTGGTACGGGACAGCGATACGGCGCGCTGCGGGTGGCGCGGTTGGCCGTGGTCTGCGACGCCGCACTTCGGGCAGTGGCGGGTAAGTTGCAGTAAACGTGAAGCGCGGGGATCGACGTGCAGTTTCCGGGCCAGCAGCAGACGCAGCAACGCCCTGGACGCGAGCAGCGCCGCGGCATCGGCAGGGTCTTTGAAGGTGCCGGCCTTGGTCGCTTCGGGGCCTAGCAATTGCGCATAGCCCCCCAGCTCGGCGACCTTGACCCGGACCTCGTCGACCGTGGCGGTGAGATAGCTCAGATGTGCAGCGGGCTGCGGGGCGGGGCGGAGATGTTCTGCGGGTTCCACACCTCCAGCCTACGGCGGATTCTGCCGCATCGGGTACGGCTCACGCGACTGATTCTCTTTCCATGCCACTTCCAGCGCGCCGAATCCAACGCGCCAAATCGCGACCGCTTGGGCCGTGGGGCTTCGGTCGACAGGACCGGGTCAATAAAGATGAATAATTACGAACACACAGTAGAACGTTTTTGAGTAAGGTGAGCCTATGATAACGTTGGCCGAGGTGATCTGCTCAGTCACCGAAGTTTTCGCTAGACTCGACGACTCCGAAGGTACTCGCACATGAAATTCACTCCACGCGCCCGCTGGGCCGCTATGGCCTTGTCTCTGTCCTTGCTCGCCACTGGCTGTGCCGCCAGTTCCAATGCCAACGGCGAGAGCGGTACTTCCGCCACCGCGGCAGCGCAGAATGTTGACGGCACTGTCATCGTTGATACCGCGTTCGGAAAGGTCAGTATCCCGTCAGACCCGCAACAAGTGGTGGCGTTGGAAGGCGGTTCCGTGCCTGCCGTTGAGGCCGGCCTGACGCCGCTGGCCACCGCCGGCGACACCTTCGACGATTCCTTCGGCAACGCGGCAGATTTCGACGCCGTGGAAAAGCTTCCGTCTATTCTTACCCCGGATGGATGGGACTACGAGCATCTCGTTGAGTTGAAGCCCGACATGATGATCGGCTTCATCCGCGGCGGTGACGATGCTTCGGAGGAACTGAGCTCCGAGAAGAAAGCCGAATTCGAAAAGCTCAACGCCATCGCACCCACCGTGCTGATCCGCACCAACGGTTCTGCCGGTACCCGCGACGCCTCGGTGGCTATGGCCGAAATTCTGGGCAACGGCGAGCAGGCCCAAGTGCAAAAGAAGGCTTACGAGGACAAGATCGCCCAGATGAAGTCCGATTACGCCAAGCAGCTGTCGGAGAATGCTTTCGCGGCCGTGGACGCCTACGAGGAGGTCACTGTTTACTCCAAGATTTCCTGGATTGGCAAGGTCCTGGATGATCTGGGGGCGCCGGCCGTCGAGGCGGTCAAGAACGAAGAAGCCGAAAATGGCGTGTTTCTTTCCTTTGAGCAACTCTCCAAGATCGACGACGCCACGGTGATCTACTACCCGCAGTACACCGACGGTGCTTCCGACGCGCTTGACACCCTCGAAGGACAAGCTACCTGGACCTCGCTGTCAGCGCTCAAGGACAAGCACGCCTTCGGTCTGACCCATTTCTTCCCAGACAACTATGGCGCCGCCCTGCGTGTGGCCGAGCAGATCGAAGAATCACTCAAGAGCCTCTAGTCCCCAAGTCCAAAGGACCTATCCATGATTATCACGACCCATGATCCGGCTTCCGGCGAACTCATCGCACCGGACGAAGAAAATCCCAAGAACGCCACGTATACGCATCCGCTCGTGCCCCGGCTAGTGACCGTCGAATCGGTGGAGCCGCTGGGAGCACGCATGGTGCGCATCCGCGTAGTCGGCGAGGACCTGAAGTCGCTTCGCAGTGTCGCAGCCGAAGACCACGTCAAGGTATTCTTTGACCGCGATGAGCAAGGCCGTGCCGTGCTGCCCACGGTGGTGGGCGACCGGTGGATTGATGGACGCTCAATGACCAGCCGAGACTACACCATCCGGGATGCCGACCCGGCGGCTGGATGGATGGACCTGGATTTCGTACTGCATGAGCACGGAGTCGCCGGACGCTGGGCGGGCACCGCGCAACCCGGCGAGCAACTGGCCCTGCTCGGCCCGCGTGGCTCCTTCCGGGTGAAGGACGTCTTCGACTGGTATGTGCTGGCCGCGGACGAAACCGCCCTGCCGGCGTTGGCCCGATGGGTTTCAGGCCTGCGCGCCGAGGCGAAGGTTTTCGCCTTCATCGAGGTCAACGACGCGGCCGATGAGATCGTACTGGACAGCCGAGCACAATTGCAGGTCAGCTGGCTGCATCGCGGCTCGTCCCCGGCAGGAAGAACCGATTTGCTGGTGCAGGCCGTGAAAGCCCAGCAACTGCCCCAGGGGGAGGGCTTCATTTGGGTGGCCGGCGAGTCGATGTCCATTAAGCCGTTGCGTCGCTACCTGAAGAACGATCTGGGGCTGGACCGCGAGAACTGGGATGTCGACGGCTACTGGCGCCGGGGCCAGACAGACCACGACCACCATCACGACGAGGACTAGCATGAGCGCCGGTCTGCGCGACCTGGCGGTGGACCGGCCGGCCCGCAAAGGCTTGCCGGTCTTCGTCGCCTGCGCCGTGGCTTTGCTGCTTGCCGTCGCCGCTAGCCTGCTCTACGGTTCCCAGCCGGTACCGGCAGTCGATGTCCTGGCCTACCTGCGCGGTCAGCAGGGAAACCTCGTTGAAGCCAACGCCTCGGTTATGGCTCTGCGAGTGCCGCGCACCGTGCTCGGCCTGGTCTGCGGCATCTCACTGGGCGTGGCCGGAGCCTTGTGCCAGGCGCACACGCGTAACCCGCTGGCCGATCCGGGCCTGCTCGGCGTAAGCTCAGGAGCGGCCGCAGGGGTGGTTCTGGCCATCAGCGTGTTCCACCTTGTTTCGCCCGCGCAATACACCGTCTTCGGCCTGCTCGGGGGGCTAGTTGCCGGCTCGATGGTGCTCGGCCTGGCCGCGCGCATTCGGCTCGCCAACGCCGCCACCAGCCTGATTCTGGCCGGCAGCATCATCACCGGAGTGTTGAATGCCGTCTCCAGCGCCGTCGTGCTGTTGGATAAGGTCACCATGGACCGCTTCCGCTACTGGACCGTCGGTTCGTTGTCCGGACGCGACGCCTCCGTGCTCTGGGACGTGGGCCCGTGGCTGGCCCTTGGGCTGCTGCTCACCGTCCTGAATACTTCCTCGCTTGACGCGCTGGCGCTGGGCGACGATGTGGCTTCCAGCTTGGGGCGCAACGTCATCCGGGACCGGCTCGTAGGCCTGCTCGCCGTGGTAGTGCTTGCCTCAGCGGCGACCGCCTCGATGGGAGCCATTGCCTTTCTCGGTCTCGCGGCCCCGCACCTGGCCAAGCGGATTGCACCTGGCGGGCTACCTGGCGCGGTGTGGCTCTCCGGAGCCCTGGGCGGAGCTATCATGCTGCTGGCCGATACCGCAGGCCGGCTGGTGCTGCCCACCGGCGAGCTGAGCGTGGGCATCATGCTGGCTATTCTCGGCGCACCCCTGTTTATTCTGATCGCGCGCAGCCCGCGCATGAGGAGAGCCGTTGACAGTCTCTGAGTTCATCCGTCCGGCGGCTCCGGCGGTGCGCGCCACCGGTCTGCATTGGCGCTCCTTGCTGTGCTGGGGCGTGTTATCCGCCGCCGGGCTGCTGCTGCTGGTCAACGCACTGGGGCTGGGGTTAGACCTGCGCCTGTGGTGGCTCGTGATCAGTGGCCAAGCCGATTCGGGAACCATGTTCTTGGTGCGCGACCTGCGGGGTCCGCGTGCCCTAGCCGCGATCGTGGTGGGCGTTGGCTTCGGTATCTCCGGTGCGGTCACCCAGGCGGTACTGCGCAATGTGCTGGCCAGTCCCGATATTATTGGGGTGACCTCGGGCGCCAGCCTTGGTGCCGTCGCCTCCATCGTCGGCTCCAACGCCGTGCCCGCCATCCTCCTGCTGGGCCCATGGCGGCTGCCGCTGTCGGCGACACTGGGCGCCCTGCTGGCCGGGGCGGTCGTCCTGGCCGTTTCCTACCGCGGTGGCATCAGCTCCTTCCGGTTGGTGCTGGTGGGGCTGGGAGTGAACGCTGGACTGGGTGCCGGGGTCAGCTGGCTACTACTGCGTGCGGAGCTGCCGGACCTAAATAGCGCCATGGTCTGGCTTACCGGAAGCCTGTCGCTGGCCACCTGGGGCCTGCTCTCCCCGGTGGCGCTGGTGGTCCTCGTGGCAGGCGCCGCGCTAATCGGGCTGTGCGCTCGGTGGCTGGATGTTCTGGCACTGGGCGACGACGCGGCCGCGGCCCTGGGTTTGCCGGTGCGTGCCGCGAGCCTGCTGATGCTGGCCCTGTCGGTGCTACTTGCCGGCGCCACGGTGTCGGTCGCTGGTCCAGTGGGTTTCATCGCCTTCGTCGCCCCACAGCTGGCCCAGCGAATGTTCGGGACGACCCATCCCACGCCCGGAAGGGCGGCGCTGACCGGTGTGGTGCTGATGCTGCTGGCGGATTTGATCGGACAGAACCTGTTTCCGGTGCTGCTGCCGGTCGGTCTGGTCACCTCCATTGCCGGCGCGCCGTTCTTGGTGTGGATCCTGGGGGTGCTTTCGCGTAAGGGGGCGCGTTGACCCCTCATCAAAGCGCCACACGAAGCCCATGCCTCATTTACTTCTGCTCGCGAAAACTCTGGCGTTCCAACGAGCAAAGGGTTCTGCTGAAGTGATGAAATAAGGACTCTGAATGAACACTCGACATCAAATCATCAAATGCTTCGCCAAAGCCACGAAACGCGAAAAGGGAATTCTTCTGGACTATCTCCGCGCGCCCACCGGCTGATCCAGAGCCAACACCAGACACCGTCTGAGCGCAGAACACCAACGGATCACCGGCTAGATACCTACACCGTCCCGCGGCGCAGGGCCAGCGAGTATCAACTGGCGTCCTTCAGGATCCTGGAACGCATCTGGCCGCTCTGCGGGGATCCTTGCGGCAAATACCTCGCCGCAACAATCTCCGAGGACATCAAATGCCGTGAACGCTTCGATGAATTCGGAAAACTCTCCGTGCTACTCACCGACGAGGTGAAAGCGGAACTGCAGTGCATGTCAGCTGCCACGATGAATCGCCATCCGAAGCAGTTTCTCGATGCTAGATAGCCATTGTCTCTTTCCGCGACTAAGGCCGGCTCAATGCTCCGCTCGGAAATTAAAGTCCGCTGCTCAGGTACTCCAATGGAGCAAGAACCCGGATTCTTTGAAGTCGATACTGTCGCACTGCGAGCATAACCTCTAAGGCGAATATCTGTACTCCGTCACGCTCACCGACGTATTCGCTGGCTGGACGGTGATTATTGCGGTGAAGAACCGCGCCTACTGCAATGTGATGGCCGGCATCCAGAGCCTTGTAGCTGGTTTGCCGTGTCCGGTGACAGGGTTCGACTTCGATAACAGCGGCGGATTTATCAATGTGCCATTCATTGAATGAGCCGAAACGAACCACCTCGCGCTGACGCGGGCCAGACCGTATAAGCACAACGATAATGTGCATGTGGAGCAATGAAATAGTGGTTGG
Source organism: Glutamicibacter sp. 363 (assembly GCF_052379505.1). NCBI lineage: Bacteria > Bacillati > Actinomycetota > Actinomycetes > Micrococcales > Micrococcaceae > Glutamicibacter > Glutamicibacter sp. 363. The sequence goes on along the minus strand of NZ_JBQSYR010000024.1, from coordinate 5,046 downwards.
GTGCGCAAGCACGCTTTCAGGTTCCGGTATGAAACGCGGGAAGAAATGGCGTTACTCAATGAGCCTTGGGTGTTGGTTGACCAGCGGAAGAACCATTTGTTGCCCATGGTGAACGCCAGCGGGTATGGCACCGCGAGGTCAGGGCGCAGAAAGCGGACGCATAATGCTCCGCGTACCGCTTATCAACGGATTATCGAGCTGAAGGCTATGGATGAAAGGCATACGGCAGAGCTCGCAGCGCGCGAGTATTCTTTAAATCCGGCGCTCACCAGGCGGATCGCGGAGATTCAGGGGCAGCTAATTGCCCGCTCTAAGTTCCGTAGCAATGGAACTAGTAGTGAGTTTGGCGAGCAATTTAGTTGAGGCACGGGGTTAATTTTCGTAAGCATATTGACATGAGGCAAGGCGGGTCCCCATCATGAGCTGATTGGCGGCAAGGCCCCGTTGCGATGGAACCAATTGTGATGAATTCACTAGTCAGCGGAAAACTAGCGGCTTGCCTCAAGGTCAGGCGGCCTTATATTTCCAATCGCTCAGGCCATCTACACGGGCCAGCAGCGTAATATGGTCGACTGCTCATGCTGCTACTGGCATCTTCCAAGGCTTCAAATGCTTGATAGCTCGTAATCCTCAATCGGGCGCTTCATAAATGTTTGGCAGCGCTTCTGCACTCTTAGAGGTGCGAGCAGAGATAGACGCATTCTCTTGCGCCCCATAAAGGGGAACGCTGATCGAGTCGATCAGCGTTTGGATGTCCTGCACCTTTCCCTTCCAGTACCTTTCGACCTTTGGACGTGCAGCACTGGTTTCTGTTCCTGGGCCGTTGATCAACTCCACGTAATGGTCTCGACGACTGCACAAAGCGTTTTGCAGTTCCGTGGCCTGTTCGTCAGACAGGTGAATACTGAGTAGTGATCCGTTCACTTTTTCACGCTCCTAAGCTCTCGGGCCGGTGCTCAGCCCTAAAGCTGGGCACCGGCCCGTTCGACCCACTGCCGCTACCGAGTATGGTGGCCCTATGGGTGGGGATCTGTTCTTTTCTGGGAATCTGAAGGTCAGCACCTGAGTGCGATAGCCGAACTGCCGGTGGTACCAGCTAGGTATCATGTTCCTGCTACTCGACCGGTCTGAAGCCGAACCTAGTCCGCAACGCTTCGCCGTACTATGAACTGGTCGAGCCGATCACTGAGCTGTGCTAAGAAGTCCCTATCGTCCTCAGCGAGCAGTTCTTCCAGGTAAACGAGCAACGTTTCCATGGCACTGTTCCATCAGCTCTACCTGGTAATGGACTTCGTGGACTTTCCGCGCAGAATCTTGATCTTCCGCGGCTTGGCTGACTCGGCCAGACCAATGTCCAAACTCAGTACCCCGTCGGCGTAGTTCGCGCTGATGTTCTCCGTGTCCAGGTGCTCTCCAAGGATGAATTCCCGGCTGAAATGACCCCACACTCGTTCATTGCCCAAGACGTTGCGACGTCCTTCAGGCTTAGGACGTTGAGCTCTGATGGTCATGACGTTGCGTTCAATGGCCACGTCGATGGATTCCGGGTCAATTCCTGGGAGATCGATTTCCGCGTGGAATCCTTGTTCGTCGCGCCACGCATCCATGGGCATGGCATTGACGCGTTCGGGGCTGAGCTGGGTGTTGAAAGTCCGCTGGACCAGTCGGTCGAAATCGCGCAGGACATCATTTTGCATCATCATTGTTCTTCCTTTCCTCGGCAATGTTGCTGATGGTGCACTTGGAGCCAGATCCAAAATCTATCTCCAATGATGTAGATTTTATATCACATGAATATCAGATGGCGCAAGAAGAAAGATCAATTTTTTGGAAATTTCTAAAGCTCATGCCCTACCAGGTGAAGATAACTATTCGATCTCCTATGCGGCGGGTACGGTCGGGTTGAGTGTGCAGTCGTTGAGGCTCTATGAGTCACGGGGGTTGGTGGTTCCTCGGCGCACCAACGGAGGTACTCGAAAGTACTCGCGGGTGGATTTGGCGCGTATTGGAAGGATAGTTGAGCTGCTTGGTGAGGGGTTGAATTTGGCTGGAATAGAGAGAGTGCTGATCTTGGAAGAGGAGAACCGCCTTTTGCGCGCAAGGCTCTCGAAACGGTAGGGGCGTACCTGTCAGACGGGTTTGTCCCAGCGCAGGTATTCACGGCAATATTGCCTGTGCGCAAGTTGTATTTCGTGCTGACGCAATTGCGCACAGTTTATTCACGCTGCGTGCATACTATAGTCGCCTGGCGGCTCGTTCGCGCTTCGCGTGATCCACGCTTGGCGTGTTTTACCTTGCAGGAGAGCGTGGTTTGCGCCAGTATCGGGTCCAACAGCGAGCTCTCTACAGTCCCCGGGCTACCGCTACGCCAACCGCAATCCACGAGCGTTATGTGGCAGGACGCAGTGCGTCATAGCGAAGCGCGCCGCCCGCGAAGGCTGGACAAAACGGAATGCTTGCCACATCACGTGCGCACACCACAAGCTCTTCAATCAGGGCTAACTCGTACCCCTTCAGAAGAGCCGCACGTTCAAACGCAGGATGCTGCACTTCTGGACTGATGACTTGTTTATCCATTGAAACCCGGAGGGCTTAGCCCCTGATCTTGACCGAGCCACCAAACATATCTTTCACGGGCCAACCGTGCACCAAGGAAAAACCCGCCTAGCCGATGTCTCCATCTCTAAATATGAGTAGAGGGTACCCCCAGTGAATGGGGCACCCTCTGGATATAGCTTTTGAGAATCTAAGGCTGAGTTGCTCGAATCGCGTCAGTAATGGACGCACCAGGATGCTGACGGCGATATTCCTTCAGTTCCCGAGGATCAACCTTCTTCGTGATCTCCACGGAGGCATCATACTTCTCTCCGAAAAAGGCCCAGAGCATCACGCCACACGCCGCGAAAATCAAAGCAACAAAGATGTTGCTGAAGGCAAAATACGCCACCGCAGCAAGTGCAACGCACAGCAGGGTCAGAACAGGCCTAATATAATTCTTCATGGAACTCACTCCTTAAGTACACGCAGTTTTAATGGCAGCAATACCCAACAGCTCAGCTCCTAGAGCGGCTGCAGCTCCACCTAAAGCTTGAAGTTTCTCATAGGAGAAGCTAGCTCCCCTCTCGGTCAGGCTGTATGTGAGTCATCCAAGACCCACCACTGACAGAAGGAAACACCATGAGCACCATCGGCGTCACTCGCGAAGAAATCAGGGAATACGTCCACCAGTACAACCTCCAGCCCCACGGCACTCGCACCGTCTGGCTCACACAACAGCCCTTCTCCAAAGCCACGTTCTACCGATGGAACCCCTTGTGTTCGAAGGCGACCTCGACCGCAACCTAGTTCCACGAGATCATGGAAGGATGAACACCACCCCGAGCCAACGTTCAGCCCTAGAATCAGCACGAGCCAAAGAACAAGCAGAACAGCAAGCTGAACTCGCTGCACTGCGTGAACGTGTCCGCCAGCTCGAAGGAACCAATGAGGCCCTGGGAAAAGCTATCGGGCTCTTGCACACGCTGAACGAGCAAGGGCCCGCCGCATCGAAGACGAACGAACAGAAGAATTCCTCGCCGCGGAAAACGAACTCGTCCGAACCTTAAAGAACCTGACGGGTTCGCAACGCCAGGCCTTGAAAATTTCCGGGATCTCCCGTTCAACCTGGCACTACCGAATCAGCCCACGACCGAAAACACCGAATCCTGTTCATCAAGCCGACCGCGCTTATTCAACTAGGATCAGCCCGGCTGATCGTGAACGCATCAAAGAGCGAATCCTTGCCGGCTGGGCTCGAGACAACTCTGTGGACCATTCCTTCGCCACGGCCTGGGATGAAGGCCTCATGCTCGGTTCCCGACGCGCGTGGTGGCGTATTGCCGCGCAGCTAGAAGAGCAGATGTTGCGGCCACAGGTACCAACCCGGAAACAAAACCGCAGGACGAGAGGGGAAAAACCTGTTTTGAAGGCCACCGGACCGGGACAGATCTGGAGCTGGGACATTACTGATCTGTATTCGCCATATAAGAACTGCGTGTTCAAGGCCTATTCGATCATGGATATTTTCTCCCGGCAGATCGTAGGTTACCGGGTGGAGGAGCGCGAAGCGGACCATATGGCCGTGGAGATGTTCGAGCAGGCCTTCAAGGACTATGATGTGCCGCAAGTGGTACACGCTGACTCGGGGCCTGCAATGAAGTCCAACGCGCTGAAAAACGCGTTAGAGGCCCGACATGTGCGGCTGAGCCATAACAGGCCCAATGTGTCTAATGACAATCCGTTCAGCGAATCGGGATTCCGTACGATGAAGTATCGCCCGGGATATCCAAAAGTCTTCGTCTCGGTTGAGGACGCTCGGGCTTACCTGAATGGGTATGTCCCTTGGTACAACTGTGAGACTTGTTCTAGCTGGTCTGGGACTGGCTGGCAGGATGGGTACCAGCCACTCCGTCTGATAGATGTGACTCATGGTACAACTGACCCGAAGGTGTCATCTTATGGACTTGTCCGTTTATCGAGTGTGGAGCGGCCGGTACCTGTCCGGCCCACCTCGGTAGCCTGATTAGAAGATTGTCCGCCCTTGCGGGGGCGTGACTCGTCACAGTTCTGTTCCGTAGTGATCCTACCCGGACTGGTACCGGCCGTTCACGGCTACCAACCAAGTCCAGCTCAGGAAAGTACAGTAACCGCATTGTCTATCGTCGCTTATAGCCACCCATTTGTCGTGGGTGTCGACACTCACGTACGCAACCACGTCTATGCCATTGTGAACGCCTCAAATGGAGCATTACTCGAAACCCGACAATTTCCCACCACAGGGTCAGGCATCAACAGGGCCATCAAATGGGTGGCTCGCCGCACCGAAGGCAATGCTGATAGCCTCTGGGTAATCGAGGGCGCAGCATCTTACGGCGCCATTCTGGCCGGCACCGTGGCCACCCACGGTTTCTCTGTCGCTGAAGCACCACGTATGGATGCGAAAAAGAATCGAGGCGTCGGCAAATCAGACGCTTTGGACTGAACCGTCCCGGAAATCATGCCGCCGTG
>NZ_JBQSYR010000023.1:0-71981 GCF_052379505.1 Glutamicibacter sp. 363 | reverse complement strand
CCAATAGCCAAGCCAATTAGGCCGTCGGGCAAAAGAAAACCCCGGGATCACGAGGATCCCGGGGTCAAAATACGTGGAGATGGGGAGAATTGAACTCCCGTCCGATGTGGCGTTGCCAGGTCTTCTCCGGGCGCAGTTTGCTGCGGAATTTCTCTGCCCCAACCATCACGCAAACATGTGGTTGATCCGGGCACAGTTACCAAAATATGTACCCAACAGCGGTAACGGCCGCTGGATACAGTGGCTATCTAAATGACGTAAGGAACAGGGGCGATAGCATCCCCTGGCTTACGGACTGTCTGGCTGCTTAGGCAGCGAGAGCGAAGTCAGTGCGCTTTGAGTCGGCACTTATTGTTTTGCAAAGAGCGTTTACGAGATAACTTTGCATCCTCGGCCCGCTTCATCTGTCGCGACTCACACCGTCGAAACCGATCATCCCCGTATTTTGTTGTCAGTCCCGGTCTCCCGGGTGCAACCACACCAATGGTGCGTTAATCAATCATAGCACAATTCGGGAGGGTATCCCAACGAGTTTCGCCTCATGCTTATGCGTGGCCGCGATTACGCTCTCGCATTGCCCGTAGGGCTTCGCGATTGTCCTGCTGTTCACGCAGCGTCTGTCGCTTATCGTATTCGCGCTTGCCGCGGGCCACACCGATTTCGATCTTCGCGCGCCCATCTTTGAAGTACAACTTCAGCGGGACGATTGTCAGACCTGACTCAGAGATTTTACGTTCGATCTTGAGCAGTTCTGCGCGATGCAGCAATAGCTTGCGACGACGTCGGGCGGCATGATTAGTCCACGAACCGTTCAGGTACTCAGGAATGTAGCAGTTCTCAATGTAGAGCTCATTGCGGTAGAACTGGCCGAAGCCCTCCACCAGCGAAGCTTTGCCTTCGCGCAGTGACTTAACTTCGGTCCCTGTCAGCACCATGCCCGCTTCGAAGGTATCTAGAATCTCAAAATCGTGGCGCGCCTTGCGGTTGCTCGCGATGATGCGATCTTCTTGGTTCTTCTTAGCCATGACACTCCTTGCATGTCGCGGGCGGATTCCCGCGCACAAATAACAAGTCTAACGCTAGAGAAGTCCCAATGGGTTCACATGCGAACCGTTGATGATCGTTTCGAAGTGCAGGTGACAGCCGGTCGAGTTACCCGTCGTGCCCACATACCCGACAACTTGGCCCTGGTTGACGTGCTGCCCGTTGCTCACAGCGATACGTGAAAGGTGATGGTAGTTTGTCGCCAAAGCCTTGCCCTTGACGACACCGTGCGAGACGGTCACCTTATTGCCCGAGGAACCACCCCATCCGGCGAACCACACTTCACCACTGGTAGCTGCGACAACCGGTGAACCACATTGGCCGCCGAAACCCCAGTCGACGCCTGCGTGAACATAGCCACCGCGACCGGTGTAGTCAATGGTTCCCGCCGGGGTCGGACGCCAGCCGAAGCTGGAAGTAATTCGCGAGCTGCTCGTTGGCTTGATCAAGCCCCAGCTGCTTGGTTCCGCGCGGGATTCGGTCTTCGGCTTTGCCTTGGGAGCGACGTATTGCTTCTTCTGGTACGTCTGCTGCTTCCGCTTCGCTTCGGCGGCTTGGCGCTCCTGCTCGGCCTCGTAGGCTGCCTTCTCTTTAGCGATGCGCTGACGCTCCGCCTCGGCTTCCTTGCGAGCTTTCTCCTCCGCCTTGCGCTTGCGCTCGGCTTCTTCGCGGATCAGGCGCTCTTGGCGTTCTTTGATCTGCTGATTCACCGTGGCGTATTCCTGCTCTTGCGACTTCAGCTTCGCCTGAATCTGCGGCTTCTTAGATTCCAGCTCGGCGCTGAGAGATTCGGTGCTGGCCACGAGGGCGTTCAATTCATCTTTGGCCGATTGCGCTGCATCGCGGGCGCCCTGTTCCTGCGCGAGAGCTTCTTCGGCTTGTCCCTTGAGTGAAGAAATTTCTTCCTCCACGGCGGCCAGGCGAAGTTTGTTACTCTCGTCAGTTGCCTTCTCTTGCGCCAGATCGTTATATACGGCGTTCTGAGAATCCATGGCCCTATTGGCCATGTCTAGACCGTCGGCCATGGCAGTGGCCGAGTCCATGTTCAGGATCATGTCTAGACCACTGGAAACTCCACCGCGCTTGTAAGCCTCGGAGGCGATTTGCGCCATGGTGTTTTCAGCTTCAGCTATCTTGGCTGCGTTTTCTTCGATCGCTTTGGCAACCTTGTCACGGGTGGCCTGGGCACTGATCAACCGGTTCGTCAGGTCAGCGACAGTGGCTTGGGCATTTGCTACACGGCTTTGCGCGTCGGCCAAGGCCGCTTCTGCCACTGGAACTTGGGCTTGTTGCTCTCGCAGCTTGCGATCCGTCTCAACGATATCCGCGTCTAGGACTTCCATATCCTGTTCAAGGTTGTCGATGTTCTGTTCGACCTTTTCCTTACGGTCATCCAGTTCGTCGGCGAGTACGATACCCGCCGGCAAAGTAAGCGACAAAGCAAGGGCTCCACCGATGGTGGCGCGTAGGAACTTACGTCGCACCGCGTTGGATAGCATACTGCTCCTTAGAGGGTTTTTGTGCATCAAGTTCTGAAGTTCGATCAAAGATAACGAACAGCTAAACCTTCAGGTAACGCTTCAACGTTACCACTGAAGAAATTGTGGCTAAAACGATACCAATAATCAAGAGCCCTGGAGCAACGAGTAGAACTTCATTCGTCGAGATGAAGGCAACGCCAACGTTTTCGTTGGCGAGTTTATCTTGAACAAGGAACTTCACAAGCAGCCACAAGGTGCCCGAAGCAAGTAAACCACCGATAACGGAGGCAATCACGCCTTCGATAATAAACGGAAGTTGGATGGTCGTTTTCGAAGCACCGACCAAACGCATAATCGTGGTTTCCAAACGCCGGTGCATCGCAGAAAGTTGAATGGTCGTACCGGTCAACAGCACCGCGCAGGCAATCATCACGATCGCCACCACAGCCGCAGCGGCCGATGCTACTCGGACGAGCTGGAAGACCTTTTCCAAAAGTTCGCGTTGATCCACCACCGAGTCGACGCCCGCAACGGTGGAGAACGCCTCGTTGATCACCGGATACTTCTCCGGGTCAACTAGCCCAACACGGAACGACTCCGGAAGCTGATCCTCGGTGACCTGATCCACCAGGGAAGAGTTCTTGTATTGCTCCTTGAAGTTCTTCAGGGCATCAGACTTCGACTCATACGCGAATTCCTTGATGTACGGAGCCATCTCGTCAGATTCCAGCAGCTGTTGAATACTCGTGCGCTGCTCATCGGTGACCCCCTCGCCGGCGCAATTGGGCGCGGCGGTGTTGTCGTCGCACAGGAAGACCGCAACTTCCATGCGGTCGTACCAGTAGCCCTTCATCTGGTTGATCTGCAGCTGCAGCAACGCCGAAGCGCCGACGAAGGTCAGGGATACGAATGTCACCAAAACAACCGAGACGACCATGATGACATTTTGCCGAAGGCCCTTAGCAGCCTCGCGGAGGATAAATCCTAGTCTCACTGGTCCTCGTCCTTCTCTACGTTCGTTGCGAGCTCGCCAGATGCTTCCTTAGCGGCCTCACCGGTGAGCAGCTCGCGAGAACCATCTTGATTAATTACGGTGGTCATCGCCGTGTACTGACCATCAGCTTCGTCGCGGACGACGTTGCCCTTACTCAGTTCGATGACGCGATGACGGAATTCGCTGACCAGTTCGTGGGCATGCGTGGCCATCAGCACGGTGGTGCCATTCTGATTAATCCGGTCAAGCACGTTCATAACCTCGACGCTGTTTTTGCGGTCGAGGTTACCAGTCGGCTCATCGGCAAGCAGGATCGATGGCTTGTTCACGATGGCGCGGGCAATACCCACGCGTTGCTGCTCGCCACCTGAAAGTTCGGTTGGTTTACGGCGGGCTTTGTCTTCTAGCCCGACCATTCTCAGCGCGTCCGGAACTCGATCACGAATCTGCGCGCGGGAGGCACCAATAACTTCCATCGCAAACGCGACATTATCGAACACGGTCCGTTCGCGAAGTAGCCTGAAGTCCTGGAACACGAAACCGATGTCGCGGCGCAATTTGGGCACACGGCGGCTCGGGATACGGTTCAGGTTTTGACCTGCAACGTATACCGCTCCATCCGTGGCTCGTTTTTCGCGCAGTATCAAGCTCAGAAAAGTAGACTTTCCCGAGCCGGATTCTCCTACTAAGAAGGCGAATTCGCCACGGTTAACCTCGATGTTTACGTCATTCAAAGCAGCATTCTTCTGCTTCGGCTCGTAAACCATCGAGACATTTTCGAATTTAATCATGTCTTCAATCGCTAGTTGCCGTCGGGGCGCGACCCACGGAAACTCGGGTCGAGATCGAACGTTTTTGATGCGCCAGTCTTCCAAACCTTATCGGTGCAACGTGAACATCGTGTGCGGCTGGGGCGGTGTGTTGTCACATTCATGCTGTTTCCACAGCCTTGGCGCAATCCGTGAAGCACGGTGACCTGACTACTTTTTCGTCCAACAAGTAGCCCCGGTGACCTTGCGCACATCAGCGGTGCTTCCGGATAGTTCAGGGGTCCGGCATATCCCACAAGGGATTCTGATCTTTTCGCTATTAAATGCCTCAGGGGCAAGCATCGGCAAATGACCGGCGCTTACCCCTGAAATTAGACTGCTAGATCAGCGGGTGGCCATTGCGCTTTGCTGCGAGGGCCTCGGCGATGAAGGCCCTGCCAATAAAGATCGCCACTCCGGCGACAACCACGGGCCAGGCCAATACGTAAATGGTGAGTGCCAACATGTTTATTCCTTCCCCTTCGGAGTATTCGTACCTTCGGTTTTATCGGCACCACTCGTGGCGGTGGCGATCAGCTCGTCGACCGGGTCGAAGTCGCCAGCGCGCTCGGCGATGACCGCGAAGTCAAAGTCTTCCTTGGAACGGAACGACATGAAGTAGCAAATCAGGGTACTCACCGAGTAAGCGACGAGCGAGGCGGTCAAGGTCGTGTAGTCACGCAAGAAGCCGAAGCAGAATGGGGCCGCGACGAGCGTGGCGATGGTGCCGACGATCAATGCCGGGCGCAGCCCAAAGAAGCCGAAGCTCATCAGACCAAGCACGATGCCGATACCAAGAATCGCCAGGAGCTCGATGACTACGGCGGTGAATCCGGCCATTGGGATCAAATCGAAACGCACCGGAACGAAAACAGCCAAGGCGACCAAAACCGCTGCGGTGAAGGCCTTGTTCGTGACCTTTTTCCAGTAGAAGCTGGCAAGCACTGGGAAAACCAAGGCACCCCAAAGTGCACCGACGAAGACCAAAAGGTCAAGGATGTTCAATTGCAAACTAGCGAGGCAGACCGCCAAGACCGTTGCCACGATCATCGTGATGCGTCCTACCAACAACATGGTCTTCGGATTGGCTTTCTTCTTGCCTGCAACGTTCTGACCGTAAACATCGGCCATCATAATCGATGACAAAGCAGCTAGGTCCGAGTCAGCGGTGGATGAAAGCGCACCGATGATCATAACGAAGAACAGAGCCAACAAGATACCAGGCAGGTAGCTCATGGCCATCTCCGGAATGATGTTGTTGACGTTGCCATCGGTTGGTTCGAAGCCTAGGTACAGGGCTAGTACGCCGATCATGCCGACGCCGATTACCATGGCGCCGTAGCCGATGGTAGCGGTGATGAAGGTCGGCTTGATCAAATCCTCGCGAACCGCAAACAGACGCTGTGCGATGGTTTGGTTACCGATTGCGTAAGCCAACACCGCGGCGATATACGGGGCACCCTGGTTCAGGAATGCTTCGGAAGAGAAGAAGTTCGATTGTTGGGCGGTCAGGTTGCCGGCACCGGTCTCGAACGCCGCGGGGAATCCGGCAGCGAAGAAAATGAACGGGACGATGATTGCCACGGCGCCAAGCATCGCCATAACTTGCATGAAGTCGGTGAGAACTGAGGCGCGAAATCCGGACCACAGCGTGTAGAGCAATACGCCACCGGCTACCGCGAGTACGCCTTGAATGAAGTTGAAGGGAGAGAGCATGGAGATGAGCACGCCACCGGCGATGAAGTTGGACATCAATGAGATGACCGAACCGACAATATTCGAACCGGCTAGCATCAGCTGGCTGGAGCGACCGTGACGGGCGTGCATGACTTCGGCCAGGGTATGGGCCTTCGGTGCGACTTTGCGGATCCGCTTACCGAACGGGTAGATGAACAGAATCATCAAGGCGCCCCAGAGTCCGTAGTGGATAGGACCACTGATGCCGTAGGTGTAGCCCGAGGCGGCGGAGGCATACATTGAGGATGCCCAGATCCATGTCGCGGTCATACTGGCCGCGGAGATTCCGAATCCGATTTTATTGCCTGCGGTCATGTAACCGTCGGCGTTTTCATTTTTCTGGCCAATCTTCGTGGAAACGAAAAAAGTTCCCCCATAGAATAAGACCAGTAAAAGTACGATGATCAAGGCGCTGAAACCGACCGTTTCCGGGTTGTTCACACGCCACCTCCTTCAAACGACGTAGTTGAGAATTGGCATCTTCCGAGGCAAGCCTCGAAACTTTTGATGCGTGGTTCGCACGTCTCATCCCGCGAAATGATTCGCGAGGATTCGCTTAGCCGACGTACATAAGCCCTCTATCCATCAATCACTTCCTTCACTCACGTTACGTATCGTTATCAATTGCTTCGCATCCTCGTGCTGGCAAGCAAAGAGCTGCCCCGATTCCGGGACAGCACCGCCGCATTAATGCGATTTCCTTCGTTAAAAACCGAAATTACACACGCAATTGCGCGCGAATGTCCGTTCAAATCTATAGATTCTCGGTTGTTCATTCGTTGCCGAGACCTCGCAAATGATGCGCCTAATTTTCGCGTCTATCTGCCATTATCGATGGCGTTTTCGACGGCTTCAAAGAGGCCAATGCGCCTACATCGAGCGGGTCTGAGCTACTAGAATCGCGAAAACTGCAGGGCGCAATGCCCTCAGCAACCATCTCATCTTAGCATGTACTTGATTTTCACGTAGCTGAAATCCTAGGATTTCGGCTCGAAACCGGCAATAAACTTGAACTTTTTAGTTCTAAAAATCAGAGGAATTTAGAAACAAAAAAGCCTGAAACTATTTCAGTTCCAGGCCTTTGAGTTAGTTCGCGGGGCGTCGGTTTCCCGCTCGCCAACGGATTCCCGCGTCAATGAAATCATCGATTTCACCGTCGAGTACCGCCTGAGTATTACCGACCTCGTGTTCGGTACGCAGGTCCTTCACCATCTGATAGGGGTTGAGCACGTAGGAGCGCATCTGGTCACCCCACGATGCTTTAACGTCGCCAGCCAGCTCTTTCTTCTGCGCGCTCTCCTGTTGCTTCTTAATCAGCAACAAACGCGACTGCATAACGCGCAATGCGGCGGCGCGGTTCTGGATCTGTGATTTCTCGTTCTGCATCGACACCACGGTGCCCGTGGGAATGTGAGTCATGCGGACCGCCGAGTCCGTGGTGTTCACGCTTTGGCCGCCTGGTCCCGAGGAACGGAAGACGTCCACTCGAAGCTCGGATTCGGGGATTTCGATGGTGTCGGTCTGTTCGATCAGGGGCACAACTTCCACCGCGGCAAAGGACGTTTGACGGCGCCCTTGATTGTCGAAGGGTGAGATCCGTACCAGGCGGTGGGTTCCGGCTTCGACGGAAAGAGTTCCGAAGACGTATGGCACGTCTATTTCGAAGGTGGCGGATTTCAAGCCGGCTTCTTCCGCATAGGAGGTATCCATTACGGTGGCCTTGTAACCGTGCTTTTCCGCCCAGCGCAGGTACATGCGCAACAGCATTTCGGCGAAGTCTGCGGCATCGACGCCGCCTGCTCCGGCACGGATCGTCACCACCGCACCGCGCGAATCGAACTCGCCATTGAGCAACGTGACGATTTCCAGCTCATCCAGCGCCTTGTGGATCGAGATGAGTTCCTTGTCCGCTTCGGCTAGGGTTTCGTCGTCGTCTTCCATTTCGGCAAGTTCCACGAGAACTTCAAGATCGTCGATTCGCGTGCGCAACTTATTCAGGCGTTCAAGTTCCGTCTGTCGATGGGACAGCTTGCTGGTGACAACCTGCGCGCTGGCTGGATCATCCCATAGGTCAGGGACACCGGCTTCTTCCGAAAGCATGGCGATATCGGCCTTAATTTGAGCAACGTCGCTTACGTCCTCAATCGCAGAGAAAGTGGATCGAAGCGAACGAATTTCAGCGGAGAAGTCAGTTTTTGCCATAGTTATCTAAGCCTACGCCATGTAAGCGGACGGCTTAAGCTCGCGACACTATCTGCTCAAAACGGTGCGCGCGGAGGAATTGACGCTGATGTTCACCCCGGAAGGGACGATCCACCCGATGATCGGTGGCTGTACCGACCCAGTCAGAGATAAACGCGCCCCCTGACCATCGGGCAGAATCTGTACCGATCCAATGGCAAGATTATCTACACGCTGTCCCGCGTCCACATCCTGCAGATAGCGCTGAACTGCCGCCTGCACTTGAGCCTGGTTCAGTTCGATTCGTGGCTGACCTCCGTCGGCTACAAATTCGAACTCATCCACGGCCGCGACGATCGCGCCATCAGCGACGGACAAAAGCTGGCGCGCTTTGAGGTTCACCGCGCTCGCGGCGAGCACCACCGAAATAGTCAACAAGGTGATCGCGCACAACCCAATGGCAAGCACCAGCGACTGCCCGTCCTCGGCGCGGGCAGTTCGCAGTAACCTCGACCGCCTCCCGCCGCTAGCCAAAACGGTCGATTCGTTGCGTCGAGGCAGCCTCGACGGTGAAAGCGGAGACATCAAAGTAGTCGGAGACAAACGGCAACTGCACGCGCAAGGACACTTGAATCGTGACAATGCTACCGGGGCTCAGACATTCAAGATCGCAGGATATCTGCGTGCTGGCACCAGATAAACCGAAGTTATTCATCGCACGCTCCACCACCCGATGGGCATTTGACTGCGCCTGGGCGGGTGTATCGGCGACGGCGAAGACCTTGGCGGCTTGGTCTGCCGCACCGACTACTGCATAGGATCCTGCCTGGAGCTGACCTGCAGCGAGAATCAGGTAAATCATTGGGATCAGCAGAACCGTGGAGGCGAACACAAATTCCACGATGGCGCTGCCCTCATCGCGCGAGGCTCGGGGCATCCGTTTACTCATAACGCACCGCTTCGCCGCGAACATTCAAATTCCACCCGTTGGGCAATAGCCCGATCAACGGCACCCGCGTCGACACTGTGACGCTCACTAGCTGACTATCCCCGACCGCGCTCGTTGACACCTGCACGTTCTGGGCGAAACCGCTATGCAAGGATTCGGCAATCAACAGGCGGGTTCGACCGCCCGCGTCGGATGGAGTTCGGTTAGCCAATGCCCCGTAGTGCGCGCCGTTGGCCGCCGCGTCGGTGAGCGTATTGCGCACATGGAGCACCAGCGTCAGTTGAATCAGAGTAAGTGTGATGACGATCAGCAAGCTGGTGATCATGACGAATTCGGCCACGGCCGATCCCGCCTCATCCGGGCTTTGTCTCCGGAAGCGACGTAGGACAACGGTCGCGGCGCAGCTCATCCTCGCGAGGCCCTGGCTCAGCCTAATCCAGAGACTCGATCGATCGCCTGGTTGAAGAGGTCCTGCAAACGCGGACCAGCGATGGCCAACAACGCGGCAACCAGCAGAGCGGACATCAGGGTAATCATGACCCATCCGGGGACGTCGCCGCGCTCTTCGCGCATCTTCAGCGTGAATTGACGCCAGAAATTCTGGCAGCCTTCGGTCAGCCGTAGTGACATGATCAGAAGCCACGATTGGAAGCTGGACATGGGATTACTTCCTAACATTTGTGCGTTTGGCAAATACTGTGATCCTGCGGCAAATTGTCAATAGCTCATCTCCAAGAGTGCTAGGCCGGGGAACACGGCAAATACGATGGTCAACGGCAGGACTCCAAAGACTATTGGAATCAGCATGCTGATTTCACGTTTTCCAGCAACTTCCATCAGCTCTCGTTTGGAGGCATCACGCACATCTTGAGCCTGATCTCGGAGCACTTGTGCCAGCGGCGTGCCTCGCTCTGTGGCCACGACGATAGCGTCGACGAACCTGGTCATCGCCCCAACTTGGATACGATCGGACATATTCTGCATTGCCTGAATCATCGAGTTGCCGGCATGGATTTCGTTGAGTGTTTCGGTGAATTCATCGCCGATCACCCCATGGCAGATACGCGAAATCCGTTCGATCGCGCCGGTGGTCGATTCACCGGCTCCCACAGTGAGGGCGAGAACCTCCGCGACCGTGGGGAATTGCGTGAGAACCTTGCGGGCACGACGTTGAATCTGTTCGTTCAACCACCAGCCCCGGGCCATGAACCCAAACATGCCGCAGCCGAGCACCACGATGAGAGCAAAAGCCAAATTTGTGGGCCGGCTCAGCGCGAGCAGGGCCATGAGCCCCGAGCCGGCCAGCAGGCCAAACAGCGCGCAGATGATCTCTTGCGAGCGGTAATCCACAACACTGACTTTCAGTCCTGCGGCGCGAAGCCGTTTGCGTACCGTCTCGGTGCCGGGGCTGTGCAGACTGGCGAGGCGTTTGATCTGGGACAGTAGCGGCGCAGCGAATTGCACCACCGCCGGGCTACGCGATTCGGCCCGCCAGGAATCTTCGAGCATCCTCGAAGAACGCATGCCCACACGAATGTGCGGGGCAACGCGTTCGGCGAAGGACATCGGACGCCAAGCGGGCAGGTTAACGATGATCATCCATAGGCCCAGGCCGAGGCCGAAGCCGCACAGCACCGCCCAAGGGATCAGCGAGTTCATGCCAGCACCCGCTCTTCGACCGGCAACGTGCCAAGGCGCAGCATCACCCGGTAGCACAACAGCGAGATGAGCAGTCCACCGATGAGTACTACCACCCCACCCGAGGTCAGGTAGGCGTTTTTCGCCGCTTCTTGGGTGCCGAGCACCAGCAACAGGATCCAGGGGGCCGCAACCGCCAGCCGGGCTGCGGAAACGATCCACGACTGGCGGGCTGCCAGTTCTCCTCTGGTGCGCACGTCATCGCGCAAAAATGCTGCCAGAGTGCTCAAGGTTTGTCCCAGGTCGGTACCGCCGACCTCGCGGGTGATGCGCAGTGTGGCCAGGATCTTATCGGAAACCGGATCCGCCAGACGCGCACCCAGTTGCTCAAGTGCAATGGAAAAATTGGAGGTGGCCCGATAGTCCAGGGCGAAGTCACGAAAGGCCGGACGCAGCAGCTCTGGTCCCATGCTGGCCAGCTGGCTCAACGATTCGGGAAGCGATAGCCCGGCCCGTATGGCGCTGCGCAGGTGGTCGACCACCTCTGGCCACTGTTCGTGCAACGCCGCCTGCCGTTTGGCTGCCTGATGGCGCAGATACACCCATGGCGCCCACAGCCCGAAGAGCAAAAACACGCTGGCAAAAAGCCACGAGCCGGTCAAAGCGAGGGTGATCAGCACGAACACCAGTCCATTGGCCGCGCAGATCGCCACAAATTTTGCCGGGCTCAGGCTCACGATGCCCGCACGCAGCAGGGACAGCCGGATCGCCGACTGGCGTTTGGCCCGCGGCGGGGTGGGGTCGAAAAGCAGCCAGTCCACAATCAACGCGATGCCCAGCCCGCCGAGTAATCCTAGAAATGCGATCATGAGCGTTCCATCAGCAATTGGGCGACGTTAATCCCGGCGAGCGCGAATTTCTCGTGCGCCCAGTCGGCTCCGGGTGCCTGGGTCAGTTCGCCCTGCCCGTATTCGAAAAGCGTTGAGGTTTCGAACTGGCCGTCCTCCACCCGGCCCCGCACGCTGAGGATTTCCTGCACATAGCGTTTTCCGCTCGGGTCGCGGGTGCAGTGCACCACCAGGTCGATGCAGGCGGCCACGGTTCGCACGGTGAAGTCGCTGGTGATATTGGGGCCGGCCAACAGCGGCAGGGTGCAGATCTTGGTGATTGCATCGCGCGCAGAGTTCGCATGCAAGGTGCACAGTCCGGCGATCCCTGAGTTCAAGGCGATGAGCATGTCCAATGATTCGGCCTCGCGTACCTCACCTACGATGATTCGATCCGGGCGCATGCGTAGCGCTTCCTTGACCAGTCGGCGCATGGTGATTTCCCCGGTGCCCTCCAAATTTGCTAGGCGGGTTTGCATGCTGACCACATCGCGCAGGGCCAAATTCAGTTCGAAAATCTCCTCGATGGTGATGATGCGTTCACGCGATCCGATGGAGGATGCCAAGCAGTTGAGCATCGTCGTCTTGCCAGCTTGGGTAGGTCCGGTGACCACCACATTGAGCCCGGCGGCGATCGACCACCCTAAGAACGCTGCCCCGTCCTGGCTGAGCGAGCCGATTTCCACCAAATCTTCGAGCTTCGTTGCACGGGCGATGAATTTACGGATGTTCACCGCCCAGTGTTCGTGGGTGATGTCCGGGATGACTACGTGCAGTCGGGATCCATCGGGCAGTTGGCAGTCCACGAAGGGTTGGGACAGATCCAGCCGGCGCCCGGAGGATTTCAGCATTCGTTCCACCAGGCCGGCAACCTCGTCTGATTCGAGCCTGATATGCGTCAGTTCGCTTTGCCCGCCACGCGCGCAAAAAACCTGATGCGGCGAGTTGATCCAAATTTCTTCGACGTTGGGGTCATCGAGCAGGGGTTGCAACGCTCCGAATCCTGCCACGTTATCGAAGACCGAACGGCGAACCTGATCGAGCGATCCGGTAGCCGGGACCGCCCCGAGCAGTGAGCGTTCGTCGTAGTCGCGCAAGACATCGTCGATCAGGGATCCGATGAGCGCAGGTTGTTTGCCAGGGTCCAGTCCGCGCCGGCGCACCAGCTCTCGCACTTCGTCTTCCACGATGGATAGCGCGTCCACGTCAAAGTCCTTAGCCGAAACTATGAAAATCGTTCCCGAATGCTTCGAGGTACACCGGCGAGCGCGGCACCGGAACAACGTCTTGCAACCCTCTTCTGGAGGTTAACTAGAAGGGGTATGTCAAGGGAGCCTAGCCCCACCGGCCAGCGCTTTCAATAGCTTGCCCGAAGATGTGGATAACCTCCGACGGCTTTTCCACAGTGCGAGGTGCGGCTTGAATCGTAGACCATCGTGCGTGCTGAAGTGTTGCCAAGACCCAGCTAGCGATCGAGGAGGAGAATTCATGGTGCGCTATGAGTTGCTGCTGGCGGCGCGGTGTTTCGCCCAGCCGCGCCAATTCCGGCTCGACGTTTCCACTCAGCTAGATGGCGCTGGGCTGGCCAAAATTCTGGCCGACTCCTTCGGCGCGACGCGCTGGTTTGTGGCAGACACCGCGCTGGAAGATTGTGGGGCGCTCAGCGCGCGCACCCACCTGTTGCTTACCGATATTCCGCGAGCCACTGCCACCTCGGGGGTCCGGATGCCTGCCGCGCTGCAACTCTTTGTCGCATCCGGGCCGGATGCCGGGGCGAGCGTGCGACTGGACCAAGGCGTGCATCGGCTGGGGCGCTGTGCCCCGCTGTGGCTGCAGGACCCGCTGATCGCCCGGCATCATGCCCAAATTACCGTGGACCAATCGGCCCTGGTACTGACCTGTGATGATGCGAACACGATCCGGGTGGGCGAGCGCGTCGGGAAGCGGAGTTCGGTGACCCGGCTGCAGCTGCACCGCGGATCGCGCTTTTGGTTGGGAGACACCGAATTGTGCGTCGGCGATCCGGTACTGCTTGATACCGGTCAGTGCCTGTCCGCCGAGCAACTGCGCTGGCAGTTGCCAGACAAACCGGAGCTACAACGGTTGATCGCGTTGTGCTTGGCTGCCCTGGTGCCGATGCTTTCCGGGGTGTTGCTGGCGGTGCTCACCGGGTCGATGCTGTTCTTGTTGCTCAGCGCTGCCTCTGCCCTCTTGGGAATCGTACCTGCCGGGCAGTTGATCCTCGAGCGTCGCCGGTGGAAAGCCAAGGCCGTGGTGCACCGCGCCCAGGTGGCTCAAGCTCGTGAGGCCTATGCTCCGCCGTTGGGGATCGCCCTGCTTGCCGGGTTGACCCGTACCGAGTTGGGGATGCCAAATTCCGGCTTGCCACCGCTGGTGTTCGGCCGGGGGCTGTGGTCCCCGGCGGCGGAAGAGATGACGCCGAAGAAGAAGCAACGCAGGAAACCGCGTAGCGCTTTGGATGCGCCCTGCCCTTCGCCGGTGTTCACCGCCAGCGTCCCCGGCGCCTGGCAGATCGTCGGCGATCAGGATAAGGCGAGCAGCGAACTGCTGTTGGCCCTGCTCGCCCGCTACCTGCCCGCGGTCCTTGCCGGACGGCTGGAACTGGTACTCGACCCACAGCTCGAATGCCTTCCGGCCAGTCTGATCCTGCTACCCGGGGTGAGCACCGGGCTGCCACCGGCTACAGCGGATCCACATGCAAGCCTGCTGGCAGCACCGGCGACCGGCGAAGTGCGCTCCCTGTACGTGGTGGCCACCGCAGCACAGCCCTGCGCGGAGTCGATCGTGCTCGGGCTAAGCCGCGCCCCAGTGCCGCAGGGCACCTGGTGGGTGAATCCCCTGTTGCCGGAAGCCGTGCTCGAAGATCCGCAACTGGCCTTGCGGAAGGTGCAGCGGCTGAGCGCACCGCGTTTCGCCCGGCTGATCGATCGATGTCTGGCCCTCGCCGAAACCCACGGGTCCCTCAGCAGCGCTGCGCCGCCGAAGGTCGAGGGACAACCTGCACAGCGCGGGCTGACCGCCCACATTGGCACCACCGCGCAGCTTGATCCGGTGGTTCTGGACTTTGACTCCGACGGGCCGCACATGCTGATCTGCGGCACCACCGGTTCAGGAAAATCCGAGGCGCTACGCCGCATCGTCAAAGAACTAGCCGCCGGCTACTCCCCCGAAGATTTGGCCTTCGCCCTCGTCGATTTCAAGGGCGGAGCCGGGCTTTCGGTCTTCGCCGCATTGCCTCATGTCCAGCTCTTCGCCAGCGACCTCGACGCGGCAGCCGCGCAACGCACCCTGGCTCAATTAGAAGTCGAGGTCACCCGTCGCGAACGGCTGCTGGCCAGCTATCGCTGCAGCGACCTGCTCGAATATCAGCAGCTGAGCGATCCAGTGCCCGCCCTGCCAAGGCTGTTGGTGGTGATCGACGAATTCCGGGTGTTTAGCGAATCAATCCCGGAAGCCAGCCCACGAATCGACCGGCTCGCGGCCGTGGGCCGGGCTCTGGGCATTCACCTGTTGCTTAGCACCCAGCGGCCAGCAGGAACCGTGACCGGGCAAACCCGCGCAAACCTCAATACCGTGATCGCACTGCGCGTTAACGACCCGGGTGAATCTATTGAGCTGGTTGGCATCCGGGACGCTGCCTCGCTGCTCAACCCCGGGCAAGCAATCATCCACTGCGCCACGCGGCAGACCCGAAAATTCCAATTTGCGCTCGCCTTCGACCCACCGCCTTATGGCGAGCTAGCCGAACGAGGACCAACGAATCTCGGCGCACGACAGCTCTGCACTTTTGGGACGCCCCCAACTGCCTACGAAGCTGTGGAGGCACTGCACGACCAGATGGAAACCGTGGCTCAGCGCTGGGCAACGCTTAGATTACCGCGCTCACCGTTTGCCCCGGCACTTCCCGCGCAACCTGAACCTCCCGGTTCGGACTGGTCGCCCGAGCAAGCAGACGATATTTGGTGCGGGTTGATCGACCAGCTAGAGCACGGCACCCTCGATCCATTGGTGCTTGGTGGCGTGGCGAGGCGCAGTCTGTTGGTGTGCGGCCTTCCGGAGGCTGGGCCTCGTCAGCTATTGACCGGCCTGTGTCGGCTGCCGCGCAAAATACTGAGTTTCGGGCCCGCTTTGATCACAGATGAACGCAGCAGCCCGCACCTGCGACAAATTACTGGGGAGGACGTTTACGACTTTCTAGATGCGCTGGACTACCTCGAAGAACGGTGCGAAGACACGCGTCTACTCGTTCTAGTTCATGGTGCCGCGCAGCTGCAATCCTTGCTGCACCCACAGCATTTTCAACGCTTCGACGAAGTTCTCGGGGGTCTCTTGCGTCGAGGTGCAGCAGGTGGCACCACCGTCGTCCTCGCGGTGGATCGTGATCAGGCGCTGCTCAAAGCCGCAGGACTGTGCACCGAGCAATGGTATTTTCCTTTTCAGGCCACCGAATCGTTGAAAATGGCCTGGCCTCGCCTCCCCGAAGCTGCAAGCGTGGTTGGACGAGGAATATTAGTGTGCGGTACAGACGCTGCACGCACCATCCAGTTAGGTTCGCCCCAGCCCGCGCCCTTCGAACAAGACGCGTGGAATGCGAATATCGATGACTCTGCGTACTTAGCCGAGCAAGGGGCTTTCCCACTTGGCAAACGTTCAGTTGTAGATGCCACGATTAGTCTGTCTGCCTCGGCGATGACGCTCCTGATCTGTGGAGACCCTTTAATCCGAGAAGAGCTAAGCAAATGCCTGTGTCACCGGTGGTCACTAGAACGCTTGCGCGGAATCGACGAATTCGAATCACGGCTACGCCAATTGGCACCAGGGAATATCGCGCTGGTGCTCGAACATACGAACGACCCACGACTTGCCGGGTTGTTAAATTCTGCGCTGAGCCGCGCGGTGATCCCGGTACTTTTCGTACCGCCTTCCAGCCGGCTTGCCTACGAGATCGGGTCACCGGGCATGGCACTCGATGACCGTTGTGTTGCATTCGTCGAA
The DNA here is from genome assembly GCF_052379505.1 of Glutamicibacter sp. 363. Taxonomy (NCBI): domain Bacteria; kingdom Bacillati; phylum Actinomycetota; class Actinomycetes; order Micrococcales; family Micrococcaceae; genus Glutamicibacter; species Glutamicibacter sp. 363. The sequence goes on along the minus strand of NZ_JBQSYR010000023.1, from coordinate 55,245 downwards.
GCCCACCATCCGCACGATATGCAACCCATGCCGTGGGAACCATTAAGTTCTCAAGAATCGGCACAGCGGGTAAACAAATGGCGCGCGGTCGCCAGTTGCCGTGGGCAACCACGCGCCATCTATATCGACATGGGTGAACTCTAGGATGGGTGAACTCTAGGACTGCGGGCGGTCGCCTAGAAATACGGTTGTCTTGGGTGCAAACAACATCACGACGATAATTCCGGCGATCACGATGGCCGCAATCGCGATACCGCTAAATGGACCTTGCAAGAAGGAGAACGAGAGGATCAATTGGAACAATTGCCACACGATGATCGGTGCACGTGTGAAGGCCTTTCCCTTGAAGAAGTTGAAGGAAACGCTGATCTGCCAGGCGCCGGCTGCGAAGCACAGGACGAGCATGAAAATTCGGCCGCCCATGTTCAAGTCCCCCGCGTCAGCGAGATGCATTAGGTAGTTGACCGCGTAAACCAGGACCGCCACCGCTTCGAGCATTGTCAGGGCAGAGACGGCCAAAACGCTGGGAGGGCGGGACACGGAAGATTCGTTGTTGCTCACGACAACAATTTTCGTGCAAGCAACTCAGGAACTCAAACGCGCAACATCGAAGGCGAATATGGCACCGACCACAGCCCCTTCAGTTAGCGCAGTGAGCCTCGGAATTCCATGTGAGAAAGCACTCAGGCATTCAACCACATTTCACTTCCGTGACTCTTGTTTACTTTCTCGTAACATGAAAACCTAATGTGGTTGGTTAAACGAACACCCCTGCTCGTACCTCTCCAACTCATCGATGACCTTTCCGGTACACACAACGTAACGCACCTGCATTTCCTATTCGCAGTTGTTTTCTGTTTGTGACGATTTCTGGGAGGTCTTCGTTCCCCTAAATATTTCAAGGAGCATCAATAAGCATGGATTGGCGTAGCCGCGCGGCGTGTCTGGAAAAGGACCCGGAACTTTTCTTCCCGGTGGGTAACACCGGTCCGGCCCTATTGCAGATCGAAGAGGCCAAAAGCGTATGCCGTCGATGCGACGTCACGGAAACCTGCCTGCAGTGGGCCATCGAGTCCGGGCAGGATGCCGGCGTCTGGGGCGGCATGAGTGAAGACGAGCGTCGCGCCCTGAAGCGTCGTGCTGCACGGGCCCGTCGCGCTTCTTAGAGTAATAGCTGCACCCGAGGTAGTTCTCGCAACCCGGGTTGCTGTCCGAAATCCGTCAGTGGCAACTCTACTGGCGGATTTCGACTTTAACCCGTGAAATTCTCAGGCCAGCTGAGTAACCTACACTTAGTATCTGTGTTCGAAAGGAGCAAGGTCGTGTCCCAGACTCGCCATCAGTGCTCCCTTGTGGCAGGAGTTTTCTTTGATTAGCCCGGATCGACCAGACTCGCTCGTCGGACAAGTAATTGGTCACCGCTATCGGCTAGATACGCTGATCGCGCTCGGTGGGATGTCACGGGTATACCGGGCAATGGATCAGAATTTGCACCGGTCTGTGGCCGTCAAGGTATTGGACGAGAACTACGCTAGCGAATCGATGGTCCGCGAACGGTTCGAGTCCGAAGCTATTATCGCCGCGAACATCTCCCACCCGAACGTGGTGTCCATCCGTGACCACGCCGTTTCCGGCAGTCACGTGTATCTGGTGATGGAGTACGTTCGCGGACGCAATCTTGCCCAAGTTATCGAGGAACGTGGACGGTTTACTCCACGGCAGATGCTAAGCGTTCTCGAACGAATCTGCAGCGGCCTACGTGCCGCGCACCTCGAAGGCATTGTGCACCGGGATATGAAACCGGCGAACGTTTTACTTTCAGATACTGGCGAAATCAAAATCACCGACTTTGGTCTGGCTCGTGCGGCCAGCGCGCATACTCAGTCCGGGACGCTCGTCGCCACGCTCTCCCATGTCTCCCCCGAGCTAGTTTCAGGGGCGCCCTCCGATTCGCGTAGCGACATTTACGCCGTTGGAATCATGATCTATCAAATGCTCACCGGTCAGCTGCCATTCCCGGTATCCAACCCAGCAGCAATGATGAAGCAACATCTCGATTCGCCAATGCCGTTGCCTTCCACAATGGTTCCAGGGCTCAGCGAAGATCTCGATGAACTGGTGCGCTGCTGCACAGAAAAAGATCCGGATCTCCGTCCGCAGAATGCGGGCTTCTTGCTCGACGATGTCGTCCAGATCCGTTCCACGCTGACCGATGAGGAGCTCGATCTTGACGCCGATTCGCTAGGTCAGATTTCGGACTTGGCCCCATTGGCTGCCGAAGCAATGCCTACCACTGTGCAGCAACGACTAGACGAGTGGCAGCGTTACCGTGAGGAACAACGCCAACCGTGGTGGTTGAACGAAAATACGCTCGGCGAGACGGCCGCTTCGACGACCGAAGACTACTCTGCGGTTCCCCTCGAAGAGGCCACCACGGTCATCAGCACCTCTCAAGCAACCGAAGTATTGGACCTTCGAGAGGCCCAGCCCACCACTGTGACACCTCAACTGTCCCCCGGCGATCCAGTCCAGCCGTTACAGGCAACGAATGCCACCGCGGCTTATTCACGCGATGATTTAGCTGGGTTCGACGATTCAGCTTTGGTGGCCGAGAAACCCGTGCCACCAGCAATTACTCATGGTTCAGCTCGCGCGCAGAAGCAGGAGCAAAAACGTGCGGCGAAACAATGGCGCAAGACCGCGCAAATACCCACCCACCAACTGGTGAACCCTAAATCTGCCGGAAGGCGTTCGGTAATCTTGGTGGTACTCATTTTTATCATCGCATTAGTCGTTGCCGGTGCATGGTTCTTCGGCCGCGGCCCGGGAACCATTATTCGCATCCCATCGCTGACCGGAATGTTGCAATACCAAGTTGTCGCCCAATTTGATGAGCAAGGCGTGCCGGTACGGGTGGACTCGGTCTATGACGATGAGATCGCTGTCGGCCGCGTAGTGCAATCCCAGCCGAGCACCGGCGAAAGCATGATGAAGTTTCAGGGCGTCGATTTACTGATTTCTCGCGGCCCGGAGCTCTTCGAAATTCCGGCGCTCGAAGGAGTGACTGAGGCGAACGCCACCGAGCAACTTTCCGATCTGGGATTGGCCAAAGTGAAGACGAGCCAGGAGTATTCCTCCTCCATCGCTAAGGGACAGGTCATTTCAAGTTCGCCGGCCGCCGGTGAAATGGCGGGGCGGAAAAACACCGTGACTTTGGCGATCTCGCGAGGTCCGGCACCGGTGCAGATTCCTAACCTCGCGGGGATGTCACTGGAGCGCGCCGAGCAGGCACTGAGCGAGGTCGGCTTGAAGCTGAAGCTCGGCGAGCAGCAGTACTCGTCAACAGTTGACCAGGGGTTGGTCGCGGATCAGAGCCCGCGGCAACAGTCCGTTGAGTTTGGCAGCACGGTCACCGTTCATGTGTCCAAGGGGCCAGAATACCTTCAGGTGCCATCGGTGATCGGTCAAAGCCTGGCCGAGGCGAGTGCAACGCTTGAGGAAGCCGGATTCACCGTCTCGACGCGATCGGTGCTTGGCGGCTTCTCGGACACGGTACGCATGCAGACGCCACTGAACCAGCGCGCCGTACGCGGCAGTGAAGTCAGCCTTTACGCGTTCTAAACCAAAGGCTTCGCTCGTTTAAATAACTCTGGCTTCCCGCGATTGCGGGAAGCCAGAGTTATTTAGTGCCACGGGCGTTTAGCGACGACCACGGCTCTGCAGCGCACTGGAAACCAAGAATGCCATTTCCAGGGACTGCTTGTGGTTCAGGCGTGGGTCACAGACCGACTCATAGAGGTCATCGAACTGTTCCTGGCGGATCGGATCGGCACCGCCGAGGCACTCGGCCACGTCGTCACCGGTCATTTCCACGTGCAGGCCACCTGGGAAGGTGCCCAGCGAATCGTGGACCTCAAAGAATCCACGGACTTCGTCCATGACATCGTCGAATTTGCGGGTCTTGTAGCCGTTCTCGCTGGTGACGGTGTTTCCGTGCATCGGGTCGGTTACCCACAGCACCTGGGCGCCGGAGGCGGTGACCTTCTCGACCAAATTTGGCAGCTTTTCGCGAATGTTCTGCGCACCCATTCGGGTAATGAAGGTCAATCGCCCTGGTTCCCGGTTTGGATCCAGCTTCTCGATCAGTTCCAGCGCATCGTCTGGCGAGGTGTTCGGGCCAAGCTTGACGCCGATCGGGTTACGCACGCGTGACAGGAAGTCCACATGTGCGTGATCCAACTGGCGGGTGCGTTCGCCGATCCACAAGAAGTGTCCCGAAGTGTCATACGGCTGACCGGTACGCGAATCGGTACGGGTCAAGGCACGCTCGTAGTCCAGCAGCAATGCCTCGTGGGAAGCGAAGAATTCGGTGCGCTTCAGCGCTTCGAAGTCGGCTCCGCAGGCATCCATGAAGCGGATGGCAGAGTCGATCTCTCCGGCAAGCTGTTCGTAAGCAGAGTGCGCAGGGTTAGCCATGAAGCCGGCATTCCACGAATGCACGCTGCGCAAGTCTGCGAATCCACCCTGGGTGAAGGCGCGGATCAGGTTCAGCGTTGCCGATGAGGTGTTGTAGGCCTGCACCAGACGCTTTGGATCATGTGCACGGGACTCGGGGGTGAAGTCATAGCCGTTGACGATGTCACCGCGGAAGGCCGGCAAGGTCACGCCATCGCGAGTCTCATCATTTGAGGAACGTGGCTTAGCGAACTGGCCCGCCATGCGTCCCATCTTGATCACTGGCATCGAAGCACCATAGGTAAGCACGACGGCCATCTGCAAAATGGTCTTCACACGCGCTGAGATCTTATCCGCGGTCGCCGCGTCGAAGGTCTCGGCACAGTCGCCCCCCTGCAGCAGGAAGGCTTTACCCTGCGCTGCGGCGGCTAGGCGTTCGCGGAGGACATCCACTTCACCGGCAAATACCAGTGGTGGACGTGAACCCAGTTCGGATATCGAGGCACTATAGTCCGGGTGCTCACGCCAGGTGGGCTGTTGGGCAATAGGCAAATCACGCCACGCATCAAGTTGAGGGTCGGTGGCGGGGCCGGCTACAGAAGAGCCAGGCAATGGGGTTCGGTTTTCTTCGCTCACCTTAACAATTCTACGTCCGCGAGCATCAAAGCACCGCGATGAATGTAACAACTCGACGTAACACACCGATTCTGGAAGTCCGGCGTATTGCGCGAACAACTATTTTTTGATTTTCTTCGGGGCGTAAACGTCAACATAGTTCTGTCCGGAAAGCTCATTGATGGCCTTGCGGATTTCGTCTGCCACGTGACGCAGCGTCTGCGGGTCATCGACCTGTTCGGCATACCTGCTGAAGTCCAGGGGTTCTCCGACGCGGATCCCGATACGGCCCGGACGCGGGATACCTTGCCCGATAGGTTGAACCCTGTCTGTGCCGATCATGGCGACCGGAATGACTGGAGCACCAGATTCCATGGCGAGTTTCGCGACCCCCAGCTTGGCTCGGTAAAGCCTGCCATCAGGCGAACGCGTGCCTTCCGGGTAGATCCCTAGCAACTTGCCTTCTCGCAGCGCACGGTTGGCGCTGTCCAGTGAGGCGGCGGAGCCTTTGCCGCCGGAACGGTCCATCGGTAGCTGATTAATATTGCGGAAGAACCAGGCGACGAAGCGTCCTTTGGGCCCTCTGCCGTTGAAGTAGTCGTCCTTCGCGAGAAAAATAACCGGGCGCTCAAGACTCGCGGGCAGGAAGACCGAATCACTGACCGACAGGTGGTTCGAGGCGAGGATCGCGGCACCTTGTTCGGGGATATTTTCGATGCCTTGGAGATCGATCTTGAAGAAGATACGCAACAATGGCCGGACCGCGAACCGTTTAAGAAAGTCGTAGAGCACGGGGTGGCATTTCCTTATTCTCGTCTTCGAACAGCTTTGCGCGGGAGACAACCGGACGGCGCCTTAGCCCACACCATACAATTGTGCACTACGCTCGACAGTGAACCGTTGAATTTTAGGGGTGCACATGATGAAAGATACTTCCTTGGTCCCGGAATCCGAGTCTGCTTCGGACGTGGCTGTATTGCTAATCCACGGTTTCACCGGCTCCACGACGGCCATGCGCCCATGGGCCGACTCGTTGCAGCGCCATGGTGTACACACGAGCGTTCCTATACTTCCCGGACATGAGACACGCTGGCAGGACCTGATCGGCCGACCCTACGGACAGTGGATCCAGGCGACGGAGGATACCTTCGATGACTTGGCGTCCGCGCATCAACATGTTTTTGTCGCCGGGCTGTCGATGGGCGGAGCGTTGGCACTGCATCTCGCATCACGCCGTAATGTCAGCGGAGTGTCTCTGGTGAACCCCGGGCTGGTCATCGATTCGCCGGTTGCTCCCTACGCGGGCTATCTGCGCCGAGTGGTTCGGACCGTCGCTCCGATAAGCAATGACATTGCTTATCCCGGGGCCGACGAGAATGCCTACGAACGGACGCCGGTTGCGGCAGTACATGAGGTGTACAAGCTCTTCGCGCAGACGCGTGCTCGGCTGCCATTGGTGGCCGCCCCAGTACAGTTGCTCCGTTCCGCCGTGGACAACGTGGTTTCGGATGCATCCGTTCATGCCTTGCTCAACGGGCTCGGGCCGGGAATTCTGCGCGAGCGAATTGCGTTATCACGTAGTAGGCATGTGGCGACATTGGATTATGATGCGCCGAAGATTTTCAAAGAATCGCTGCGCTTCATTACTGACGTCGCGGCACGGGAAGAGGCCCAATGAGCCCTGCAGAGAACGAGCCTTCAAAAGCCGAGGACCCGCGCTGGGATCAGTTGGTGGAGAATTTCAAAAGTCTCGACGCGCAAGCTCCTCGCGAGCCAAGCGCTGCCGAACGTGCCACCCACTTGGACAAGCTGTTTAACACCGGGCCGCTCGCTCGCGGACCACGCGACTATGAACCAGTCGATACTCCCGACGAATTCGTTCCTGAAGAGCCAGCCGCGCTGGGCAGTGGCGATCCAATGTTGAATTTGGCATGGGTAGGCGCCGCCGGCGGACCCTTTGGATTGCTGTTTTGCGTGATCTTTTTCCGAAGTGCACCGGGGTTTATTTATCTCGGTTTGGCCGCGGCGGCGATTCTTGGCATTTTTTACCTGCTGCGAAGACTACCGACTCAGCGCGATCCGGGAGATGATGGGGCAAAGGTCTAATCGACTTGGAACACTGCAACGGCTACGTTACTATCGAGTAATATAAATGTGACGCAGCTTACGAGGCGTTATAACCTAGGACACTTACCACAGGAGTTGAGTACCAGATGCGCGAATTTAGCTCGCCACTTCGCATCCACTCGCCGGAAAATTCGAACATCACCGATCTGCTCCTACGACATGCAAATTCGGCAGCGAATCCTGCCTTATTCTCCGTGCCGACCGCCAGTGGGGCTTGGCAGGACATCACCGCATCGCAGTTCGCAGCCGATGCCTCGGCCATCGCGCGTGGTTTCATCGCCTCCGGCATTGAGCAGGGCTCACGCATCGGGCTCATGGCCCGTACCCGCTATGAGTGGACACTCGTTGACTTCGCTATCTGGTACGCGGGATGCATCACCGTGCCCATCTACGAAACCTCCTCCCCCAGCCAGGTCGCTTGGATCGTCGCCGATTCCGAAGCCTGTGCCATGGTCGTTGAATCGCCCAACCACGAAAACGTCGTCCGTCAGGCGGCCCATCAAGAAACCCTCGAATCCTTGGACAACATCTGGCAATTCGAAGGTGGCCTCGATGAGCTGCGCAAGGCAGGCGAAAATGTTAGTGACGAAGAGTTAGAAGAACGACGCACCTCGGCCACGCTGAACGACGTGGCCACCCTGATTTACACCTCGGGCACCACCGGACGCCCCAAAGGTTGCGAACTTACCCACGGAAACTTTGTTGAGCTATCCGAAAATGCTGCAGCTGAACTTCCGCAGTGCGTATATCCGGGTGCCGCGACGATCATGTTCTTGCCGCTGGCGCACGTGTTCGCCCGGTACATCTCGGTACTTGCAGTTTCCGCCGGTTGCCGCGTGGGACACACCCCGGATGTCAAAAATCTCTTGCCTGATTTACAATCATTCAAGCCAAACTTCATCCTCGCGGTGCCGCGAGTCTTCGAAAAGGTCTACAACTCTTCGATGCTCAAGGCCGAAGACGCCGGCAAGGGCAAAATCTTCCATGCCGGCGTGGATGTTGCCGTTGCATATTCCAAAGCCCAAGGCGCCGGCAAGGTTCCACTGGTCCTTAAGCTAAAGCACAAGCTGTTCGATGCCCTGCTGTACAGCAAGTTGCGCGCAGCGATGGGCGGAAACATTCGCCATGCAGTCTCCGGCGGTGCACCACTAGGAGAACGCCTCGGTCATTTCTTCCACGGGATCGGGCTGACTGTCCTCGAAGGCTACGGGCTGACCGAGACTACGGCTCCGATCACCGTGAACACCATCGATCGCATCAAGATCGGCACGGTGGGCCCACCGCTGCCGGGCAACGCTGTGCGCATCGCAGAGGATGGCGAGATTCTAGCCAAGGGCATCTGTGTCATGCGCGGTTACCACAACCGCCCCGAGTTGGAAGCCGAAACCTTCGTCGACGGCTGGTTCCGCACCGGAGATGTTGGCGAGCTGGATGCCGACGGATTCTTGAGAATCACCGGGCGCAAGAAGGAAATCATCGTTACTGCCAGTGGCAAGAATGTAATTCCTGCACTGCTTGAGGACCAGATTCGCGCCGATTCGCTGGTCTCCCAGTGTGTTGTCTTAGGCGATGGCCGGCCGTTCATTTCGGCTCTGGTCACCTTGGACCCAGAGGCATTGCATGGTTGGTTGGAGCGCCACCAGCTCGATACCGCCCTGACCGTGGAAGAAGTCAGCAACCTCGACCAGGTAAAGACCCATGTGCAGAGCCTCATCGACAAAGCCAATACCTCGGTCAGCCGGGCAGAGGCGATCAAGGCCTTCCGGATTGTCCCAACGGACTTCACCGAATCCTCCGGACATCTGACCCCTTCTATGAAGATCAAGCGCGCCGTGGTCTTCAAGGATTACGAAGCCGTCATCGACGAAATCTATTCGGCAGATAAGCCTGTCGCATAGTTCAATACAGCGTTGGCAAGTTCCCACGATTCGTGGGATGCAGCGGCCCAGGGCAACCTGCGGCCGCTTTGCTGTGTCTGTTCGGCAAAATTCATTGGGAGCACAACCCGTTCGAAGACCGGCGCCGGGGTGGCAGACGTTCTCGCGCCGAGCTGCACGTACACCAGGTTCTCGGCCAATGCCGTTCGGCCGTTGAGCAGTAGCCACTGCACTAGCTCCATCAGTGCAGGCTCTGCAGTTGCGGAGCCATCGCCCACCACAACCAGCACGTCGGCCTCGTTGAAGCGTCCGGCAAGGGCTGCCTTGACTCGTTCGGGACCCGCGACGCGGACCTGCGAGTTCAGCGTCAGCTGCGCCAACTGGCCTTCAAGGAACACGGCAAGTTCTGCAGCCGGTAGGGTCGCACTAAGCGCGAAGACGGTAATTTTCAAGTTCTCCCGCACCTTGCCCGCCGCGATGGCTTTCGCCCGCAACGCGGCTGGCTTCAGTGTCGGACCTGACTTACGCGCTATCCTCATGTCACTCCTTGAACAAGAATTTGAGCTCTCCGGACTTCTTGGTGAAACCGAAGCCGTCAGAGAGCATAGTGCCACAACTGCCCGTTGGTGCACTACTCCAGTGGACCGCGCCCAAGCGCATTGATGCCAATGTGCAAAAGGTGTGGCCCCAAGGACCAGTTCAATGTCCCCGAGGCCACACCTATTGCTCAGCGAACGCTGCGCCTTCGTTGACTTACTTGGGTTCGATGACGAGCAGCAGGTCGCCGCCCTGCACCTGGCTGGTTCCGTCCAACGTTACCTGCGAAACGACACCCGAAGCGTTGGCCGTGATGCCAGCTTCCATCTTCATCGCTTCGATGGTTGCTACCGATTGGCCTGCTTCGATCAGGTCGCCGACCTTGGCGTTGACCGTCACGGCACCGGCGAACGGTGCCGCCACGTGGCCCGAATTGGTCGGATCGGCCTTTGGCGCACTCTTCACCGTCGACTCGACCGATTCGTCACGCACCTTGATCTGGCGCGACTGGCCATTGAGCGAGAACACCACGGTGCGCAAGCCCTTCTCATCGGCCTCGGATACCGAGATCAGCTTCACCAGCAGGCGCACACCGGTACCAAGGGACACCACGCGCTCGACCTCTGGGGTCAGGCCGAAGAGGTAGTCGCGGGTGTGCAGCACGGACAGGTCGCCGTAGTTCTCCACGGACTTCTCGAAGTCGCGGGTCGGCCCGGCAAAGAGCAAGCGGTTCAAGGTCGAGCGGATCGTCTCGTCATCGGCATTGAGCGCCGCCGAATCTTCGTCCGACAGCTCTTCAACCCGTGGGCGCACACTGCGGCCCTGCAATGCCTTGGTGCGGAATGGCTCTGGCCATCCTCCCGGAGGATTGCCCAGCTCACCCGAGAGGAACTGGATGACCGAATCCGGGATGTCGAAGTTCTGCGGATTGGCTTCGAAATCTGCCGCCGGTACGCCGGAGCCGACCAGCTGCAATGCCAGATCGCCAACGACCTTGGAGGACGGGGTCACCTTGACCACGTTTCCGAGCATGGCGTTGACCGAGGCATACATGGATTCGATGGCCTCGAAACGCTCGCCCAGTCCCAGTGCGATGGCCTGCTGACGAAGGTTCGAGAGCTGTCCACCCGGAATTTCATGCTGGTAGACGCGCCCGGTTGGTGCAGGCAGTCCGGATTCGAACGGCTTGTACATCGCGCGCACCGCTTCCCAGTACGGTTCCAGCGAAGCTACCGCGTCCAAGGAAAGCCCTGAATCGCGTTCGGTGTGCTCAAGCGCTGCCACGAGGGCGGAGGCAGAAGGCTGGCTGGTGGTGCCGGCCATCGCAGCCGAAGCCACATCCACTGCATCCACGTCGGCATCGATCGCTGCCATCAGGGTAGCAAGCTGTCCGCCAGAGGTGTCATGGGTATGCAGGTGAACCGGCACATCGAAGCGTTCGCGCAACGCGGTGACCAGCTTCTTTGCGGCGGCCGGACGCAGCAGTCCTGCCATATCCTTGATCGCGATGATGTGTGCACCGGCATCGATGATCTGCTGAGCCAGATTCAGGTAGTAATCAAGGGTGTACAGCTTCTCGTTGGAATCGAGCAGGTTGCCGGTGTAGCACAGGGCCACCTCGGCGACGGCGGTTCCGGTTTCGCGCACAGCCTTGATGGCCGGAGCCATCTGCGAGACATCGTTCAACGCATCGAAGATGCGGAAGATGTCGATGCCACTCTTCGCGGCCTGCTTTACGAACGCGTCGGTGACCTCGGTGGGGTACGGGGTGTAACCTACGGTATTACGGCCACGCAGAAGCATCTGCAGCGGGATGTTTGGCAGTTCGGCACGCAGCAGCTCTAGACGCTTCCACGGATCTTCGCCCAGGAATCGAAGCGAGACATCGTAGGTCGCGCCTCCCCAGACTTCCATGGAGAACAACTGCGGCACGGTATGGGCGTAGGCAGGCGCAGCGGCGAGCAGATCTCGGGTACGCACGCGAGTGGCTAGCAATGACTGGTGTGCGTCGCGGAAGGTGGTGTCGGTAACACCCACGGCCTTCGCGTCGCGCAGCGCCTTGGCAAAACCTTCAGGACCCAGATCCAACAGCTTCTGGCGCCAGCCTGCTGGAGGTGCTACCGATTTCGAAGGGCCGTCGAATGGCGAACGCTCCGGCTCGGAGGATTTGTCCCCCGGGAAGCTCGGAAGCTTCTTGCGTGGATCGATGCCATCGATGCGTTCGCCGTTAGGCTTGTTGACGGTCACGTGAGCCAGGTAGTTCAGTGCCTTGGTGCCGCGGTCCTGAGATTCGTTACCGGTCAGCAGATCCGGGCGCGAGTCAATGAAGTCGGTCGCGACGTCTCCGGCGATGAACTGTGGATCGTTGAGAACATTCTGGATGAACGGAATGTTGGTGGCGACACCACGGACGCGGAATTCGGCCAGCGCACGGCGTGCGCGTGCGACGGCGGTCTTGTAGTCGCGGCCACGACAGGTGAGCTTAACCAGCATGGAGTCAAAGTGCGGGGAAACCTCTGCGCCTGCGTAGATGGTGCCGCCATCAAGACGCACGCCGGAACCACCAGCAGAACGGTAAACGGTAATGGTTCCCACATCTGGTCGGAAGCCATTTGCCGGGTCCTCAGTGGTGATGCGCGACTGCAGTGCCCAACCACGAACCTGGATGTTGTCCTGGCTGATCTCAAGATCGCTCAGCGATTCACCGGAGGCGATACGCATCTGAGCCTGGACGAGGTCAATATCAGTGACTTCTTCGGTCACCGTGTGCTCCACCTGGATACGCGGGTTCATTTCGATGAACACGTGCTGTCCTGCCCGCTCACCGACGGTGTCGACCAGGAATTCGACGGTACCAGCGTTCTGGTAGCCGAGGGTCTGCGCAAACTTCACTGCGTCACGGAACAGCGCCTGACGGATGGACTCATCCAGGTTCGGCGCCGGAGCGATCTCGACGACCTTCTGGTGACGGCGCTGCAAGGAGCAGTCACGCTCATGCAGGTGCACCACGTTGCCCTGCTCATCGGCGAGGATCTGCACCTCAATGTGACGCGGGCGAAGGACTGCCTGCTCAAGGAATACGGTCGGATCGCCAAAGGCGGTACCGGCTTCGCGCATTGCCGCACCCATTAGCTCGGGAAGGTCTTCGCGCTTGTCGACACGGCGCATGCCGCGGCCGCCACCGCCGGCAACTGCCTTGACGAAGATCGGGAAGCCAATGCGGTCGGCCTCGGCTAGGAGGAAGTCAACGTCGTCGCTCGGTTCGGAGGATTCCAATACCGGGATGCCGGCCTTGCGCGCTGCCTTCAGCGCAGCGACCTTGTTTCCGGCCAGTTCAAGCACGTCCGCCTTTGGACCGATGAACTTAATGCCGTTTTCTGCAGCCTTGCGGGCCAGGTCTGGGTTCTCCGAAAGGAATCCGTAACCTGGGTAAATCGCGTCAGCGCCGGCTTCTTTGGCGACGCGGACGATTTCGTCAATGTCCAGGTAGGCGCGAACCGGGTGGCCCTCTTCGCCAATCTGGTAGGACTCTCCAGCTTTCTGGCGGTGGATCGAGTTACGATCTTCATATGGGTAGACGGCAATTGTTTTTGCGCCTAGTTCGTAACCAGCGCGGAAAGCACGAATTGCAATCTCACCGCGGTTGGCGACCAAGATTTTCTCAAACATAGTTTCCCTACATCGATTCAGCACACCCATTTGGAAGACGGGGAAGCGTCCTTCGTGGGACGCTTCGTTCCCATTTTCCTGGGTGTAGGGCCTCGCATAACGGATATTTTTAACCGCTGCTGTGGATACCCTACCGTGACGGGGTGCACAATTACCAAACATTTCGCTCAGTGGTCTGACCACATGACTTACTAGCGTCTGCATACAGTTTTTATGACATGGTTACATCCGTGCTAAAAATCCCACGTTGCGGAGTCGGGGAAATACCGCGTGGCACACTATGATAAAGAGAGACTAAATATTCGGTGGGACGTTTAATCAGCAAGCAGTGAAAGGCGTGGTCTGGTCCGTGCATGTAGTGAGCATCAGCAGCCTCAAGGGTGGCGTAGGAAAAACCTCCGTAACACTCGGATTGGCCTCAGCAGCACTCGCAGCCGGAATTCCGACGCTCGTGATCGATTTAGATCCGCATGCAGACGCGAGCACCGGCTTAGGCGCCCGAGCCAACGGCAAACAGCCAATTGGGCAAATGCTCAAGAATGTTCGTCGTGCGCGACTTCAAGATAATGTCGCAGCCAGCGCATGGCAGTCCAAAGCTGCCGAAAAGAAATCGCGCACACGAATTCCGGTACTCGATGTCGCCGTGGGCGACGCGTTCACCGGAATTTATGATCGCCCAGATCTTCGTACTCGAGATTTGCGCCGTCTCTCGCAGCTATTGAGCCGCACCAGCGGATACCAGCTAGTACTTATCGATTGCCCACCATCGCTTAACGGTCTAACCCGCATGGCATGGAGCGCTTCAGATCAGTTATTGCTCGTCGCTGAGCCAAGCTTGTTCTCAGTAGCTGGAACCGAACGCACACAGCGCGCGCTTGAACTCTTCCGCCGCGAATTCGCTCCGTCCCTAGGCCCGGTTAGCGTCGTAGCCAACCGCGTGCGCAAGGATTCAGCCGAGCATACGTTCCGAGTCAACGAGATGCGCCAGATGTTCGGCGATTCCATGGTGAAGCCGGAGATCCCCGAGCACCCAGAATGGCAACAGATTCAGGGCGCAGCATATTCAGTGCATCAGTGGCCAAGCAAAGCCACTGCCCCAATGCTTTCTCAGTTCGATGCGCTACTCAAGGACCTCATGTCCTCGGCGCCGACGCAGAACGCACAGTCCTAGGGTTTAGAAACAAGAAAGCTTCGGCTCGAACAAACTTATGGAAGTTTGTTCGAGCCGAAGCTTTCGCAATTCTAGGTACTATTCAGCTAACGTTACGGGCGGCCTTGGCAGCGCGTCGGGAAGCGAGCTCATCGGTGACCAACTGGTCCCCCGTGCTTTCCGATGGCAGCATTGCCAACGTTCCTTCAACTTCGCGCCATACTCGGCCAACGGCGATACCGAAGACACCCTGACCGGCCTGGACCAGGTCTATGACTTCGTCGGCACTGGTGCACTCGTAAACCGAAGCGCCATCGCTCATCAAGGTAATCTGGGCCAGATCTTCCACACCACGTTCGCGGAGATGGCTTACCGCTGTGCGGATCTGCTGCAGCGAGACGCCGGTGTCCAATAGGCGCTTAACCACTTTCAGGACCAGGATATCGCGGAACGAATACAGGCGCTGAGTACCGGATCCTTTGGCTTCACGGACCGCCGGTTCAACCAGACCAGTACGAGCCCAGTAGTCCAGCTGTCGGTAGGTAATCCCGGCAGCCTTGCATACAACTGGTCCCCGGTAGCCGGCATGTTCATCCAGCTCGGGCAGATCATCAGTGAAGAGCAAACCTTGGGTATTGGATCGCTGAACGCCACCGGTGGTCCCATGGCGAGGACCGGTCTGGCTAGACTCCATCCAAATACTCCTAGCGTGTAAGCTCATTCAATTGAGAGGCCAGAGAATTTCATGCGACTGACCGGTGCGAGTGATGACGAACCTAGTATCGGTCAACAGGAATTTTCTCTATGCTTCGACGGTACGGCTATAAGGGGCGTTGGTCAAAGACCTTCAAGCTTAACTTTAAGGCGTGTCGCAAATGGCAGGCCGAAGACCAGCTAAGCCGAGAAATCTTCGGGGTCAATATTGTCAAGGAACTCTCTGAATTCACGCATTTGTTCCTCGGGAAGCTCTTCGTCTTCGGACTCGATTTCGATGGCGACCCCCGCTGATTCCATGACTTCTTCGGTGCACAGGATCGGGCATTGCGTACGTACCGCCAGCGCAACTGCGTCAGAAGACCGCGAGTCGACGCGCTTGCCGTTGGACAGCACCAACTCGGCGGTGAAAATTGCGTTCTGCACCGAGACGATCTCGATTCGCACAAGTTTAATTTCCAGAGCTTCGAGCATGTTAACTATCAGATCGTGAGTCATGGGTCGTGGCGGGGTGAGCCCCTGTTCCGACATTGCGATAGCGGATGCTTCGGGTGCGCCAATCCAGAGAGGGAGATACAAATTCTGCTCATGACGCTTAAGCAGTAGCAGCGGCTGATTCGATGGAAGCTGAATCCGGATACCGGCAAATTCTAGTTCAAGCATGCACTCCCCCTAGCGTTGCGAACTCGTTCCTGCTATCAGCCTAGCGATCAAGCTGCGAAATCGCACGCTGTACGAGCGCTTCATGAAGTTCTAGGCACTGTCGCGAGATTTCTTGAGCTTCTTCGGTTGCCCGAGCGCGCGCGGAGACCTCAGGCTTTTTCAAGTCCGCACCAATAATGGACTCGATCAAGGAGAACTCGCGTTCTGCAGCGGTACGGAACTGACGAAGGTGGCGAGGCTCAATACCGTGATGGGAGAGATCAACGGCGGACTTGGTGACCCGCACGCCGTGGACATCGAAGTTGCCCGATTCAGGCTCGATCAGGCCAAAGTTAATTAGCTCGTTGACGAGCTCTTCGCTGGCTCCGGTAAGCCCCTGAAGTTCCGCTAGGGAGACGGGACGTGAATGACGGTCGACTGCCTCAACCATGTCGCTATTGACTGCCTGCGGTGCTGTGGGCGCGCCACCGGGCAATGCCGCGGGAGCTTCACCACGGTCAATGGCATCGAGGTGGTCCTTGATGACCTTGAGCGGAAGGTACTGATCGCGCTGTACAGAGAGGATGAATCGAAGTCGACTCACATCGGAGGCGGAATATTTCCGATATCCGGCCGAGGTACGCTGCGGGATAATTAGTCCCTTGTCCTCCAAGAATCGAATCTTGGAGGCAGTCACCCGTGGGAATTCGCCTTTCAGTTCAGAGAGCACCTCGCCGATATTCAGTGCTGCCACCCTCACGTTCTCGTGGCGTACTGCCTCGAGTCGTGGGCTACGGGCTGCATCAAAGATTGGCAAAGGAGAATCTCCTCAAGTAGTTAGGCGGCATGACAGCCGATTGAGAGGCTGCCAGGAGACTAGTTCTTCACTAGTTTAAACGTTAGGTACGCTCTGGTAGAAATTCAGACGGAACTTACCGATCTGCACCTGTACCGCGTTGGCCAAAGTCACCGAGTCGATACGGTCGCCGTTGATGTAGGTTCCATTCAACGAACCAATGTCGGTGAGCTTGAAAACGTCGCCAACGCGCTCAAACTTTGCGTGCCGTCGAGAAACCGTGACATCGTCCAAGAAAATGTCCGCATCCGGGTGGCGACCGGCAATGCTGGAATTGGTGTCCAGCAGGAAGCGGGCTCCCTTATTTGGTCCCGTATGGGCAACCAGTAGCGCAGATCCCGCAGGAAGTGCTGAGACCGCAGCGCGTTCGTCCTCGGACAGCGGATAAATTACCGACGGCTCTGCAGTCTTGTGAGCTGCCGGCAAGGAGATATTGGTCGTTTCGGAGGCAGACTCGTTGTGCGGGTCAACCGGCCCATGTTCAGACATTTGGGGTCCTCCAAGAAAATTTGCTCTCAAGCTCGCGCTTGACGACCTTCGGTTAAACGGGAGTTTGGTGGTTTGCACCAGACTATCTCCAGATTAGCCTACTCAACGCTCAAGAGATAACACGAAATTACACATTTTCAATGCTTGGCATGCTCAAACGTGCAATGATTCCTGCATGGAAGAGAATTCGAATGCCACTGCACCGGCAACACGCGGAGAATCCGCGCCTGCCAATAAGCGTTCAAACTGGAAACTACGGCTCATACTAGGTTCGCTTGCAGTTATCACGATCTTGGCAATCTATGCGATTGCTACGATTTTTATGCCAGTTTGGTGGGCAACTCGAATTTCAAGCCAAAATATTGGATCGGCCACCGGAGGCTGGATTTCGGGGTTCTCGCTCGGGTTTGTCTTTACGTTGATCCCGCTGCTCGTGCTGTGGCAGGTTCGGTTCCGCAAGTTGAGCTGGCGATGGCGCGGAGTTATTGCGGTCCTGGCAATCATTCTCGCACTGCCTAATTGGCTAACGCTTGGAATCTTCTGGAACGGCTCGGATGCCGCGCAGAAGGCTCAGGCAATTTTGAATACTGGCGCGACCTGGTTCGGTGGCGCCACACTTGTTGGAGCCATCGGCGCCGCAGCCATCTTCTTGGTCATCTTCATTACCTGGATGATCTTGCGTCGACGGGGAACGCGCGTCAAAGACCTGGAGGCGCGCCATGAAGCATAGCGCCGCTCCGGCACACGCGATGAAGCTCAATGACCGAAAATAACGTGACTGATATTCGACTCAAACGCGCATACATCGACGCTGAAGCATCCGACGGATATCGGGTCCTGGTCGATCGTTTGTGGCCACGCGGGCAAACCAAAGAGAAACTCTGTGTGGAGCGGTGGGCCAAAGGCATCGCACCGTCAAATGAACTACGCAAGTCTTGGCACCACGATCCGGCGCGATTTGATGAGTTTGCAGAGCATTACCGTCAAGAGCTAAACCAGAATCCGACTATTGACGAATTCTTGGAGCTGGTCGCCGAACAACCAGTCGTTACCTTCATCTACGCGGCAAAAGACGAGGAAGTTAATCACGCGGTGGTACTTCGTGACTTTCTTCTTGCACAGCTGAATCAGTGACCTCATCCCGGGTCGAGGCTGGCGGAACAAAACATACACCATCAACACACGCCATATCGGACTCCGAGACTTGCTGCAAATCAAATTTGAATTCCATTGTGCTCCCCAAACGGTGGCGGTTCTTAGCATAGAGAACAGCAATCAAGATCTGAATATTCCGGTAGCAATGACGATTGCCCCGCCACGTGATTCGTGACGGGGCAATCATTGACCTTGGGTAGTCTGGTCAGGCTTCGTGAGCAGCCTAGTTCTTCGGAACCAGAACACCGTCGAAGAAGGTCGCCAGCTCGGCCGTCGCATCCAGCGGCAGGATATTAGCAACGTACTGATCAGGGCGGACGATCACAATGGCACCGTTAGCCGAGATGTCACGCTTCGCGTAGATATCCGAGCCATCGAGCACCGCGTAGACCTTCTCGTAGTCCATCAGCCCGAACTTGCCGCTGTTGGGACGGAAGACCTTCGGCGCGTCATTGAGGTTGAAGGTGGTGTAGTCCTGCTGGAAGACGACCTTTACGTCGAAAAGTGAATCAATATCGGCACCAGCCGGGGTGAACTTGACGATTGGTGATTCTGGCGATTCAAGCAGCCACTTCGACAGGTTGGTCACCTTCGAATCGGCGCCGGCCACAGCCTGGTCGGCGAACACGTAGATACGGTATCGACCGTCTGCGCGGTGGTGGTGGCCCAAGTGCACAGGATTGTTGTCACCTAGGCGCATGACCTCAGATGATTTGAAACGCTTGCCGATAGGGAAACCCTTGGCCAAGTCCTGATGATCTTTTTCGCCGGTCAGAATCGAGGGCTGGTATTCGGTCATGAAGCCTGCAGGGAATTCGGCGGTACGCACATAGAACTCAGCGATACCTTCCTTGCCTTCAAATTCTTCAGGCTTGGCCGCCATCAACGAGGACCACTCCTTATCGAAGTCGATCAGGTTCTTTGCGATGACCTGGCGCTCGCCCGAATAGGTGCGCAGCAGCTCTTCGGGAGCCCGTCCGGACAGCACGTAGCCGAGCTTCCAAGCGAGGTTGAAACCGTCTTGCATGGACACGTTCATGCCTTGGCCGGCCTTGGCCGAGTGGGTGTGGCAAGCGTCGCCGGTGATGAAGACGCGTGGCTCCCGAGTACCGATCTCTTCGACCTGGACATCGTCGAAGCGGTCCGTCAGGCGGTGGCCAACCTCGTAAACGCTATTCCACGCAACGTCTTTCACCTCAAGCGTGTAGGGGTGCAGGATCGCCTTGGCGTGCTCGATGACCTGTTCCAAGGTGGTTTCACGGACCTTGCCCTTGTTGTCTTCTGGAACCTCGCCTAGGTCCACATAAAGCCGGAACAAGTTGCCACCCTCGCGAGGGATCAGCAATATCGAGCCAGCCTGGGAGTGGATGGCGCATTTGGTGCGAATGTCAGGGAAATCGGTCAGCGCGAGAGTGTCCATAACGCCCCACGCATGGTTTGCTGCGCCGCCGGCGAGTTGCGCGCCGATGGAACGACGCACGCCGCTGCGGGCTCCGTCCGAGCCAACGACGTACTTGGCACGCACAACGCGTTCTTGGCCCTTGGTCTCACCATCGGTGGAAATCAAGGTGGCCTTGACCGGGTATTCCTCCCCGTCGTGGACTTCGAGGGTCTTGAACTCCCAGCCGTAGTCCGGGGTGATTCGTGCTGGAGAATTCTTTGCGTAGTCGGCAAAGTAGTCGATGACGCGAGCCTGGTTCACGATCAGGTGCGGGAATTCGCTAATGCCGTGCGCGTCATCGGGCGTGCGGGCGCCGCGGATGATGTTCTCCGGGTTCTTCGGATCCGGCTCCCAGAAGATGGTTTCCTTGATCTGGTAAGCCTCGGCGGTGATGTGTTCAGCAAAGCCAAAGGCCTGGAAAGTTTCGACACTGCGCGCCTGGATACCGTCGGCCTGGCCGATTTCCAGACGGTGCGGGCGCCGGTCGATAATGCGCGTGTGCACCTCGGGGAACTGCGATAGCTGCGCAGCGGTGATGATACCGGCGGGACCAGCACCGACGATCAATACGTCCATCGTGTCCGGAAGGTCGGCCGGTCGGTCGAGACCGGTTCCGGCGGCCGGTTCGATGCGTGGGTCGCCCGATACATATCCATTGTGGTGAAACTGCACAGCTTCATCCTCACTTCTCTGTGAACGCTCTGGCTCAAAACTTATGTGTTCGATAATCGAACATTAGATTCGCATATCGCACACTAACTATAAGTGAATTGTGAACGTCGACACAAGCTGAGATTGCGTACATCTCATCTTTGCCTAAGTCATAGGCTCAAAATCTACGCCGATAAAGCACTTCTGGATACACCCCTGCCGAGCCCGCCCTGGTGAACCTACGTCCGTGTAGTGCGTTTCGCCGAGCTCAGCGGACTTCGGTCACCATCCCACCCGGCGCCACCAGCAGGCGCCGCACTTGGAAGGAATCGCGGAGTTTTTGCTGCCAACGCCGATCGTGCGTCACCGTAATGACGGTTCCGGCATAGTCGGCGAGGGCTTCTTCAACGCTTTCCACGAGTTCTGGAGACAGATGGTTGGTCGGTTCATCGAGCAATAAGAGCTCAGCCCCGCTAGACAGGGCGACCGCCAATTCCAGCCGTCGCTGCTGACCCACCGAAAGGCTTTGCGGATGGCGTGAAAATTCCTGCGGCTCGAAAAGCCCCAAGTGCGCCAGCTTTACCCATGCTTGCGGTACATGCTCGTCAATTGCCAAGGCAAAAGCTTCAACGACGCTTTGCCCGGGCAGCAAGCTTAACTCCTGCCGCAACCACTGCACCCTCAAATCCGAAGCGCGCGCCACGAGTCCATGATCTATCGGAAGTTCACCGGCGAGCACCCGCAATAGTGCTGACTTGCCCGCCGCGTTGGGTCCTGAGACCAGCCACCGCTCCCCTGTCCGGATGATGAACCTTTCGGCATTAACCGCGGGTGCCTTACCGCGTGACGCACCATCGACTAAGATCAATTCTTCGCGGGTCCCACCGTTTTGCTCGGCTGCCTCGGGCAAGGCAAAATGCAGCTCCTTGGCCGGCTCCACGGCAGGTGCTGCGGTTAGCTCGTTGATACGCGACTTGGCCTGACGGGTTTTGCTCGTCGAACCATGAGTACGGCTGCGCTGTCGAAACGAACCGTGCCCAAACCCCGCCTTTTCGCGCTTTCGCGGTACAGCTGACACCCGAGACGCATTTTTGAGCACCAACTTGCGAGCCCGTTCAAGTTCCTGGCTCCACTGTTCATGTTCGGCAATCAGCCGCTCGCGTTCTCGTTTCTTCTCACTTAAATATCCTAGGTAGCCATCACCATAATGCTGCAGCTTTCCCTGATGCACTTGCACGATTTCGTGGGCGAACCTGCCTAAAAACACCCGGTCATGGCTGACCACTACCAACGCACCTCGATGGGCATGCAGGCTCTGTTCCAGCCATTCCAAGGCGGTGTCATCCAAATCATTGGTCGGTTCGTCCAGGAGTAACAGCTGCGCCTCTGCGCACAGCACCGCGGCCAGGGTCAACCGAGACCTTTGGCCGCCAGATAGGGTGGTCACTGGAGCGTTGCGATCAACTTCGCCTAGGCCAAGCTGTTCCAAGGCACGGTTTAGCCGCCGCTCCAGCGAGTAGCCTTGACGTGCTTCATAGAGCGCTGTCACTTGAGACAGCTGAACAAGAAGTCGTGCGGCTTCGTCCTCAGATGCGTGTTCCAAGCGCAGGCCGATGGCGGTGAGCAGCTGCTCAAGGTCGCGGAAGGTCCTGTGGTAGCCGTCGATGGCCTGCTGCACGGTGGCACCAGGTGCAAACTGTGGATGCTGGCTGGCCATGGCGATACCACCGGGCACGCGAACGCGGCGCTGACCGGACGTAGGCGCCAACGTACCGGCAAGCAGCCGCAATAACGTTGATTTACCGGCTCCATTGTCGCCAAGTATGGCAAGTCTTTGGTGCGCGGCCACATGCAGCTCAACGTCCTGCAGCACATCGCGATCGCCGAAGCTGAGGCTGACCTGTTCGAGCGAACATTGGAAGCTTTCGAAGCCGTCGACTGGACGCTGCGGATTTTCTGGATGTACGGGTTCGCGGGACATGGGGATATCCTCCCTCGCAAGCCGAAGCTGGGGTGCGCTATCGGCTACACGGATAGTCGTCGGCTAAGAGCCGAAAATGGACCGGACTCTCGACATGACCCCGGGATTATCCCGGGGTTCATGCGAAGGACCCACCGCGGAGTATGACTCAACGCGGTGTCCCGGTCTACAAAAACAACGTTCCCATGCATTCCACAGTACGCGTGGACTTCGCCGCTGCCAAGGCCAGGTACCGAACGTGCATTGGTCAGCGGTCTTGGCTGGTATTTCAGAGGTCGATCTGTCCCGAGATGGCTACGTGCGTTGCGCCGCCGACCCAAAGCTGGCCATCGGCGACCGAAATTTCGAGGCGACCGCGTCGATTCATCGCAGTTCCCTGGCGCACCACGTACGGCGCCCGGGCACGATCGGTATCCAGCATCCACGCTGCGACGGCCGCGTTGAAACTTCCCGTCACCGGATCTTCGCGCATATCGAAACCGTCTTCGGTGAAGAAGGTGCGCACTTCATAGTCTTCCCCGGTCGGGCTCTCTCCCGGTTCCAAGGCGCCGATGACACCGATATTCCAATCACCGGGGTGACCGGCAGCATTGGGGTTCAAACCCAGAACCGTTGCCGCATCGGAAAGCTGCAGCCCTACCCAGCCCGGGCCGTTGTCCACCCATTGGGCGGCGAGCACGCTTTCGGCGGGGACACCCAAGATCTCGATTACCTCTGCCAGATAGCCTGGCTCGACCTCCCCGGTGCGAGTGGCAGGAGGAGAAACGAAACTGAGCAGGTCATCCTCGATGCGAATCGGCACGAGACCCGCCTCGCATTCGGCGATAATCATTCCCGCCTGGCGCGGTACTCCACCCTGATCCAACCATGCCCGGGCGGTACCCAAGGTGGGGTGGCCGGCAAAGGGAAGCTCCGTGCTCAGGCTCAAAATTCGGAACCGGTAGTCGGCCTGCCGCGAGGATGGCGGGTAGACAAAGGTGCACTCCGACAAATTCGACCACACCGAATAATCGCGCAGATCCTCGTCGCTCAGTCCCACCGCGTCCAGCACGACGCCTACCGGGTTGCCCTTATAGTGCTCTACGCCAAAGACGTCGACCTGTCGGAAACTGCGCAGCATGAGTTGGGACCTTTCACCCGGGTATAAAAATACTAGCGAAAGCCGCGCTCACATGCGTTTCGACATGCCAAAACCCCGGCGAAAACGTATTTTCGCCGGGGTTTTTCAGCTGGTCGGGCTAACAGGATTTGAACCTGCGACCTCCTGACCCCCAGTCAGGCGCGCTACCAAGCTGCGCCATAGCCCGATGCTCTCGCAGCCGTTATCCCCGTGCCTTTCGGCCCGGGGTGCCGTCTACGAAAAGCTCCTTAATTACCCTACCTCATATGCGGGGTAATTTTCGAACCGTTACCGGGTACGGCTGCGACGCTCGCGGATACGCATCGAAACTTCGAGCGGGGTGCCTTCGAAACCAAAGGTCTCGCGCAGGCGGCGGGCGATGAAGCGGCGGTAACCCGGATCCAGGAATCCGGAGGTGAACAGCACGAACTTCGGTGGACGGGACGAGGCCTGGGTGCCGAAGAGGATCCGCGGCTGCTTGCCACCGCGCACCGGGTGCGGGTGCGCCGCAACCAGTTCGCCGAGGAAGGCGTTAAGCTTGCCGGTCGGAACACGCTTATCCCAGGATTCCAGCGCGGTATGCAACGCCGGAACCATCTTGTCCTTGTGCCAACCGGTCAGCGCGGACATGTTCATGCGCGGCGCCCACTCGATGTGGGCCAGATCGCGCTCGATCTCCTGCTCCAGGTAGTAGCGGCGATCCTCGTCCACCTCATCCCACTTGTTGAACACAAGCACCAGTGCACGGCCGGCGTCGACGGCCAATTGGATGATGCGCACGTCCTGCTCGGAAACGGTTTCGTTCGCGGCCAGTAGCACCACCGCAACTTCCGCCTTTTCCAGAGCCGTCTGGGTACGCAGCGAGGCGTAGTAGTCCGAGCCCTGCGCCATATGCTGGCGGCGGCGGATACCTGCGGTATCCACGAAGCGCCAGACTTCGCCACCGAGTTCGATGAGCTCATCAACCGGGTCGCGGGTGGTGCCGGCGTAATCGTCGACGACCACACGCTCGGAGCCTGCGAGCTTGTTCAGCAGCGAGCTCTTGCCCACGTTGGGGCGGCCGATCAGCGCGATACGGCGCGGGCCGCCCGAAGGGATCACTCCACCGTGGGCGGAGTGCTTGGGCAGCTTCTCCATCACCGCGTCCAGCAGGTCCGCGGTGCCGCGGCCGTGCAGGGCGGATACCGGCCATGGCTGGCCGAATCCAAGGCCCCACAGGGTGGCGGCTTCGGCTTCCTGGTTGAAATCGTCGACCTTGTTGGCGACCAGGAAGACCGGCTTGCGCTTCTTGCGCAGCATCTTCACCACTGCCTCGTCGGTCGCGGTGGCACCCACATGCGAGTCGACAACGAAGAGGATCGCGTCAGCCACGTCGGCGGCGATTTCGGCTTGGTCGGCAACCGAGGCGTGGATGCCCTTGGCATCGTGCTCCCAACCACCGGTGTCAACCACGCTGAACGGGCGGCCCAGCCACTCGGCCGAGTAGGAAACACGGTCACGGGTGACCCCCGGAACGTCTTCCACGACCGCTTCGCGGCGGCCTAGGATGCGGTTGACCAAGGTCGATTTGCCTACGTTGGGGCGGCCGATGATGGCCAGGACCGGTGGGATGACAACGTCTGAATCGTCCTCGGAGTCATCGTCCAGACCCGAAAGCAGGGCGGAGTCCTCCGCATCCAGGTCATAGTCTTCGAGGCCGGAGAGCAGGGCGCGGGTACGGATTTCCGCGTCTTCCTCGCTCAGTTCGGCTAGGCGCTCGGCGATATCGTCGTCTACGACCGGGGTGTATTCCCCGTCGTGGGAGGTGTTGTGCTCGCTCATGATTTTCCCTTCAAGGCGATAGGTCCAACCCGTTGTTTCGGGCGGGACGTGAATCTTCATCGGCTCTCGCCGAGGATGGGCGCCGGTTATGGCTTAGTTGGTACTACTTTTTCGCAGCCGTGGCGATTGCGTCAAGCACGGCTGCAACGGTCTGCTCAAAATCCAGGTCCGAGGAGTCCACCGTGATGACTCCGTCGGCGGCCTGGGTGAAGTTCACTACCGTCGAATCTTTTTTGTCCCGTTCCAGCACCTGGGCCTGGAGCTGGTTCGCGTCTTGAGTTCCGCCGAGTTGGATTCCGCGGCGGCGCAGGCGCGCTTGTTCGGAAGCGGTCAGCAGGATGCGGGCTTCCGCGTCCGGGGCGACAACGGTGGTGATATCGCGTCCCTCGGCGACGATGCGCTCGTTGGCAGCGATGATTTCGCGTTGCCGGCGCACCAGCTCGGCGCGGGCCTCCAGATTGGTTGCCACCGCCGAAACCTGCTCGGAAATGCGGGGTTCACGAATTGCGTCGGTCACCACGGTATCCCCGATGACCACCTGCTCGCGGTCCGGATCCACCGAAATCTCCAGCTTCGCCGCGCGCACCGCCTGGGCGATCGCGTCTGCGTCGCTCAAATCGGTTCCCGCTTCGAGCACCGAATAGGTGATCGCCCGGTACATTGCACCGGTATCGAGATAGGCCGCGCCCAGTGCGCGGGCCACGGCCTTGGAGACCGAGGACTTGCCCGAACCGCTGGGTCCGTCGATGGCAACGACAAGGTTCGTCGGGTTAGCTGCGTGCGTCACTGGGCTACTTTCCATCCGTTGTTCGTCAATACGTTTATCAGTTCATCGCGCCGGCCAGGGAGCACCGACACGTCCACCAGGCCTACCTGGTGTCCGGCGGAGTGCTCCATGCGCAGGTCCTCCAGGTTGATCCCCGCTGCCCCGATGTCTGCCATCAGCGCGGCGATCTGCCCCGGCTTGTCATCCACCACAACGGTGACCAACGCAAAGGCTTGCGGCGGCGCACCGTGCTTGCCCGGAATCCGCGCCTGCCCGGCGTTGCCCTCGCTCATCAGCTGCGACAGATCCAGCAGCGCCCCAGGGCCCTGCGGGTTGTGCAGCGTGTTGATCAGCCGGTCCAGGTCTTCCTTCATCCCCGAGAGGATCGGGATCAGCGCGGTGGCGTTATGCGCGAAAATCTGGATCCACAACTTCTCATCGCTGGCCGCGATGCGGGTCATGTCGCGCAATCCGTTGCCTGCCAGGCCCAGCTGGTGGGCCTCGGCGTTGAGCAGCCGCGAGGCGATCATCGAGCTGGCTGCCTGGGGGAAGTGGCTGGTCAGCGCGACCGACTCGTCGTGGGTCCGCACGTCCATGCGATGCAGGGTCGCCCCCAGATCGATGGCCAGCGCCTCGGCGGTCTTCACGCTGGCCGCGGTAGCCTGCGCATGCGCGCAGATGACCCACGGCATCGAAGTGAACAGCGCCCCGCGCGCGGCGGCCGGACCGGATTTCTCCCGTCCTGCCATCGGGTGGGTTCCCACATAGCGGGCGAGTTCGGCCTCACCCAGCCGCTGGTCGGCGCATACGGCGTCGAGGATCGAGCCCTTCACGCTGGCGATGTCCACCACCGTCGCGTTCGGGTAGGCCAGCAATGCATCGGCCACCAGCGCGGCGGTGACATCCGGCGGAGCGCCGATGACCACCAGCTCCGGGGCGATGCGCGTCTGCGCATCCAGCGGCTGGCCGGCGCCGATGTCCTGGGCCACGCCCGCCGCGGTCGGCGAGATGTCCTGCAGGTAGACCGCCACACCCTTGGCGCGCAGTCCTAGGCCCACCGATGTGCCCAGCAGTCCGGTGCCGATCACCAGCACCGGGCCGGCAAGGTGAGAGGTGGGCATGGGCTACATCCCCACCATGGCCATCAGGTGTCCGATTTCCTGGTTGCCCAGTGGCCGGATGGTTCCCTGCTTCTGGTCGCCCAGCTGGACCGGTCCGATGCCCACGCGCACCAGGCGCTCTACCGGGTGGCCCACCGCGTCGAACATGCGGCGCACGATGCGGTTGCGGCCCGAGTGCAGGGTCACCTCCACCATCACGGACTTCGGCGTGGTGTCAATCACTTTAAGATCATCAACCTTGATCCAGCCATCTTCCAAGCGGATGCCTTCGCGCAGGGCATTGCTCGCGGCGCGCGAAATCGGGCCGGGAATCTGCACCAGGTAGGTCTTCGGGACCTCGTACTTCGGGTGCTGCAGGCGGTTTGCCAGTTCCCCGTCGTTGGTCAGGATCAGCAGGCCTTCGGTCTTGTAGTCCAGGCGCCCGACATGGAAGAGGCGCAGCGACTCGTGCTCGTGGCGGAAGTAGTCGGCGATGGTGCGACGGCCTTCTGGGTCATCCATCGTGCACATCACGTGCTTGGGCTTGTTGAACACGAAGTACTTATTCGACTGGTTCAGCTGCAGACGCATGCCATCTACGTGGATGGAGTCTTTTTTCGGGTCCACGCGGGCACCGAGTTCGACGATCAGCGAGCCGTTGACCTCAACCCGGCCCTCGGTGATCATCTGTTCGCAGACGCGGCGCGAAGCGACCCCGGCGTTGGCCATGGCCTTCTGCAGACGGATCCCGTCCTGGTTCTCCACGCGGTTAGCCTGGTTTTCGACACGTGCCTGGGCGCGAGCGCGCTGGGTAGGACGAGCGTAGCTGGACTGCACCGAGTTGCCGAAGCGCTCCTTGCCGAAGGCGCGCTCGGAGTTCTTTCCGAAGGCCGCCGAGCTCGACTTGTCGCGGCTTTCGCCCGGTTTGCCGGATCTGGCTCCCGGCTTGGAGCCGTAAGGCTTTGCACCGGACGCGTTCTTCGCACCGAATGATTTGTTGCCCTCGGAGCGGTTGCCGTACGACTTCTCGCCGGAGGAACGACCGCCCTCGGAACGATTGCCGTACGACTTCTCGCCATAGGACTTATTGCCCTCGGAGCGGTTGCCGTACGACTTCTCGCCGGAGGAACGACCGCCCTCGGAACGATTGCCGTACGACTTCTCGCCATAGGACTTGTTGTTATCGGAGCGGTTGCCGTACGACTTCTCGCCGTAGGACTTGTTGCCGGCGGACTTGCCGCCGAAGCTCTTGGGGCCACGCGGATTGCGCGGTGCCGAGGAACCCTTGTTCATGGTTCGTACTTCCCTTGTCTGTTACGTATCGCGGGCGCACCGCTCAGCCAAGCGGGACGCATCTGGTGTCCGGTCGACATCCGTTATATACGCGGATGCCTAATCGTCGTAGGTTGCCGAATCGAGCGATTCAAGGTCGGCTACTCCGGGAAGATACGGGGAGAGCGCCGGAAGTTCCTCCAGCGTGCCCAGTCCCAGTCGTTCCAGGAAGTACTCGGTAGTCTGGTACAGCGTCGCTCCGCCGTCGCCAATTTCCGGGTACTCCGTGATCAACCCCCGAGTCAGCAGTGTGCGCACCACCGAATCGACGTTAACGCCTCGAATCGCCGAAATACGTCCACGCGAGACCGGCTGTCGGTAAGCGATGACAGCCAGGGTTTCTAGGGCGGCCTGCGAAAGGCGTGCTGTTTGCCCGTCGAGCACATAACTGGAGACGAAATCGGCGTAATCGGTCCGCGTATAAAAGCGCCAGCCAGAGGCGACACGGCGTAGTTCAAATCCACGCGGACGATCTTTACCATCATACTCGGTCGCCAGCTCTTCCAAGGTGGTGGCAATCCGGGCTACCGGCAGCTCGAAGATTTCGGCCAAACGTGCCGTTGATACGGGCGAATCGGCGACCATCAGCACCGCTTCGAGCCCCGATTTGAGCCCTCCGGGGAGCTCGTCGATGGGTGCAATCTCACTCATGATCTGGCTCACCAGCACTCCCCTCGTAGCTATCTTGCACCGCTTGGACGTCAAAGTCCTGCTCGCCGGCCAACGAAATCTCCAGCCGGCCCAGCGGATCCTGTTGCGCGAATACGATGACCTTCTGCCTGAACATCTCCAACAATGCCAGAAAACGCACCACCACGACCAACTGTTCGCTGGTGTCTGCGATCAGCGCCGCAAAATCCAAGGTGCCGCGCTCGGTGAGCATCGCGGTGATCACCTCCGCCTCGGCGCCGATGGTGACATTCGCCCCGTGCAGGTGCGAAAGCCCTACCTCGGTCACCGGCTCTGGCTTCGGGATCAGAGCCGTGGCGGCGAGCTGCGCGAATTTCTCCGGGCCGATGTTGAAGATCAGCTCCGGCAGCAGCGCGGCGAATTGCGGCTCCAGCGACACCTCTCGCGGCCGGCGCGCCGATTCCTCGTGGTAGCGCTGCCCGAGGAATTCCGCGGCGTGCTTAAACGCCTTGTACTGCAGCAGCCGGGCGAAGAGCAGATCCCGTGCTTCGAGCAGCTCGAAGTCTTCCTCGTCGGCCATTTCGCCGCGCGGCAGCAGCCGGGCCGCCTTGAGATCGAGCAGCGTGGAGGCGACCACCAGGAATTCGGTGGTCTCGTCGAGCAGCTTCAGCCCGTCCCCGGCGCCCTGCAGCTCCTTGAGATAGGCGATGAATTCGTCGGTGACCTCGGCCAGCGCCACCTCGGTGATGTCCATTTCGCGCTGCGTGATCAGGTGCAGCAGCACGTCGAAGGGGCCGTTGAAATTTTCCAGTGCAAGCCGAAAACCGCCAGCCGTCTCATCCGTGGCGGATGGGTCGGTGGCGGTTTTTTCGGTGGCCTGCGCGCTCATTAAGGGGCGCCACCACGGTAGATCAGTTCCTTCGCGAGATTCCGGTACGCCACGGCGCCAGGGTGATTGCCCGCATAGGTGGTAATCGGTTCGGCGGCGACGTTGGCATCGGCGAATTTGATGGTGCGCTTGATAACCGTCTCGAAGAGCTTGTCCCCGAAGGCTTCCTCCAGGCGGGACATGACCTCGCGGCTGTGCAGGGTGCGGGCGTCGTACATGGTGGCCACCACGCCGTCGACCTCGAGCACCTGGTTCAGCCGGTCCTTGACCTTGTCGATGGTTTCCATCAGCAGTGCCACCGCACGCAGCGCGAAGAATTCCGCGGTCAGCGGGATGATCACGCCGTGCGCCGCGGTCAACGCGTTGACGGTCAGCAGCCCCAGGGAGGGCTGGCAGTCGATGAGCACCACGTCGTAGTCGTCGATCACGTTGCGCAGCGCGCGTTCCAACGCCTGCTCGCGAGCGACCTCATTGACCAGCTGCACCTCGGCGGCGGAGAGATCGATATTGGCCGGCAACAGATCGATATTCTCCACCTCGGTGCTGCGGATCGCATCGGTGATATCGGTTTTACGGTCCATCAGCACGTTGTAGACGGTCATGTCCAGCTCGTGTGGATTCATGCCGAAGCCTGCGGAGAGCGCACCCTGCGGATCGAAGTCCACCAGCAGCACCTTGCGGCCGTATTCGGCGAGCGCGGCGGCCAAGTTGATGGTGGAGGTGGTTTTACCCACGCCACCCTTCTGGTTAACCATCGCGATCACCCGCGCCGGGCCGTGCGATGGAAGTTCTTGCGGGGTCGGGAATTCGGTTAGCGGTTTACCGGTGGGACCGAGCGGGCGGGGCTCCTTGAGCATTCCTGTGCCGCGCTGTTTGCTTCCCTGCTGTTCGCTCACGATGGGTGAACCACACTTCCCGTTCGGATCGGACGATGTACTTGGTTAAAGGTTAACGGTTCGGTTCAAAAATTCTCGGGTTTGCGGTTCTCATACGGCGAGCCTTTACCTTGAACCTTAACTCAAATGTTGTAAGGGAGCTGAATGCCTCTCGGGCCAGCCGCAGCCGAAGAACACGTGGGCATTTCGCCACCCATGCACCGGCCGGCAGGGCGATGTGCTCAGTGCTCAATCCGGTGTGCTTCGCAATCAAGGCTCGACGATGGCTGCATCACGATTCTTTCACCAAATAATTGCCTGTCAGCCCATCGACTCCCCGATCTCCGCACTAGAACATCCGCCCTCTGGCGTTGTTATCGATAAACTGCTTCGGGAAACTTCATCTATGGATGTCGCGCACCCATCGCCACCTGGCCATGTGAATCATCTGGAGGAATCATGAGCACACCACAGCAGCTAACCGTCAAACAGCTTGAGCGCGCATTTTCCTCGGTCGCGGAACTCATCAAAGGCACTGAGTCCGGAGAGTACTCGGCGCCCACCCCATGCACCGATTGGACGGTGCGCGAGCTGATCGCGCACCTGGTCGGCATGAACCTCGTCTTTACCGCCCTCATGACCGAGCAGTCACCGCCGCAGCGCACGACCGACGTCCTGGGCGATGATCCGCTCGCCGCCTACCTCGATTCGTCCACCCGGCTGCTCGCCGCCTTCGATCATCCCGGAGCCCTTGAACGCAGTTATCAGAGCCCCATGGGTTCGGCCACCGGACAGGAGCGGTTGCAGATACGCATGTACGACCTGCTCGCGCACGGCTGGGATCTTGCCCAAGCCACCGGCCAGCAACTCGAGCCACTAGAGGACTTGGCCGAACAAGCGTTGCAGTTCGTTCGGCGCCAGCTCGCAGATCAGCCCCGAACCGGGCGCTTCGATCCGGTGCAGGCCATCGCAGATGATGCGCCGGCGATCGAAAGGCTCGTAGCATTCCTTGGCCGTCGGGTCGAAGAGAATCCAATCCCGTAGTTTGAAAACCGCCCGGCTCAAAAGGCTTGCAGCAGTTCAGCTCCCGTGTTCGACTGGAACACCACGGTGCAGAATCCAGCAACGAAGGACAGAGCCATGATCAAAGGAATACTTGCCAATTGCACGGTCACCGATCTTGCACGTGCCGAAGAGTGGTACACCGTCTTATTCGGTCGCGAACCGGATCACCGGCCCATGCCTGGCTTGCTGGAATGGCATCTTGGCGTAGGTTACGGGGTGCAGGTTTGGTCCGAACCTGACCGTGCTGGCAACTCGACCATCGTGCTCGATGAGTCCGACCTTGATGCGGAAGCCGCTCGTCTGCTAGAGACCGGAATCGCGCATCAGGGTCCGCAATTGGGCGGAGGCGCGCATATCCTGCAGCTGGAGGATCCCGACGGAAATCGCGTAGTTCTCGCCGGAGCCCTGGTCATTCCGCTGCCCTGAATTCCGCGGCATAAAGACAACACGCCAACATCGAAAAGTCCGCGGTTCCTCTTTAGAGGAACCGCGGACTTTTTGGGTTATGCATCAATCGAGACTAGTGGGCGTCTGGATTCATGGAGAGCTCATCGAACGGGCGGTCGCCGGCAAGCACCGCGCGGGCCTGCCCCATGTCCAGTTCCTTGGTCCACTTGCCGATCAGCAAGGTGGCCACCGCGTTACCGGTGAAGTTGGTCAGTGCGCGAGCCTCGGACATGAACTTGTCGATGCCCACGATCACGCCCATGCCGCCAAGCAGTTCCGGACGGTGCGCCTGCAGTCCGGCGGCCAATGTGGCCAGACCCGCACCGGTGACGCCGGCCGCGCCCTTGGAAGCGATGATCATGAACAGCAGCAGGCCGACCTGCTGGCCGAGGTTCATCGGCATATCCATGGCGGTGGAGACGAACAGCGCGGACATGGTCAGGTAGATCGCGGTTCCGTCGAGGTTGAAGGAGTAGCCGGTTGGCACGGTGATGCCCACTACCGGCTTCGAGACACCGACGTGCTCCATCTTGGCGATCAAGCGCGGCAGCGCCGACTCGGAGGACGAGGTGGAGAAGATCAGCAGGTATTCGCGGGCCAGGTACTTCAGCAGCGAGAAGATGTTCAGGCCGGTGACCAGGCGCAGAATAGTTCCGAGGATGACCACGATGAACACCGCACAGGTCAGGTAGAACGCGCCCATCAGGATGGCCATCGAGCCGATGGCGGCCCAGCCGGTGGCGCCGACCACGGCGGCGATTGCGCCGAAGGCACCCAGTGGAGCAACCCACATGATCATCATCATAATGCGGAAGACGACCTGCTGAATGCTCTTGATGCCGTTCAGCACCGGCTCGCCCGACTTGCCCATGGACTGCAGGGCGAAGCCGACGATGAGCGCCAGGACCAGGGTTGGCAGCACCGGCAGATCACCGGGAATCAGTTCCAGCAAGAAGGCGACGGTCGGATTCTCGGCGCCTCCGGCACCGGCCTCGTAGGGCTTGAGCTCCAGGCCTTCGCCGGGGTGGATCAGATTGCCCACCAGCAGGCCCAGGGCCAGCGCGAAAGTAGACATGGTCATGAAGTACAGCAGCGCCAGACCGCCGACCTTGCCCACAGTGGCTGCTTTGGCGATCGAGCCGATGCCTAGGACAATGGTGCAGAAGATGACCGGTGCGATGATCATCTTGATCAGCGCAACGAAGCCGGTGCCCAGCGGCTTCAGCGCCTTGCCGAGGTCCGGGGCGATCAGCCCGACGGCCGCGCCGAGCACCACGGCGGCGATCACCATGATGTAGAGCCAGTGGGTGCGGTCCTTTTTCTTGACCGGTGCCTGCGACGCAGGGTCCTGCGGAACTTGTTCTGTGACAGCCATGGAGATTCCAGCCTTAATATGCCGAGGGGCCAGCTCAACGTCATTATCGGGCTGGCGCGTAAAATCGTTCTTGTCCCATCGTGCGCGCCAAAGTGATCCGCCTCTCTATTGCGTTCATATTGTTCACACAGCCGAAACTTAAACTTCCCCGACGAAGGAGTCAGCCAGATGGCCAGCAACCCGCAGGAGGGTGCCGCTGCCAATGCGCCGGTCCCGTTGACCCGCGACGGCTGGTCCTTCGCCGCACGAATATTCGCCGCGCAGATGCTGCTGGTCATTGTGGTGGTGGTGTGGCTGGGCATCGCTTCCTACCAGCAGCAGGCCCGGGTGGTGCTCGATGTACGCCAATCGACCGTGGCCACGGTGTCCACCACCTTGGCCAACGACCCGTTTGTGGTAGACGCCTTGCAGCAGCCGGACCCCGGCGCCGGCTTGCAGCCTTACACCCAGGACATCTTGTCCCACGCGCCGACGATAGATTTCATCACGATCATGACACCGGACCTGCTGCGCGTGACCCACCCGAATCCAGCACAACTGGGCAAACGCTATTCCGGTTCCACCTCGCAGGCGCTGCGCGGGCAGGTCTATTCGGAGCAAGCGGTGGGAACCCTCGGCCGCTCGGTGCGCACCATCGCCCCGGTCTACGCCGCGGACGGCACCCTGGTCGGCATGGTCGCGACCGGCATCACCCTGGAGAGCCTGCAGGTGCTCTACCGCGAGGAGCTCCCGCAGATCCTGCTGGTTTCGCTCTTCGCCCTGCTCTTGGCCGGTTTTACCTCCTGGTCCTTCTCCCGGTACATCCAGAGCGCCACCCTCGGCTTCGGCCCGCACGGGCTGCGCCGGCTCTACGCCTTCTACTTCTCCGCACTGCATTCGGTCCGCGAGGGGCTGATCCTGCTGGATCGCAAGCACCGCATCGTGCTCTACAACTCCGAGGCGGCCCGGCTGCTGCAGCTTCCGGCGCAGACCCCGTCCGGCGGGTTGGAATTGGCCGACGCCGGCTTGCCCGACACCCTGCGCGAGCTGATGGCCGGCGGCCGAGCCGCCCGCGATGAAATCCATCTGGGCCACGGATCGGTGCTCGCCGTGTCGCAGAGCAACGCCCGGCTGACCGGCACCCAGCTGCCCGGCCGCTACCGCCTGCCCTTGCGCTGGCTGCGCGTGCAGCCGCCCACCGGGCAGGTGCTCACCCTGCGGGATCTGACCGAGGTACAGGAGCTGACCGGCGAGGTGCAGTCGCTGAAGACCTTCTCCACCGCCCTGCGCGCGCAAACCCACGAACATGCAAACCGCCTGCACACCATCGCCACCCTCATCGAGAACGGCAGCTCGGACAAGGCGCTGGCCTTCGCGGTCGACGATCGGCAGCACTCCCAGGCGCTCACCGACGCGATCGTGCGCAATATCGACGATGTGTACCTCTCCAGCTTGCTGGTGGCCAAGTCCGCCCAGGCGCACGAGCGCGGGGTGACGCTGAGCATCAGCGCCGAAGGCGTGGTGCGTCCGGACACCTTCCACGCCACGGACATCGTCACCATCGTGGGCAACCTGCTCGACAATGCGCTGGACGTCTCGGTGGGCACCGCGGAATCCACCGTCTGGGTGGAGGTCACCGCCCTTGAGGACGAGGTCATCATCGCGGTGGCCGACTCCGGCCCGGGCATCGAACCCGAATTCTTGGAGAACCTGCTGCGCTTCGGGGTGAGCACCAAGCAGGGCAGCGCACCGCGCGGGCTCGGTTTGGCCCTCGTCCAGCAGGCGGTGGCGCGGCTTCATGGAACAATGACGATAGACAACGACGCCGGTGCGATCTTCACCGTCACCCTGCCGGTACCGCCCAAGGAGGAGCACGCGTGAGCCACACCGAGCCGACCGCCGAATTCCTGGTGCTGGTGGTCGACGACGAACCGGAAACCGCACGCGCCCACGCCACTTATGTGGATCGGGTGCCGGGCTTCCGCACCGGAGCCATCGCGGCCAATGGGCACGGCGCCCTGCAATTGCTGGCCGAGGCGCACGCCGCCGGCACGCCCTATGATCTGGTCCTGCTGGATATGACCCTGCCGGATCTGCACGGCATCGACGTGGCCCGGCGCATGCGGGGTCGCGGCTACACGCTGGACATCATCGCGATCACCGCGGTGCGGGACCTGGCGGTAGTGCGTTCGGCGGTGGCCACCGGTATCACCCAGTACCTGATCAAGCCCTTCAGCTTCGCGGTGTTTGCCGAAAAACTCGAAAACCACCGGGCGTTCATCGCCACCATGCAGTCCACCGGCTCCTCCACCTCGCAGGCCTCCATCGATACCGCATTTTCCGCGCTGCGCACCACCAGCGCCTCGGTGTCCCTGCCCAAGGGGCTGATCAGCCAAACCCTGGAGCAGGTGCGCACCCATCTGGCAGCCAGCCCCGCCCGAGCTTTCTCGGCCACCGAGCTCGGCGAAGAACTGGGGCTCTCGCGGGTGACGGCGCGCCGCTACTTGGAGCATCTGGCGATGGCCAATTCGGCGGTGAAGCAACCTAGGCACGGCACCCGCGGGCGGCCGGAATTCGAATACCGGCACAATTCGAGCTAGCGCCGTCCGTGGCGGAATAAGGTTTCCGCCAGCTTCCGTCGCAGCGTTCGGCACGATTCGCTGTGATTCCAGAGGCAAATGGTGACCGACTGCGCAGCCTGGATAGCGATCTCGGTGGTGCTCGTCTTAGGACTTTATCCGCCGCACAACCAAGGGCCTGGCCCCGCAGAATTTCTGCGGGCCCAGGCCCTTGCAGCGTTAACCGCTGGAGGGTTCCGGGCTAGGCCTGCGGACGCAGGTACCGGGTCAGGTCATCGAGCACCGTGGGGTCTTCGATGGTCGAGGGCACCGTGTAGTCCTTGCCGTCCGCGATCTGCCGCATGGTCTTGCGCAGGATCTTGCCCGAACGGGTTTTGGGCAGTCCGGCGACGACGGTGACCTCGCGGAAGTCGGCGACCGGGCCGATATGCTGGCGCACCAGCGCGACGATCTCCTTCTTCAGCGTCTCCTCATCGGTGTCGACGCCGGTTTTGAGCACCACGTAGCCGCTGGCCCGCTGCCCCTTGAGCGCGTCGCTGATGCCGATCACCGCGCATTCGGCGACCGCGGGATGGCTCGCCAGCACCTGCTCCATCGCCCCGGTGGACAACCGGTGCCCGGACACGTTGATCACGTCATCGGTGCGGCCCATCACGAACAGATACCCGTCTTCGTCCAGGAAACCCGAGTCGCCGGTCAGGTAGAAGCCCTCGATCTGGCTCAGGTAGGTGTCGATGAACCGCTGGTCGTTGCCCCACAGGGTGGTCAGCGCGCCCGGCGGCAGCGGCAGCTTGATCACGATGTTCCCCTCGGCACCGGCGGGCACCTGATCACCCAGTGCGTCGCGGATCTCCACGTTAAATCCGGGGACCGGGGTGGTCGGGCTGCCGGCCTTGGCGCTCAGCTCCTCCAACCCCAGCGGGTTCGAGGCGATCGGCCAGCCGGTTTCGGTCTGCCACCAGTTATCCACCACCGGGATTCCCAACAGATCCACCGCGAAATGGTAGGTGTCCGGGTCCAGCCGCTCACCGGCGACAAAGAGCGCGCGCAGCGTGGACAGGTCGTGGGCGGCGATCATGGCTCCGGAGGGATCCGCCTTGCGCACCGCGCGCAGGGCTGTCGGCGCGGTGAACATCGTGGTGACCTTGTGGTCCTCGATGATGCGCCCGAACACGCCCGCGTCCGGGGTGCCGATCGGCTTGCCCTCGTAGAGCACGGAGGTGGCCCCGGCGATCAGCGGGGCATACACGATGTAGGAGTGCCCCACCACCCAGCCCACATCCGAGGCGGTGAACATGACATCGTCCGCGTGCACGTCGTAGATCGCATTCATCGAATATTGCAGCGCGGTGGCGTAGCCGCCGGTATCGCGCACCACGCCCTTCGGCGCCCCGGTGGTCCCGGAGGTGTACAGCACGTACAGCGGATGCGTGGAGGGAACCGATACCGGCCCGGCCGGCTGCGCGAGCTTGGCCAGCTCGTCCCAATCCAGCCAGTTCACCCCCGCCGCGCTCTGGTATTCACCGGGCGCATGCGCAAAGCCTTCGCGGTGGGCGACGATGACATCGCGCACCGATTTGTCGGCGAGCGCCAGCGCTTCGGCGACGGCCGGCAGGTATTCGATATGCCGCGAGGGTTCGATGCCGCCGGAGGCGGTGACGATGGCGACCGGCGCGCAGTCGTTGATGCGCGCGGCCAGTTCCTTGGGCGCAAATCCGCCGAAGACCACCGAGTGCACCGCACCGAGCCGCGCGCAGGCGAGCATGGAGATGGCCGCCTGCGGGATCATCGGCAGGTAGATCAGTACGCGGTCCCCGGTTTCCACCCCACGGGATTTGAGCACGCCGGCGAAGATTTCCACCTCGCGAAGCAGTTCGCTGTAGCTGTACTCGGTCTTCGTCCCCAGCATTGCCGAGTCGTAGACCAATGCCGTGGCGTCTCCGCGCCCGGCAGCCACATGCCGATCCAGCGCATTGGCCGACAGGTTAAGCTCGCCGTCCGGGAACCAGTTGTACAACGGCGCCTTCGAGTCGTCGACGGCTTGGGTGGGTTCGCTATCCCATTGGACATCTTGTGCGGCGGTGAGCCAGAACGCGGCCGGATCGGTAGCGGCCAGTTCAAAGGCCTGACGGTATTCCTGTGCCATGTTTCCCTCCTGGGGCCGGGCGTCATCACCCGGCGGCTGTGCGGTAGCTTCGATTCCAAGCGTATGAGCGCAGTCACATGTTCGCAAGTCTTATGTATACATTTCTCGTTATTTAACGAAAAGTATTCGGACCTACTGTCGCTTTTTTGCTATTCGTGTATACAATCGAACCATGAAAGCAAGCGATAAGGTCTACGAGAGCCTGCGCCGAGACATCGTCGAATGGCGCTTGTCACCGGGCACGGTGCTCGCCGAGGTGGAGCAGTCGGCCAGGCTCGGAGTCTCCCGAACCCCGGTGCGTGAAGCCCTGGCCCGCTTGGTTGCCGACGGGCTGGCGGTGCAGCAGCGCGGGCGCGGTGCGATCGTCTCCGAGGTTTCCGAATCCCACGTCGAGGACCTGTTCGTCTTGCGCCGGGCGCTGGAGTGCGAAAGCGCGCGGCTCGCGGCCCGCTCAAGCCAGAGCGAGGCCTTCGCCGAGCTGGCGCGGCGCTTCGAAACGGCCGCTAGGCAGCTGCGTGCAAGCACCCCCACCGAGGGCTACTACGAGCTGGTGGGCGAACTCGACGAAATGATCGACGACGCAGCAAATAACGCCTACCTGTCCAACGCGCTGCGCACGCTGCGCGTCCACCTGCAACGGGTGCGCCGGCTGGCCAAGGACAACCCCGAACGGCTAGAGCAATCCGCCGGAGAGCATGCGGCGATCGCCCGGGCCATCGCCTCGGGCAAATCCGAGGTCGCCGCGGCGGCCACCACCGTGCACCTGCACCAATCCTTTGAACACATCATGACCCACGCGGTCGCCTCTGAAAGGACACCATGATCAATCATCCAGTTCGCGTTTACCGCTCCGAGGAAAATCTGGCCCGCGAGGATCAGCTTGCCCACAAGATCGCAACCGTGGCGGTCGACCCGGTAGAGGTCACCGCCGAGGTCACCGACATGATCATCAACCGCATCATCGACAACGCCTCGGTAGCCATCGCCTCGCTGAACCGCGGCCCGATCATCGCCGCCCGCACCCAGGCACTGGCCCACGCGCCGTCCACCGGCGGGGCGGGCGCCAACGTCTTCGGCATCACCGAGAAGGTCTCCCCCGAATGGGCGGCCTGGGCCAACGGCGTGGCCGTGCGCGAGCTGGACTACCACGACACCTTCCTCTCGGCCGAATACTCCCACCCGGGCGACAACATCCCGCCGATCCTCGCCGTCGCCCAGCACACCGGGGCCTCGGGCAAGGATCTGATCCGCGGCATCGCCACCGGCTACGAGATCCAGGTCGACCTGGTCAAGGCGATCTGCCTGCACAAGCACAAGATCGACCACGTAGCCCATCTGGGCCCCTCGGCCTCCGCCGGCATCGGCACCCTGCTCGGCTTGGATCTGGAAACGATCTTCCAGGCCGTCGGCCAGGGCCTGCACACCACCACCGCCACCCGCCAGTCGCGCAAGGGCGAGATCTCCACGTGGAAGGCCCACGCCCCGGCCTTCGCCGGCAAGATGGCCGTCGAGGCCGCCGACCGCGCAATGCGCGGGCAGACCTCCCCGGTCCCCATCTACGAAGGCGAAGACGGCGTGATCGCCTG
Source organism: Glutamicibacter sp. 363 (assembly GCF_052379505.1). Classification (NCBI taxonomy): domain Bacteria; kingdom Bacillati; phylum Actinomycetota; class Actinomycetes; order Micrococcales; family Micrococcaceae; genus Glutamicibacter; species Glutamicibacter sp. 363. The sequence goes on along the minus strand of NZ_JBQSYR010000023.1, from coordinate 15,176 downwards.
GATGCTCGATGGCAAGGACGCCGCCTACGAGGTGCCGTTGCCCGAGGCCGGCGAGGCCAAGCGCGCGATCATGGACACCTACACCAAGGAGCACTCCGCCGAATACCAGGCGCAAGCCTGGATCGACCTGGCCCGCAAGCTGCACGGTGAGCACCCGGAAGCCACCGATCCGAAGAACGTGGCCTCGGTGCTGATCAAGACTTCCCACCACACCCACTACGTGATCGGTTCCGGCGCCAACGACCCGCAGAAGTACGATCCGACCGCCTCGCGCGAAACCCTGGACCACTCGATCCCTTACATCTTCACCGTCGCGCTGCAGGACGGCGCCTGGCACCACGTGGACTCCTACGCCCCGGAACGTGCCGGACGCGCGGATACCGTCGAGCTGTGGCACAAGGTCACCACCGAAGAAGATGCCGAATGGACCCGCCGCTACCACTCGCTGGACATCGCGGAGAAGGCCTTCGGCGGCAGCGTCGAAATCACGCTGAACGACGGCACCGTGATCACCGATGAGATCGCCGTTGCCGACGCGCACCCGCTGGGTGCCCGCCCGTTCGCCCGCGAGCAGTACGTCAACAAGTTCCGTACCCTGGCTGCCGGTCTGGTCGACGAGCAGGAGATCGACCGCTTCATCGCGGCCGCCGAAAACCTGGAAAACCTCGGCGCCGGCGAGCTGGAACAGCTGAACATCGTCGCCGCCACCGGAGTGATCGACCAGTCGAACGCACCGAAGGGCCTGTTCTAACATGCTGTACTCAACTCTCACCCCCGCCGCGAAGCGGGTCGCGCTGCGCGAAATGCTCACCCCGGGTGCCGCCCGCCAGTTCCCCGGGGCGTTCAACCCGCTCTCGGCGAAGCTGATCGGCGAGAAGAACTTCGACGGGGTCTACATCTCCGGCGCGGTGCTCGCCAACGACCTGGGCCTGCCGGACATCGGGCTGACCTCGTTGACCGAGGTGGCCACCCGCGCCGGGCAGATCGCCAGGATGACGGACCTGCCGGCGATCGTGGACGCGGACACCGGATTCGGCGAGCCGATGAACGTGGCCCGCAGCATCCAGGAACTCGAATACGCCGGCCTGGCCGGCTGCCACATCGAGGACCAGTTCAACCCGAAGCGCTGCGGCCACCTGGACGGCAAGAACGTGGTGGACACTGACACCATGCTCAAGCGCATCGCCGCCGCCGCGGACGCACGCATCGATGAAAACTTCCTGATTATGGCGCGCACCGACATCCGCGCGGTCGAGGGACTGGACGCGGCGATCGACCGGGCCAAGGCGATGGTCGACGCCGGGGCGGATGCGATCTTCCCCGAGGCGATGAAGAACGTTGCGGAATTCGAAGCGGTCTGCAACGCGGTCGACGTGCCGGTGCTGGCGAATATGACCGAGTTCGGCAAATCCGAGCTGTTCAACCGCCAGGAGCTTGCCGACGCGGGCGTCGCGCTGATCATCTACCCGGTGACCTTGCTGCGCAGCGCCATGGGCGCCGCCGAGCGTGTGCTCGACGCAATCAGCGAGGATGGGACTCAGGAGCGCGAAGTGGATAACATGTTAACTAGGTCACGCCTCTACGAGCTTGTCGACTACGAGGCGTACAACCGGTTCGACACCGGGATCTTCAACTTCCAAGTCCCCACCCTGGACATCGATACCAACAACTCGAACCTCTAGCACGGGAATCCATCAACGAAGAGGATGAACTCATGACCACCACCGAGGAAATCAAGAAGGGCCTAGCAGGGGTCGTCGTGGACTACACGGCCGTCTCCAAGGTCAATCCGGACACCAACTCGCTGCTCTACCGCGGCTACCCCGTGCAGGATCTCGCGGCGAACAAGTCCTTTGAAGAGGTCGCGTTGCTGCTTTGGACCGGCGAGCTGCCCAGCGAGTCGGAGCTGACCGAATTCTGCGCCTTTGAGCGGGCTAATCGTGCGCTCGATCCGCGGGTGAAGGCAGCCATCGACCTGCTGCCCACCGACTGCCACCCGATGGATGTCGGGCGCACCGCCGTCTCGGTGATCGGCGCGAACCACCTGGAGGCGGAGAATTCCTCCCCCGAGGCGGAACTGCGCAAGGCGAAAGAGCTTTTCGCCGCCTTCCCGGCGGTCGTCGCCTACGATCAGCGCCGCCGCCGCGGCCAGGAAGTGGTACCTCCGCGCGAGGACCTGGACTACTCGGCGAACTTCTTGTGGATGACCTTCGGCGAGGAAGCCGCCCCGGCGGTCGTCGACGCGTTCCGCGTGTCGATGGTGCTCTACGCGGAGCACTCCTTCAACGCCTCCACCTTCACCGCACGAGTGATCACCTCGACGCTCGCGGATCTGCACTCGGCGGTCACCGGCGCCATCGGCGCCCTGAAGGGTCCGCTGCACGGCGGCGCCAACGAGGCGGTGATGCACACCTTCGACGAGATCGGAATCGACAAGAACGAGTCGCGCAAGGATGCCGCAGCCCGCGCCAAGACGTGGATGGAGCAAGCCCTGGCCGAAAAGAAAAAGGTCATGGGCTTCGGCCACCGCGTCTACAAGCATGGCGACTCGCGCGTGCCGACCATGAAGGCCGCGCTGGATAAGATGATCGAGCACTACGATCGCTCCGAAATGCTCGGCCTGTACGACGGGTTGGAATCCGCGATGGACGAGGCGAAGGCGATCAAGCCGAACCTCGACTATCCGGCGGGCCCGACCTACCACCTGATGGGCTTCGACACCGAAATGTTCACGCCGATCTTCATCGCGGCGCGAATCACCGGCTGGACCGCTCACATCTTCGAACAGCGCGCCTCCAACGCGCTGATCCGACCGCTGTCCGCATACAACGGCCCGGAGCAGCGCGCCCTGTAAACACCTAGGGCAGCTACGGTTCATTCGGCGGGGTCGGACCTACGGGTCCGACCCCGCTCTTGCGTTTCCGGCACGTTCAGTCTATTGTTTTTCGATAGGTATACATCGCTAAGCGACAATTGGAGAGTGTCACATGGGTAAATTGAGCACTTTGGCGTTGCGAATCGTGCTGGGGCTGGTAGTCCTCGGCTCGCTCTTCATCCAATGCTTCATGATCCCCCTGGCGGCCATGGAGCTGGCGGACCGTCCAGCAGAGTTCGCCTACCTGCGCATCTCATTGTTCAGCTACGCGGTACTGGCCCTGCTGATCGTTCAGATCTGCTGCGTCTGCGTCTGGAAACTGGTCGCCCGGGTGCGCCGCGGAACGGTCTTCACCCACGCCTCATTCAAATTCGTCAACATCATCATCACTGCAATTGCCTCCGGGGCGGTGCTGACATTCATCCTCGGGACGATCATGGCCCCGGGCGAGGCGGTGGCTCCCGGCGTAGTGCTCCTGGTCGGCGGATTCGGTGTCCTGCTAGCGGGCATTGCCCTGATCGTCTTGGTGCTGCGCCACCTGCTGTCGCAGGCGGCGAGCACCGAAGCCCAAGCGGCCCTGCTACGCACCGAGTTGGGCGGGGTGATTTAGTGGCCATCCGAGTGGATATCGATGTGATGCTTGCCCGACGCAAAATGGCGGTCGGCGAATTGGCCGAGCGGATCGGCATCACCCCGGCCAATCTTGCGGTCCTGAAGAATGGACGTGCCAAGGCGGTGCGCTTCAGCACACTGGAAGCGCTGTGCCAGGTCCTGGATTGCCAGCCGGGCGACCTTCTGATTTTCGAAGCCGAAAGCCACGATCCGCGCGGATCCGGTTCTCCGCTGCCCCAATCCACGTTTCCATCCGACGCGTCGAAAATAGGCTAGCCCCAGGGCTCGAAATCGATCGATTGCACCGCCAGATTATCCGCCGCCAGAATGATCTTCGCGGTGAACCGCTCCCCTGCAGCCAAGGCCGGGAGCCAGAGCGGGGAATCCTCCCACATCTGCCTCACCGGCAGTTCGCCGACAGGGAACCACAACGGTTCAAGTTCCTCGCTGGGCACGGGCATCCCGCTGGCGATTCGCGCAGTGAAGACCGCACAGTCCATATCCGCGCGCGGATTCGCCGGAAAAGTAAAGGCCACCCGGGCGGCGAACGTCAGATCTGCCGATTGCACACAAACCCCGGTCTCTTCGCGGAACTCCCGCATCGCAGCGTGCTGCGCAGACTCCCCGGGATCGATCTTTCCTCCCGGCAGCACGATGTTCCCCTGCCCAAAGCCGCGCAGCTTGCGTCCCAATAGCAGCTCGGTGCCCCGGGTGCCTTCGCGCAGCAGCGCCAAGAGCGCGACGGGTTGCGGCTGGGTCACCATCACGCTGGTCTCCGCACCGCTAGTTCACACGCGGGTGCGCGAAGAGGTACGCCTCCCGCAGTGAATCGACGGTGACCTTCGTGTAGATCTGCGTGGTGGTGACCGAGGCATGGCCAAGCAGCTCCTGCACCACGCGCACATCCGCACCACCCTCCAGCAGATGGGTGGCGAAAGAGTGGCGCAGCGTGTGCGGGGAAACATCGCCTGGAATCCCGGCTCGTTCGGCGGCCTTGGACAGGATCAGCCACACCGACTGGCGCGAGAGCCGCCCGCCGCGCTGATTCAAGAACAACGCGGGAGTGCCCTTGCCTTTGGCGGCCAGCCCCGGACGTGCCCGCACCAGATAGTCGCTCACCGCGCGTTGCGCATATCCGCCCACCGGAACAACGCGTTCCTTGGAGCCCTTGCCGAACAGCCGCACCACCGCGTCGGCGGCGAAGTGCAGGTCATCGACGTCCAGGGCGACGACCTCGGAAATGCGCGCCCCGGTGGAGTACAAGAATTCGAGAATCGCCCGATCGCGCAACCCCGCGGGGGTATCGAGAGCGATCGAGTCGAGGATCTGGGTGACGGCAGAAATACTGATCGCCTTGGGCAGCGACTGGCCGACGGCCGGAGGCTGCACCTCGCGGGCCGGATTCGGGGAGCAGATTTCCTCCAGCTCCCAATACTTATGCAGTTGCCGGATGGCCACCGTATGCCGGGCGACCGAACGCGCCCCCAGCGCCTGGTGTTCCGCATCCCCTCGGGCCAGCTGCTGCAGGTAGCCGCTGACCTCATTCTCGGTGAGGCGTGCCGGGTCGGTGATGCCGCGCGCTTCCAACGCTTCTTGGTACCGGGTCAGATCCCGCCGGTAGGACTCCAGCGTATTCTTCGCCAGTCCGCGTTCGATGGCCAGATGCTGCAAGTAGCGGCGTAGCTCGGAAGCGAACTTCGAGGACTTCGGGCTTGGTACCGCGGCGCGCTCGGGACTGCTCATCGCTACGATGAGGTTCTGCTGCGCAGCCCCGGGTGCGCTTCGAAGGCGCTGTTCGCCTCGCGTAGCGAGGCATAACCGGTGGCTCGGGCCGCGTGCGCTGCCAGCAGGCCGACGACCGCCGAGGGGTTGTGGATCTCCCCGGCGAGCACTGCGGCAACAGCCTCGTCCAAGGGCACCCAGCGGGTGATGATTTCGGCTTCTTCTTCGGTCCGTGCATGGCGTTGGTCCGCCGGCACCAACTGCACATCGCGCGCCAAGAAGATGCGCAACGCCTCTGAGGAAGATCCCGGAGAGAGGAACACGTCGGTGAGCACCGACCAGGTCTGCGCGGTGCTATCGGCTTCTTCCCAGAGCTCGCGCTTCGCCCCGTCCAGCGGCGGCTCGCCTGCCACATCGAGCAGGCCAGCGGGAAGCTCCCATAGCCGCATGCCTACCGGATGACGGTATTGGTTAACGAGAAGGACCCGTTCACGCTCATCGAGGGCGAGAATCGACACGGCACCAGGGTGCACGATGTAGTCTCGCTCGATGCGGGTTCCATCATCCGAAAGCTGCACCGTGTCGTGGACGACATTCCAGATGCGTCCTTCATAAACGGTTTCGCTGGCGATGAGCTCTCGTGGTGAAAGTTCATCGGCTATCGGTTGTGGTTCCACGCGAACGGGCCCTTCTATTGGTATTACCTTGCTGGTACTACCTTAGACGGTTTAGAACCGGGTTTCGCTTAGGCGTTGCGCTTGGCCAGCGCCGCGGCGACCAGACCTGCAAACAGCGGGTGCGGACGAGTTGGGCGGCTGGAGAGTTCCGGGTGGGCCTGCGTGGAGACGTAGTACGGGTGTACGTCCTTAGGCAGTTCCACGAACTCGACAAGCTGGCCATCCGGGGAGGTTCCGGAGAAGACCAGACCTGCTTCTTCGAGCTGCGCACGGTAGGCGTTGTTGACCTCATAGCGGTGACGGTGTCGCTCTGCGACCTCGGTCTTGCCATAGGTTTCGGCCAAAACCGATCCTGCTGCGAGCTTTGCGTCATACAGTCCCAGACGCATGGTGCCGCCAAGATCGCCCTTGCCGTCAACGATGTTCAGCTGCTCTTCCATGGTCGCGATGACCGGGGTGGAAGATTCTGGATCGAATTCGGTCGAGGAAGCCCCTGGCAGGTCGGCCATATTGCGGGCGTACTCGATCACCATCGACTGCAGCCCCAGGCAGAGGCCGAGGGTCGGAATCTGGTTTTCGCGAGCGAAGCGCAATGCTCCGAGCTTGCCTTCCAGACCGCGAATGCCGAATCCACCGGGGACACAGATCGCTTCGACGCCCTCAAGTGACGTGCGTGCACCGTCTTCGGTGTCGCAATCATCCGATGGCACCCAGCGAATCTTGACCTTGGCTTCGTTGGCGAAACCACCGGCCTTCAGCGCCTCGGTAACCGACAGGTAGGCATCTGGCAGATCGATGTACTTGCCCACCAGGGCGATGGTCAATTCATGCTTCGGGTTGTTCACCACGTCCAGCAGGCGGTCCCAGCCCTCCCAGTCCACGTCGCGGAACTTCAGCTCCAAGGTCTGCACGATATAGGCGTCAAGGCCCTGGGAGTGCAGGATCTTGGGAACTTCGTAGATGCTTGGCGCGTCGGCGCAGCTAATGACCGCTTCGGTTTCCACATCGCAGGTACGGCCGAGCTTGGCGCGCATCTCGTCGGGGATTTCACGGTCCGAGCGGATCACCAGAGCGTCGGGCTGAATGCCGATGGAGCGCAGGGCTGCCACCGAATGCTGAGTTGGCTTGGTCTTCAGCTCATGGCTTGGACCGATGTATGGAACGAGGGAGACATGCACGAAGAAGGCGTTCTTCCGGCCGATATCCTGGCGGACCTGGCGGGCCGCTTCAAGGAATGGCTGGGATTCGATATCTCCGACGGTGCCACCAATTTCGGTGATGATCACGTCCGGGGCGGACTTGCCGGCACCGGGTTCGGTGGCGGCCAAACGCATGCGGCGTTTGATCTCATCGGTGATATGCGGGATGACCTGAACGGTATCGCCCAGGTATTCGCCGCGACGTTCGCGTTCCAGAACGGTTGAGTAAACCTGGCCGGTGGTCACATTCGCGCTGCCTGGAAGGTTTTCATCCAGGAAACGCTCATAGTGGCCAATGTCCAGGTCGGTTTCTGCGCCATCGTCGGTAACGAAGACTTCACCGTGCTGGAAGGGGTTCATTGTACCTGGATCGACGTTCAGGTACGGATCGAGCTTCTGCATGGTCACTGAGAGACCACGAGCTCGAAGTAGATGTCCAAGGCTGGATGCCGTCAATCCCTTACCCAGGGAGGAGGCCACACCGCCGGTGACGAAGATATGCTTTGTCGTTTCAGACGACCGAGAATCACGAGTTAAATTACGCTGCACCACGGGATTTCATCCTATCACCATTGCTCGCTTGCGCGAATACCGACCATCCACTTTGCAACTCTACGACACGCAACCGCGATGCCAAAGTCCGTTTCCGCAATCTATCGTGCGCTCTTCGTCACCAGGGCGTCGACCATCTTTCGCGCGTCGGCGAGCAGCTCTTCGGCATGCGCCTGCGCGGTATCGGAATCCTCCTGACCTGCCAACATACGCGCCAATTCGCGCACACGCTCGGACTCGTCCAAGGTGATTACATCGCTGGCGGTAAACCCTGCACCGGCTGCGGATTTTCCATTTGAGGTCTTGATCACCCGGATATGGCGATCTGCGTAAGCGGCGACCTGAGGCAGGTGTGTGACCACAATGACCTGCACATGGCGGGCCAGCATGGCTAACCTCTCACCAATGCTTACCGCCGCCTTGCCGCCCACGCCCGAGTCGACTTCGTCGAAGATGAAGGTTGGCACCGGGTCGACCGCGGCGAGCACCACCTCGATGGCAAGCATGACGCGTGAGAGTTCGCCTCCACTGGCCCCCTTGCCCAGCGGCCGCGGCGAGGCGCCGGCGTGCGGAGCAAGCAGCATCTCGATCTGGTCTTGGCCGTAGGCACCAAGCTCAGGCAATTCACTGATCTCAACAAAGAGCCTCGCATCCGGCATGGCCAACGCCGTCAATTCCTCACTGACCCGCTTGGAGAGCTTTGCGGCCGCCTTACGACGAGACTCGGAAAGTTCGGTAGCCAGCGACGCAGCCTTCTGCTCCAGCTCGACCACCGTGCTTTCGAGCTCCTCGATGCGGGTGTCATCGGAACCAAGCTGCTCCAGCCGCTGTCGGGACTCATCAGCCCAGGCAAGCACCTCATCGATGCTCGGTGCGTACTTGCGCAGCAGCTTGTTCAGTTCCGCGCGGCGGGATTCGATCAGTGCCAGCCGCTCCGACCCCTCTTCATCGAGGTCCGAAACATAGCTGGCCATATCGCTAGAGAGCTCAGAGGCGAGAATGCCCAATTCTGCGGCGCGCTCGGCAAATGCAGCCAATGCAGGATCATCGCCGCTTGACTGCGCGAGCACACCGCGAGCGGATTCGGCCAGGGTGGTGATCCCGGGGGTCTCAAAATCTTCGCTGTCGACGATCGCGCGGGCCTGCTGGCTGGCGCTACGCAGCGATTCGACATTGCCCAGCTTGATTGCGGTTTCGCGCAGTTGTTCGTCTTCGCCCGGCATTGGCTCCAGCGAATCGATCTCGTCGAGAGCCAGTCGTAGATTTTCGGCTTCGCGCACCCGATCTCGCGAGTCTTGCTTCAGCGCCGAGAGTTCCTTGCTGGCGGCGCGCCACTGCCGATAGGTGCGCTGATAGCTGCTTAACGTGCGGGCAAGGGCCGAGCCAGCAAAACGGTCCAGTGCGTCGCGCTGCGCGCCGGCTTCCTTCAGACGGATCTGATCGGACTGGCCATGCACCGCGACAAGCTCTTGGCCCAATTCGGCCAGCAGACCTACCGGAGCGCTTCGCCCTCCGACAGTCGCCTTCGAGCGCCCCTGCGCGGACAGCGACCGAGTGAGGATCAGTTCGCTCTTCTCCCCCACCTCGTCCACAAACGCGCCGGCATGGGTGGCGGATTCAAGTACGTGATTGTCGGGCTCCAGATGCACGACCGCTTCGGCCAGCGCATGCTTGGCGCCGTTTCGCACGGCTCCTGCATCGGCCCGCCGTCCAAGCAATAGTGACAAGGCGGTGATGACCATGGTCTTACCCGCACCCGTTTCACCGGTGACTACCGTCAACCCCGGCCCCAGTGGCAGGGTCGCCTTAGTGATCACGCCAAGGTTGGAGATCGAAATTTCCTGAATCATAGCCCGCTCCCGGTCGTTCTAGTTCATGCGTTCCAGTTCTCGTCCTAATAGTACTTGCTCAATCGTAAGTTTGTTCTAATATCGTTGCTGCGGGTCGTGTTTCCTACTGCTTAGTTTCGTCACGTGCTATCAAGGGGATGCTTGGTTCGTCCTTGTGGTGCGGCTCAATGCTTTGAAAGCCCGGGCCGGTCACCTGCAGCGCGGTGGTCGCCGGACGACGATCGTCCTCGTCGGCAGGCCCACGCCAACCCTGAATGGGCAATTCAAACTTCTTCACCAGACGTTCGGAGAAAGGAGTGGTGTTCAAACGAGCCATGCGTACCGGTATTTCGCTGCGCGTAACCTCGATGCGTGCACCCGGAGGCAGGTCGATGGTACGACGCCCGTCGCACCACAGCACCGCACCGGCCTCTGAACGAGTGAGCGTCTCCACAGCCATAACCGAGTCCGGGGAAACCACCAGCGGTTTGGCAAACAGCGCATGCGCACTAATCGGGACCATAATCAGCGCGGCAACCTCTGGCCAAACTACCGGGCCTCCAGCCGAGAACGCATAGGCGGTAGATCCGGTGGGGGTAGCCATCACGACGCCATCGCAGCCGAATGTGGAGATCGGTCGACCGTCTACCTCGATTACCACTTCGATCATGCGTTCACGATTGGCTTTTTCAACGGCGGCTTCATTCAGCGCCCAAGTTTCGGCCAGGCAGACATTGTCCAACCACACCTTAACCTCGATGGTCATCCGCTCTTCGACGGAATATGCACCTGAAACGAGATCCCGTACGGTGCTCGCCAGCTCGGAGCGCTCGGCCTCCGCAAGGAAACCGACATGCCCTAGATTCACGCCGACCAATGGCAACGGCGCTTGGCGGACCAGTTCCGCGGCGCGCAGCACCGACCCGTCGCCGCCAAGGACTACGCCCAGATCCACCTCATCGATGGTGCAGTCCTGGTCCAAGATCTCCATCGGAACCTGCAGCCCGTGGCTGGCATCGAGCACTGCTTCGTGATCCTTTTGACGCATTACCGGCATCACACCTGCCGCATCGAGCAACCCACAGGTTTCGATGGCCGCGGCGATCGCTTCTTGGCGCCCGGTGTGGGTGAAAACTAGAATGCGTCGCAAGGCAGGCTGCCCCTCTCTGGTTCGAGCTATGCGCTTGGCGCTGAGTATGTCACCGCACAAGCAAGTCACTTCTAAGAGTAGTCAACCGCGTCCCACATTTCGGTTTCACTGACCGATTGTTGATGACCGGTTGGAACTTTTCCGAGCCAGAGGAAGAATTCAACGTTGCCGTCTTGTCCGGGCAGCGGGCTGCGGGCTACTCCGCAAAGCTCCAGCCCGGCTTCCTGCGCGGATTTCACAACACCTTCGATGGAGCTGCGGCGTAGTTCGGGAGATGAAACCACACCGGTGCGGTTCAAGTGGTCTCGGCCAACTTCAAACTGCGGCTTGACCATCAACATCAAGGAACCGCCCGCGCGTGTCGCTCCCGCAAGCGCAGCGATCACCAAGCGCAAGGAGATGAAGGACAAGTCTGCCACTACAAGGTCGACTTCTCCCCCGATATCTTCGGGTTTCAGATAACGAACGTTAAGCCCTTCAAAAACCGAAACCCGTCGGTCTTGGCGGATCTGATCGACGAGCTGGCCATGCCCAACATCGGCTGCCACTACGTGCTTAGCCCCGCGGCGCAATAGCACATCGGTGAACCCGCCGGTCGAAGCTCCGGCATCGAGACAGCGCATAGACATTGGGTCGACGGTCGTAAACACATCTAGTGCTCCGGCAAGCTTGTGCCCGGCTCGGGAAACGTATTCTTCGCCGATACTGGCCAGCACATCGAGCCTGGCCGTGATCGGAATTTTTTTAGCAGCCTTGGTGACGCACACTCCATCGAGCAGCACCCGGCGGGCCTCGATGAGCTTTGCGGCCTCGGTGCGCGAACGGGCCAGAGATCGAGAAACAAGTTCCTGATCTAGTCGGTTCATCCGTGGAGCTCCGTGGAATTGAGTTCGGCTTGGAGGGAATCGAGCAGCTGCTCGTAAACTGCGGCGTGCGCGATCACATCCTGCTGCGCCAGCGAGGATAATGTTGCGTCTACCCGCTGGTCGTCAATGTGGACTACCGGCTTGGACCCAGGGGTTTCCATGTTCACGTCGTTCACCTCTGTGCTCGTCGCAGGGTATCCAATCCGCGGGCGGTGAATTGGATTTCTGGGCTGACATGTTCTTGCTGCCGCGAATGAGCCAGCCACCATGCGTGACACGCGGCCCGCCAGGCATTCAGGTCCGATTCGTTCCCGTTGACCTCAATGGATTCGCCTTCCACCTTAGCTACGGACTCGCCGACTTGAACCCCGTACCCGAGGACCTTGATCGTCGGATACGGCCGGTAGAGGTCCGCGAGGCTTGAAATCAAGTAGTTTGGGCGTTCGGCTACTGGTGCCCCGAGCGCCGTACGCGGGGAATCTACGCCGGTCAGCACCAGCGCGGTTGAGAACCCCGCCCGATATCCACCGAGAATATCGGTGTCCAGACGATCACCGACTACCAATGGGCGCCGAGAATCGAGTCGGTCCGCGGCGCGGGAGAATAGATAGGATTCAGGCTTGCCGGCCACACGTGGGGTCACGCCGGTGGCCAGTTTTACCGCGTGGACCAACGAACCGTTACCCGGGGCGATGCCCTCGGCGCGCGGAATCGTGAGATCCGTGTTTGTGGCAACCCACTGGGCGCCGTTGTTGATGGCATAGCTTGCCTCGGCTAGATCGTTCCATGCGACGTTAGGATCGAAGCCTTGGATCACCGCCACCGGTTCGTCTTTGTGCGATTCGACGACTTCCAGTCCCCGCACCGCAATGCATTCACGCAGATACGGGGACCCGACCACTAGGACCTTGCTGCCCGGGTTCAATTCGCGTGCCAGCATTTCGGCGCCGGCATCGGCAGAACCGAAAACCTGCTCAGCACCGGTTTTCACACCAAGCTGACGCAGGTGGGCCGCGACCGACATCGGCGACCGCCCCGCATTATTGGTGATGAACGCCAGGGCGACGTTTACTTCGGCTAGTGCATTCAACGACTCGACGGCGTCGGGGATCCCATTGGGACCCGCATAGACGACGCCATCGAGGTCGGAAAGCACAGAATCAAATCCGGAGATCAGCATTCGGTACTAGTTCCTACTTCTGGGAGTCGGTTTCGGTCTCGATCTCGGCGTCGGCCTCTTCGGCTTGAACCTCGACCAGTGCGTCTTCTTCATCGATGCCGGTCTGCTCGGCAACTGAGGCGTCTTCGTCAATGCCGTCTAGTTTGGCATCAACTTCGTCTTCCTCGGCTTCGTCCGAGTCGGCCTCTGCGACAGCATCGTCCTCATCAGCTACGACGACGATGTTTTCATCAACAACGTCCTTGGCGCGTGGACGCTCATCCTCTTCGTCCATCTCTGGAGCCAGATCCACAATGAAGGATTCGGTTTCTTCCTCGATGCCTAGGGCCCGCTCGGCAGTAGCGACCTGAGCAAACCAGCGCTTTGACTCTTCGCCACGTCCAGCTGCGGAAAGCAGATCAGCGTAGGCGGTGAACAAACGAGGGCTGAAGGAATAAGCACGGTTGAAGTCTAGCTGCTCCAAGGACTCCAGTTCCGACAGGGCCTTATCCAGTTGTCCCAAGTCACCGAAGCAGCCGGCCGCAACCATATGCATTTCGACCTTCACTGCGGTTTCCAGATTCGCGCATTCCTCGGAGTGAGCAAGTTCAATAGCTTTTTCGGCACGGCCCAGGCCTCGCAACGAGTCGGCAATCAACGGCAGGTTATAGTCCGAACCGGAGATCCGACGGTGAGTGCGAAGTTCACGCAATGAGTCAGCATATTTGCCTGCGTGGTAGGCAGCGATGCCAACTGCTTCGCGGACAACCGCAACACGGCCGCCACGACGGGAAGCTGCCAGTGTGTGCTCGTAGGCCAGCTCTGGTTCTTCTTCAAGCAGACGCCCTGCCATTACAAGGTGCTTAGCAACCCAGCTTGCCGAACGCTCTTCGAGGTAGCGAAGCTGGGCGCGTGCAACGCGATCCAGCTCTTTACCGGTAACGTCCTCGTCGATTTCTGGCGACTGCTCACGGTCGGGGCGGTTCGAGATTCGCAGGTCGCCCGGGTTGTGAGCGCGAGGTGCCTCTGGTCCCCGGTCGTCAAAGCGGCTTCCGCGATCGGGGCGGTCGCCCTTGCTTCGGAAGTCACCGCGGTTGTCATCACGCTTGAAGCCACCACGGTTATCGTCACGGCTGCCACGGAAGCCGCCTTCGCGGTTGTCATCACGCTTGAAGCCGCCACCGCGGTTGTCATCACGCTTGAAGCCGCCACGGTTATCGTCACGGCTGCCACGGAAGCCGCCTTCGCGGTTGTCATCACGCTTGAAGCCGCCACCGCGGTTATCGTCACGCTTGAAGCCACCACGGTTATCGTCACGGCTGCCACGGAAGCCGCCTTCGCGGTTGTCATCACGCTTGAAGCCACCACCGCGGTTGTCATCACGCTTGAAGCCACCACCGCGGTTATCGTCACGCTTGAAGCCACCGCGATTGTCGTCGCGCTTGAAACCACCACGGTTATCGTCACGGCTGCCACGGAAGCCGCCTTCGCGGTTGTCGTCACGCTTGAAACCACCGCCACGGTTGTCGTCACGCTTGAAGCCACCACCGCGGTTGTCATCGCGTTTGAAGCCGCCACGGTTGTCATCGCGACCGCCACGGAAGCCGCCTTCGCGGTTGTCGTCACGCTTGAAGCCGCCACCGCGGTTGTCATCGCGTTTGAAGCCGCCACGGTTGTCATCGCGACCGCCACGGAAGCCGCCTTCGCGGTTATCGTCACGCTTGAAGCCGCCACCGCGGTTGTCATCGCGCTTGAAACCACCACGGTTATCGTCACGGCTGCCACGGAAGCCGCCTTCGCGGTTGTCGTCACGCTTGAAGCCGCCACCGCGGTTATCGTCACGCTTGAAGCCACCACCGCGGTTGTCATCGCGTTTGAAGCCGCCACGGTTGTCATCGCGACCGCCACGGAAGCCGCCTTCGCGGTTATCGTCACGCTTGAAGCCGCCACCGCGGTTGTCATCGCGTTTGAAACCACCACGGTTATCGTCACGGCTGCCACGGAAGCCGCCTTCGCGGTTATCGTCACGCTTGAAGCCGCCACCGCGGTTATCGTCACGCTTGAAGCCACCACGGTTGTCATCGCGACCGCCACGGAAGCCGCCTTCGCGGTTGTCATCACGCTTGAAGCCGCCACCGCGGTTATCATCACGCTTGAAGCCACCACTACGGTTATCTTCAGTGCGCTTGAAGCCATCGCGCGAATTGTTGCGGTTTGATTCTGAGTTCCGGAAGTCGCCCTGTCCGCGTTCGGAACTACGGCGGAATTCGTTAGACATGTAATGTCCCCTTCAGCGGCTATCTCAAAACCGCAACCTTCGTGATCGCATTTGCGATGCACTTCACTATTTACTATTCACCATGCCGTCCGGCATGTACATCTATATCAAGTCTACGGGAGCCAACTGCCCTTACCATAAGAATCTGGAGCAATGTGGGCAGACACTCAGTATGGACTATGGGTCCTCACCGTTAAAGTGCAAAAAGGGGCTCCACCCCACCAGGCAGAACCCCCACACCAACCCCCGCACCACTT
>NZ_JBQSYR010000022.1:0-76977 GCF_052379505.1 Glutamicibacter sp. 363 | reverse complement strand
GGGGAAGAAATCAGGGATCAACAGGTTGATCTGTGGGAACGAGTGTTCTCGCAGGAGAATCTGATGTTCGCATTGAAACGTGTTGAGCGTAATAAGGGTGCCGCTGGTGTTGACGGTCTGGGAGCGCGTGTATTGCGCGACTGGGTCGGTGAACACTGGGCTGATACTCGTAGGGCGCTTGATGCTGGCACTTATGCGCCGTTGCCGGTGCGTCAGGTGATGATTCCGAAGCCTGATGGTGGTCAACGGATGTTGGGTGTGCCGTCCGTGTTGGATCGTTTGATTCAGCAGGCTCTCGCGCAAGTTCTGTCTCCGGTGTTTGATCCGGGGTTTGTGCCGGTCTCTTATGGATTCCGGCCGGGTAAAAGCGCCCACGATGCGGTGAAGGTCGCCCAAACGGTGATCTCCCAAGGGTATCGGTGGGTTGTTGAGGTTGATCTTGATGCGTTCTTTGATCGGGTGAACCATGACGTGCTGATGTCTAGGGTTGCGCGGAAGGTGAAAGACAAGCGGGTTCTGAAGCTTGTTCGCCGTTATCTTGAAGCGGGGATCATGGCGCAGGGTGTTCGCCGGGAAACAGCGGAGGGAACCCCGCAGGGGTCGCCTTTGTCGCCGTTGCTGTCGAATATTATGCTGGATGATTTTGATCAGGAGTTCTGGTCTCGGGATCATCGCTTTGTGCGGTACGCCGATGACATCAGGATTTTTGTGAGGTCTAAGCGGGCTGCGTCGCGGGTGCTGGAGCAGGCGACGAAAGTCCTTGAACAGCGCCTGAAGCTGAAGGTCAATCGGCACAAGTCCGTGGTCAATCCAGCGAATGTTGCAACTTTGCTGGGCTTCGGATTTTACTTCGTCAGGGGCGGGGTGCAGATTCGGGTTGCTCCGAAGGCGTTCAAACGCATGAAGGATACGATTCGGAGGCTGACTTCCCGTAAGTGGAGTGTGTCGATAGACTACCGCATCGGTCAGCTGAACCGTTATGTTCGGGGTTGGATGGGCTATTTCCGGTTGTCTGCGACACCGAAGAAGTTCTCTGAGCTTGATAAGTGGTTTCGGCATCGGATGCGTCAGATCCGTTGGAAGGAATGGAAGCTTCCGAGGACTCGGGTGGCGAATCTTCGTCGTCTGGGTATCGTCAAGGATCAGGCTTACCAGTGGGGTAATAGCTCGCGTGCTTATTGGCGTGTGGCTGGTTCTCCGATTCTTCAGCGTGCCCTGCCGAATTCCTATTGGGAAGAGTTGGGTGTGTTGCTCTTTCGCCGGGCTTGGGACCGTTTTAAATGACTTGGCGAACCGCCGGATGCGGGCCCGCATGTCCGGATTCTTCTATATCTGTCAAGCCTTGCTCGGTAGCATTTCGGCGGACTCAAGGATCTTGAAGATTCGGCGAGCTAAGAACCGTTTGATGCACCGGCGGATCTCCTTGATTGTCTTGCCTTCCGCGGTACGTTTCTCAACGTAGGCCCTCGTCTCCTCGTCATGGGTCATCCGCACCAATGCAGCAGTATGCAGCGCCTTATTCAGCTTTCGGTCCCCTCTCCGATTGAGCCGGTGGCGCACCGTATTCCCCGAAGACGCAGGGATAGGATTCACTCCCGCCAAGGAGGCGAACGCGGCCTCCGAACGCACTCGGCCGGGATGCGACCAGGCCGCTACGCAGACCGCCGCGACCACCGGCCCAATACCTGTGACGTTAAGCAGTTCCTTGCCTTCGCTGAGCTTGACCAATTCAGACATTTCCGAGGAGTTCTCCTTGATGTCCGTGTCTAGTTCACCGATGCGTCGGGCCAGGCGTACCGCCTCGGCGCGGGCAACCCGTAATTCGATGGTTTCATCCCGGGTGCGCCAGCCCGCCACCTCGAGGATCTGAGCGTTGCTCAAGGGTTTGCGGGCATCGATACCCAGCAGGGTCACACGCAGAAGCGCGGTGAGTGCGTTGACGTATTTCGTGCGTTCTACGGCCAGCATGTCACGGGCTGTGACCAGTACGCGTAATGCGGCGCGGGCCCCGTCGTTCTGCCGTGGAATACGTAACTTTTCGCAGTCCACTGGTAGCGCTGCTGCGGCCATTCTCTGGGCGTCTAGTGGATCAGTTTTGCCCACGCCGCGTCCGGCTTTTGCGTAGCCGCCGGGGGCTTCGGCGACCGTGTAACCGGCGTCGGAGACGGCGCCGGTGAGGATCGCTCCGTAGGAGGCTGTTCCTTCGATCACCCATAGGGTGTTGGCATCTCCACCGGTGCGTCTGTCGACCCAGGCGATGGCTCGTTTGATGCTGGCGCTGGTGGTGGGGAAATCGCGGGTTTCGAGGTGTTCACCACTGTTGGTGATGATGGCGTAGACATGCTTTTTCGCGTGGGTGTCCACGCCGATGATGTAGGAGTATGTTTTGGCGATGCTCTGGGGGAGGATAGTCATGCGGCTCGGTGCTCTCTTCTTTTCACGGACAAGGGTTTCGGCCGTACGGCCGGTACCGGTCCGGGGAGAGGTCACCGTCGGAGCAACACTGTGATGGGTCACGCCCTGTTGGGTGGACAATCTTCTGATCAGGCTACCGGGGTGGGCCGGGTAGGTGCCGGCCGCCCACCACCGAGAGCAGACAATTCCGGACAATGACACCATACGGGTCAGTAGTGTGATGAGTCATGTTCCCGGCAGTGAGAGGCCTGGTTCCTACCTTGCCAGCTGATCCCAGACCAGCCACTACAAGACTCACAGTGGTGTGAGAGGTGGGGGCTAGACACCCCCACCTACTCGATTCCGTTCCGCTGCGGCCCCGAAGAAAATCAGCCTCCCGCCGCCTCCGCGCGAAACTCCAGCGGACTGATCGGCGGGATGGGATCGGTGGGCAACCGCGCATAATTCAACACATCGATCCGCTGGCCATCGATCAGGAACTTGCCGCGCTCGCGTCCTTCGAGAATGAACCCGCAACGCTCGGCGACTATCCTCGACGCCGGATTGTTCACGCGCAAACCCAACTCCAGTCGCTGCAAGCGGTAGCTGGAGAATAACTCCGCCGAGAGGGCGGCCAACGCCCGGCTGCTCAACCCGCGGCCCCGATGCTCCGCGTGCAGCCAATACCAGACCCAGGCGCTCAGGTTCGCCTCATCGATGATCCCGCACACCAGGCCAACGAGCGCAGAATTCTCGACGACGGCCAACGGAACCTGCCGGGCCGGGAATTCGAGCAACATGCGGACATAGGCTTCGGCCTCGGCAAGCGTACTCACCTCGCCTTGCCGGGCCATATCCGGGCTCGAAAGGAAGGCCGCGAGGACTTGCGGTGCATCCGCTAGGCGAAGCGGACGCAAAGATGCCGTCGTTTGCCCAGCGGCGCCGAGCCGCCGGCCGCTGATCTGGGACGACGCAGATTGACCGGTGCCTTGATGAAAGAGCAATTGCCAACCTTGGGCCGAATGAACCCAGAGCGAGGTGCGTTGGCTCAGGTTCTCCGGCTTGGTTCGCCACCGCAGCATCAGCAGCGAATCGCTGAGCCTGCGCACGCGCGGATCATGCACTTCGTCCCTAGTCGATTCAACGACTGGTTCATTGCACAGCTGCTCGATAATCTGCGCGCGAGAATAGCACCTGCCCGAGGCACCAACCTCTTCGAAATCTGCGTGGAGCAGCCGCAATAATGCCTGCCGATCCCGGCGGACGGCAGGCAAGAGCAGTTGCCGTTCGCCATCGATGACAACCTGTGCCAGCCGATGATCGGTAGACAAATCCTCCGGACCACTGAATTCGCTCATGCCAACGAGTAAAACACAGGCAGAAGCACAGGTTGAAGTCATGAAGTTCGCCAAAGTGAGCTGAGGCATGCTTATAATCCAAGTACTCCGCGGGAGCCCAACAGCGATTGGGCTGAGAGGGCCATGTGCCGACCGCTACACCTGATGCGGGTCATGCCGCCGTAGGAAGGAAATGCCTTCGTGCATATAGTCATTGTCGGCGCCGGAATCATCGGGCTTGCCACGGCATTCGAACTGCGCGCCCGCGGCGCCGAAATCACGCTAGTGGATCCGGCGCCTGGGCTAGGAGCCAGCCACGCCGCGGCGGGAATGCTCGCACCGACCGCCGAAACCACCTGGGGACAGGGCGCACTTCACCGCCTGATGGCCACTTCGGCCAAGGAATACCCCGCATTCATTGACCGCGTGGAACAAACCACCGGCAGCAGACCAGCGTACGTAGAAAACTCCACGCTGGTCGTCGCCGCCGAAACCGCGGATATGGACGCACTGCTTGCGCTCATGAAGCTGCAAGCCTCGCTGGGATTCAGCGCCGAGCGGCTGCTGGGCAGCGCGGCACGCAAACTCGAGCCGGCGCTTGCCACCGGCATCGCCGGCGCCATCCGCTGCGCCGAAGACCAGCAACTGGACCCGCGGTCCCTGCTGCGCATCCTGATCGATGAGCTTGACCGGTCGATCGTGCGCGAAACGGCGGTGCGGCTGCTGCGCCAGGGATCACGGACCAGTGGAGTGCTTACCTCAACTGGCCAAGAAATCCATGGCGATCAGGTACTGCTTGCCAACGGGTTGGGCGCGCTAGCAGGTGCGCCGGCTCTGCCATTGCGCCCGGTCTACGGAGACATCCTCAGGCTCCAAGGACCGGTGGGCGCGCCGCTGATCAAGCACACCGTGCGCGGAATCGTGCATCGGCAGCCGGTCTACCTGGTGCCACGCACCGATGGAAGCCTCGTGCTGGGCGCGTCGAGCCGCGAGGACGGCCAAGAGCAGGTGAACGTGGGAGAAATGCACGCCCTGCTGGACAATGCGCGCAGGCTCGTGCCGGGCATCGTCGACACCACCTTGAACGAGGCGATCGTGCGGGCCAGACCGGCGACACCCGATGATCGGCCGCTGCTCGGACGCGTAGATGAGGGACTGGTGGTTTCCACCGGTTATTCGCGCCACGGGGTGCTGCTTACCCCGCTCGGCGCACGGCTGGGGACCGAGCTGCTGCTCGGGAACCCGGCAGATGCACAACAGCTGACCAGCGTTTCACTCGATAGGTTTGGCGCGCAACTCGCCAACAGCACACCATTTTAGGAGCCAGAGAAGATGCAACAGATCGAATTTATCCTCAACACCGAGGCGGCCACCGTGCCGGCGGGAAGCACCGTGCGCGAGCTGCTCGCGGCGCACTTGGGAAAGAGCATCGGAACGGACGGACGGGCCAGCGACGGGTCGCGTTTAGGCGTTGCGGTGGCGGTGGACTCGGCAGTTGTCCCGCGCAGTGGCTGGAATGACTTCGAGCTGAAGCCCGGCCACCGGGTTGAACTCGTCACCGCGGCTCAGGGAGGCTGAAGATGGAAGAGCTAACTCTTGACACCGATGGCTTCGAGGTCGCCGGGGAACGCTTCGACTCCCGGCTGATTCTCGGCACCGGCGGGGCGACCTCGATGCATACCCTCGAGCAGGCCCTGCATGTTTCGGGCACCGCGCTGACCACCGTCGCCATTCGCCATTTCGCCGCGGCCGGTTCCGGATCGGTGTACGAGCTTCTGGCGCGCAACGGGGTGCGCCCGCTGCCCAATACCGCCGGATGCTTCACCGCGCGAGATGCGGTGCTCACCGCCCAGCTGGCGCGCGAAGCGTTGGAAACCGACTGGATCAAGCTCGAGGTGATCGCCGATGAGCATACGCTGCTGCCGGATCCCATCGAATTGTTCGCCGCGGCCGAAGAACTCGTCGCCGACGGTTTTAAGGTGTTCGCCTACACCAACGATGATCCGGCCCTGGCCATGCGGCTCGAACAGCTCGGCGTGGCAGCGGTCATGCCGGCCGGATCCCCGATCGGCTCCGGAATGGGGATCCTGAATCCGCACAACATCTCAACGATTACCGCACGCGCCGGGATTCCGGTGATCCTGGACGCCGGGGTGGGGACCGCCTCGGATGCGGCCAAGGCGATGGAGCTCGGCTGCGATGCGGTGCTGCTCGCCAGTGCGGTGACCCGAGCGCAAAACGCGCCCTTGATGGCCGCCGCGATGCGCGACGCGGTCCGGGCCGGGCGCGCGGCGTTCCTTGCCGGGCGTATTCCGCAACGCGATCTCGCGCTGGCCTCATCTCCGACAGCGGGAATGATGCAAAGACTCGTTGGAGAATTCTGATGTCTACCAAGCCGATGCCGCCGCGCAGCCGTGCACAACTCGCCCGGTACACCCGCCATCTGTCCCTGCCCGGGGTGGGTGTGGAAGGCCAAGAGCGTATCGCGAACGCGAAGGTACTGATCGTGGGCGCTGGGGGATTGGGCAGCCCTATCGCCAGCTACCTGATCGCGGCCGGCGTCGGAGAGCTGAGCGTGATCGATCCGGACACCGTCGAACTCTCGAATCTGCAACGCCAGACCGTGCACCGTGAAACGGACCAGGGCCAGCTTAAGGTTGAATCGGTGCGGCGCCTGGCGGAAGAACTGAACAGCGAAGTTTCTGTGCGGCTCTACGCACAGCGACTGGATCCTGGCAACGCGTTGGAACTTTTTGCCGAACACGATGTGGTGATTGACGGCAGCGACAATTTCGCCACCCGGTACCTGTCAAACGATGCCGCGGAGTTGACCCAGACGCCGCTGGTCTGGGGCACCATCTTCCAATTCTCCGGTCAGGTCTCGGTGTTCGACCCCCGAGTGGGCCCAATGCTCAGGGATATTTTTCCCGACCTCCCGGAAGCGGATTCGGTCCCTTCCTGTGCCGAGGGAGGAGTCTTCGGGGCCCTTTGCGGAGTCATCGGTTCGCTGATGGCCACCGAGGCGCTGAAGCTGATCACCGGCGTCGGAGAACCTTTGAGCGGAAAGCTCTGGCTCTACGACGCGTTGGAGGCAAGCGTTCGCATCTTGACGTTTGCACGAGATCCGGAGCGTGCTCCGGTCACCGGGCTCGGTGAATATACCGTGGCGTCCTGTGCGGTTGCAGGCTCCGCCCAGGAGCTGAACGCAAGTGAATTTGAACTGCTTCGGGCCGCCCGGGAAGTCCTGGTGGTAGATGTTCGCCAGGGGTGGGAACGCGAGCTTGCGGTCATTCCCGGCAGTGTCCACTTCCCGCTGGAAAGACTTGCCAACGAAGGCTGGCGGGAGCTTCAGAGCTTCCCCGCAACCGAGCTGGTTTTCGTGTGCAAAACCGGTGTTCGCTCGCTGCGCGCCGCCACGGAATTGAACCAGTCGCTCCCCGAAGGCAGCGCCCGGGTGCGGAGTTTGCGCGGGGGAACGCTTGGGTGGCTTGCGGAAATCCGCGATGAAATAGTGACTTACTAGCCGGTGCTGACATACTGAGGTTATGCAGCGTTCCACGAAACTAGTGATCAGAGAGCTTGTTCCGGATGATGAAAGGCAGGCTATCGCCGCTCATCACGACTTGCTGGACGATGACTTTGATTTTCTTCCGACGTGGTCCGCACGCCAAAACTGGGAGGCGTACATCGAGCGCATGGCCGAGGGGCGCAGCGGCGAGTTCGTCCCCGAGGGATGGGTGCGCAGCGGACTGTTCGTTGCCGAACTGGACGGACAACTCGTTGGCCGTGTTTCGGTGAGGTACGAACTCAACGATTATCTCAGCGAAGTCGGCGGACACCTGGGCTATGGTGTAGTCCCGAAATTTCGCAGACAGGGAATCGCCACCCAACTGTGCAGATTCGCCCTCGCCGAGCTGGGATCCCACGGTGTCGACTCGGCTTTGGTAACCTGTGATAAGCAGAACGCCGCCTCGCGCGCAACGATTATCGCGTGCGGCGGCCAAATAGATCAAAACCGTCCCTCGGTTGAAGAAAACGGCGGAAATACGAAGCTCCGCTATTGGATTTCAACACGCGGCTAGATCCCGTTAATCAAGTAATTTCTGTATGTTGCGCCACAGATAAACAACGCAATTGCCTCGAGCGCGTAAAATAGTATGTTGGGTCGCCTGTGGCCCCGCCTCCGAGACCCTAAATTCTCTACACGAAGTGAGCCTTCCCGTATGTCAGATACAACTCTCATCCGTCGCGACGACCTGCGCAACGTAGCAATCGTTGCTCACGTTGACCACGGCAAGACCACCTTGGTCAACGCAATGCTCCAGCAGACTGGTGCATTCGACAGCCACGGTGAAACCGAAGATCGCGTGATGGACTCCGGCGAGTTGGAACGCGAGAAGGGCATCACCATTCTTGCTAAGAACACCACGGTGTTCTACAGCGGTCCGGCCGCCGAGGGCAAGAACATGACCATGAACATCATCGACACCCCGGGTCACGCTGACTTCGGTGGCGAGGTCGAGCGCGGCCTTTCCATGGTCGATGGCGTGGTTCTGCTGGTTGACGCTTCCGAAGGTCCACTGCCACAGACCCGTTTCGTGCTTCGCAAGGCCTTGAGCGCCAACCTTCCGGTGATCATCGTCGTGAACAAGACCGACCGCCCGGACTCGCGCATCGAAGGCGTCATCTCCGACTCCATGGATCTGCTGCTGGGTCTGGCCTCGGACTTGGCCGATGAAGCTCCAGATCTGGATCTGGACGCGATCTTGAACGTTCCTGTCGTCTTCGCTTCGGGCAAGGCCGGCTACGCGTCGAAGAACCAGCCAGAAGACGGCACCCTGCCAGACAATGAGGACCTCGAGCCATTGTTCGAGACCATCATCAAGCACGTGCCGGCCCCGACCTACAACGAGGGCGAAGTTCTCCAGGCGCACGTCACCAACCTTGACGCCTCGCCATTCCTTGGCCGTCTTGCCTTGCTGCGTATCTTCAACGGCACCCTGCGCAAAGGCCAGGTCGTCGCCTGGGCCCGCCAGGATGGCACCATGAAGCAGGTCAAGATCACCGAGCTGCTGGCCACCAAGGGCCTGGCCCGCGTTCCGGCCGAAGAAGCCGGTCCGGGCGAGATCGTTGCAGTCGCCGGTATCGAGGACATCATGATCGGTGAAACCCTCACCGACCTTGAGAACCCAAAGCCATTGCCGCTGATCACCGTTGATCCACCGGCCATCTCGATGACCATCGGTATCAACACCTCGCCGCTGGCCGGCAAGGTGAAGGGTGCCAAGGTGACCGCGCGCCAGGTCAAGGACCGCCTGGACAAGGAACTGATCGGTAACGTTTCGTTGAGCGTACTGCCAACCGAGCGTCCGGATGCTTGGGAAGTTCAGGGCCGTGGCGAATTGGCACTGGCAATCCTCGTCGAGCAGATGCGCCGCGAAGGCTTCGAACTGACCGTTGGCAAGCCACAGGTTGTCACCAAGATGATCGACGGCAAGGTCAACGAGCCAATGGAACACATGACCATTGACGTGCCAGAGGAGTACCTCGGCGCAATCACCCAGCTGATGGCTTCGCGCAAGGGCCGGATGACCAACATGGCCAACCACGGCACCGGCTGGGTCCGCATGGAATTCATGGTTCCAGCCCGTGGCCTGATCGGCTTCCGTACGCGCTTCATGAC
The DNA here is from genome assembly GCF_052379505.1 of Glutamicibacter sp. 363. NCBI lineage: Bacteria > Bacillati > Actinomycetota > Actinomycetes > Micrococcales > Micrococcaceae > Glutamicibacter > Glutamicibacter sp. 363. The sequence continues at coordinate 67,563 of NZ_JBQSYR010000022.1, read as the reverse complement.
CGAAACCCGCGGCGCCGGCATTGCCGCCTCGTTGGCTGAAGGCTACGAGCCATGGGCCGGTCCGATCGAGTACCGCATCAACGGTTCGATCGTGGCTGACCGCGCTGGCGTGGTCACTCCGTTCGCGATGATCAACCTGCAGGAACGCATGAACTTCTTCGTGCGTCCAACCGAAGAGGTCTACGAGGGCATGATCGTTGGCGAGAACTCGCGCGCCGATGACATGGACGTGAACATCACCAAGGAAAAGAAGCTCACCAACATGCGTGCGGCTTCCTCGGACTCCTTCGAGAACCTGACCCCACCGCGTAACCTGACTCTCGAAGAGTCGCTGGAATTCGCTCGCGAAGACGAGTGCGTTGAGGTGACCCCGGAAGCGATCCGCATCCGCAAGGTGCTGCTGAACGCAAACGACCGTGCCAAGGCAACGCGTGCACGAGCAAAGAGCTAACCAGCCGCTCACCGTCGGCGGCAACCCGGGCGCGCTGCTGCGTGGCCTGGTTGCCGCCGTGGTTGCAGGTTTACTCGGTACGGCAATCCACGCTTCGCTGAGCTACGCGGGCGATATCCCGCTGGTCTGGGGAGTGCTGCTGGCTTGGCTGCTGCTGGGGCTGCTCGTTTACTGGTCTGTGATTGCCTCGGGCAAGCTCTGGGCCGGGGCGGTCGGCTTCATCGGCTGCTACCTGGTCGTCGGCTCGATTTCCTATTTCGGAAACGACACGCTGATCTTGCCGTTGCAGTACCTTCAGTACCTGCCAGGTCCGACCATCGCGTCCCTGTTGTGGATGTATGGGATGATCGTGCCCGCCGTGATCGCGTTAACCGCTGCACTGCGAGTGCTTCGCAAACGCCAGCGTTAAGCCAAAAAATCCCCAGCCAATGGCTGGGGATTTTTTTGCGCAAAAACTACTTATTGCCGGTCACATCGAGGTGGTGGGCCAGGAACAACGAGGTGGCAACGCCGTCAACCTCCGGTTCGCGCATCGCATAGTCTTCGATAACCGCGCGAATGCGGCCCATCATTTCCTTCTGCGTAGCCTCGGATAATTTCAACCCCACGCGGATGACCTGAATTTCCTCGGGCTCCAGCCCGTTGATTTCCTGCAAGAACGTGTCCACAAGCAGGGGAGCGGCATCGGGGATGCGGGTACCCCACGATTGGCGGGTGCTGCGATAGGGGACTTCCTTCGCCCCCCGGTTTCCCCGGCGAGGTTCCTCTGCGCTGAGAAAACCGCTGCTCACCAGCGTGCGTACGTGATGCAACGAGGTAGCCGGGTTCAACTCGAGAATGTCAGCTATTTCCTTGTTGGTGCGAGGCTCATGCAGGCATAGGCGCAGAATTCTAAGCCGCAACGGCGAGCTCAATGCTCGAGCGCGGGCTTGGACATGTTCGTCGGACGGCATATGGCCAGCATACGCGAAATTGGCCCAGTGATTGGTATCTTCAAATCACATGTCGCGAAACCAGCGGTCTGCGGGCGGCGGCGCAACCGCGCAAGGAGTTCCGCGGGGCTCCGTGGAACCTCTGCGGGCCTGTCAACGCGCGGGCTCGCGCGGAGGGGTTACTTCAGGGTTGGCGGACGAGATCGGCGTACCGGTGGCGGCGGAACGCGTTTGGCATGGGTGATATTTTCACGCTCCACCTCGACCGGGCCGCGCCGAGTGCTGATGCGGATCTTGTCCGCATTCACCTCGATGACCTCCCCAAGTACGTCGCTGCTGGCGCGGTTGCCTGTGGCGACAGATGACTCGGTAAGTCGGTAGCGGACCACAATGCGGTCACCGGGAGTAAGATCTTCAAATTTGAGCATATTTTCCGTCATGTAATTGTAAGAAGAATTCACTTTCGCAGTCGCGCAACGAAATGTGAATGGTCGATTACGTCACAGGATGAGTGTGCGAGATCCCTTGCATGGGTATCAGGACTAGACTGTAGCTAGAGCTTACTTGCGGATTCAACGAGCAGTCGTTAAATCCGTGAAACCGAAGTGAAATCTTAAAATTGCGCTAAGAAAGGTCTCAGCACCCGTGACTTACATCATCGCCCAGCCGTGCGTCGACGTTAAAGACAAGGCGTGTGTCGAAGAGTGCCCGGTAGATTGCATTTACGAAGGCGAACGCTCGCTGTACATTCATCCCGATGAGTGCGTCGACTGTGGTGCTTGTGAACCGGTGTGCCCCGTCGAGGCCATCTACTACGAGGACGATGTTCCGGACGAGTGGGCCGACTATTACAAGGCCAATGTCGAGTTTTTCGACGAACTTGGTTCACCCGGTGGCGCCGCTAAGATTGGAAACACAGGAAATGATCACTCGTTGATCAGTGTCCTGCCTCTGCAAAACCAAGGCTAGGTTCCCCCTTTTATGCTTGAGCTCCCCGATTACCCCTGGAACCAGCTCGCACCCTACCGCGAGTTGGCTGCCGAACATCCAGGTGGTGTTGTCGATCTTTCCATCGGCACACCTGTCGATGACACACCACAGGTAATCCAGCAGGCTCTGGCAGAAGCCGCAAATTCCCATGGATACCCGACCACCCACGGAACGCCCGCGGTGCGTCAGGCAATCGTCGACTGGTATGCCCGACGGCGCAACGTCACCGGGCTCGGTATTGACGATGTCATGCCCACCGTTGGTTCCAAAGAGCTGGTGGCCTGGCTCCCGCTCTTGCTCGGCATGGGTGCCGAGGACATCTTGGTGCGTCCGAAGATTGCTTACCCCACTTACGATATCGGTGCTCGCTTGGTTGGAGCCACGGCCATCGCCGCGGACGATTTGAGCGAACTGACCGAGGCGGAACGCGCTCGCGTGAAGCTGGTCTGGGTCAATTCTCCCGGTAACCCCACCGGCAAGGTCCGCGACGTGGAATCGCTGCGCCAATTGGTCGCCGAGGCGCGCGAACTCGGTGCGGTCGTGGCCTCCGACGAATGCTACGCCGAGCTTGGCTGGGATGAGTTCGACGGTCAGGTGCCCAGTGTTCTGGACCCGCGGGTCAACGGTGGAAACCTGGATAATTTACTCTCGCTGTACTCGCTGTCCAAGCAATCGAACCTCGCTGGATACCGGGCCGCATTCGTTGCCGGTGCCCCGAATTTGATGCCCGCGTTGGTCAACAGCCGCAAACATGCCGGCATGATCGTCCCGGGTCCCATTCAGCACGCAATGGTCATCGCCCTGGGTGATGACGCGCATGTGGCCGCGCAGCGTGAACTGTATCGGGCGCGCCGCGAAGCGTTGCGCCCAGCTCTTGAAAACTTCGGGTTGACCATCGAGGATTCGGTGGCCGGACTCTACCTCTGGTGCACCGAGGGCCGCTCCAGCTGGCAGACGCTGCAGCGCCTGGCGGAGCTTGGAATCGTCGCCGGCCCAGGTGCCTTTTACGGAACTGCCGGGCAGTCGCACGTACGTGTGGCGCTGACCGGTTCCGACGAACGGATCGCCACGGCCGTTGAGCGGTTGAATTCATCCGCCGCCCGGTGAAGATGACAGTCTAATTAGCATGAACGGGTCAGTTAGCGGTATGTTCTACCGTGACGACTGACCTTTCGGAACTAAAGCCTTTCCGGTTAGGAGATGCAATGACAGATACTAAATCTGCACAGCTACATTTTGGTGAATCCAGCCTAGAGCTACCGGTTATCCCGGCTGCCGAGGGCAATGATGGTTTTAACGTAGCGCCACTATTGAAGACCACCGGGAACGTAACCTACGATCCCGGCTTCATGAATACCGCGGCCACTAAGTCCGCGATCACCTACATCGACGGCGACGCAGGCATCCTGCGCTACCGCGGTTACCCAATCGAGCAGCTGGCACAGCACTCGAGCTTCACCGAGGTCAGCTACCTGCTGATCAACGGCGAACTGCCTTCGGCGACCGAGCTGGAAACCTTCGATGGTTCCCTGCGCCGCCACACCCTGCTGCACGAAGAGCTCAAGGGCTTCTTCGGCGGCTTCCCCCGCGATGCACACCCCATGCCGGTGCTGTCCTCGGCCGTTTCGGCCCTGTCGACCTGGTACCAGGATTCGCTGGATCCAACCGACGACGTGCAGGTCGAGCGTTCGACCCTGCGCCTGCTGGCAAAGCTGCCGGTACTTGCCGCCTATGCGCACAAGAAGTCCATCGGCCAGGCACTGCTGTACCCGGATAACTCGATGAACATGGTCGAGAACTTCCTGCGCCTGTGCTTCGGTACCGCCGCCGAGCCTTACGAGCTGGACCCAGATGTGGTCAAGGCCCTCGACCTGCTGCTGATCCTGCACGCAGACCACGAGCAGAACTGCTCGACGTCCACCGTGCGCCTGGTCGGCTCCTCGGATGCGAACATGTTCGCCTCGGTCTCCGCAGGCATCCATGCCCTGTCGGGCCCAGCACATGGTGGCGCCAACGAGGCAGTGCTCAAGATGCTGCGCGAGATCCAGTCTTCGGGCATAACTCCTGAGGCCTTCATGGAGAAGGTGAAGAACAAGGAAGACGGCGTACGCCTGATGGGCTTCGGCCACCGCGTGTACAAGAACTACGATCCACGTGCACGCATCATCAAGCAGACCGCACACGATCTGCTGGCCAAGCAGGGCAATAACCAGCTGCTTGACATCGCGATGAAACTGGAAGAAACGGCGCTGAACGATGAATACTTCATCTCACGCAAGCTCTACCCGAACGTGGACTTCTACACCGGCCTGATCTACACCGCGATGGGCTTCCCGGAGAAGATGTTCACCGTGCTCTTCGCCATCGGCCGCCTGCCGGGCTGGATCGCCCAGTGGCGCGAACTGATCAAGGACCCAGAGACCAAGATCGGCCGTCCACGCCAGTTGTACATGGGTGAGACCGAGCGCAACTACCCGGGCGTCTAAACCGCGGATAGACGATTGAGTCTTGGCGAAACGGCCGGGCAAGCACGAAAGTGTTTGCCCGGCCGTTCCCTGTTTTAACGCGGAATTTCGGCGTATCCTAGGGTTCTAGGGCGCAATGATGCGTGGAAAAGTCAGGTGGTGCGCGTGTATTTTCGTCGTGGCAATAATTGGACTTTGGCCATAAATACAAATCCGAGCATGGTGTTGGCACTTTACCTACGCGAGTTGGGCGGGCTGGACCCGACCGAGGTGGGACCGAACTCCGGACTTGCGCCTGGCATCAAGGCACGCGGCAATCGGCAGGTGGCGGCCGGGCAAATCAAGCAGGAATGGTCCTCCTGGTGGGATTCGCTCATTTCCCGGGATCCAACAAGCGACGCCGAAGGCACCGTGGATCTGCTGGCGGACCTAGGCGCCGGCTGCTATCCAGAACTAGCGAAGCTGGCCAGCGCGCACTACGGGCAGGCCACCTTGTACGCTCAGCAGCACCGTGCGAAATTCAGCGAGCAGTCCAAAGACTATATTCCGCAGCGCATGGACGAGGTCGAACGGATTCTCATCGACCACGGGGTAGAACATGCCCAAGAGGTGGAAGAAATGCAGATTCAGGTCATCGACGTGCCGCTCACCGAGCCGCGGGCCTGGCTGATCGGCGGCGCGACGATCGTCGCGAGCACCTCGCTGTTGCGTGACGGGCGGGCCTTTCACGGTTACATCCAACCCATGGTGACCATCATCTTCCCCTGAGCACTGCACGGATAAAGGTCGAGGGACGCACCAGCCGGTGCGTCCCTCGACCTTTTGCATTGGGAGAACTAGTTGGCGTGCAACGCGCTGTTCAGCTCGACCTGCTGTCCGGCGCGGGCCAGTGCCTCCACGGCGCCGCTGACCGAATTGCGGCGGAAGAGCAGGTTCGGGACACCGGAGAGCTCCAGGGCCTTGACCGACTTCGCACCGAGCTGCACCCGGGTGCCAGCGGTAACGTAAAGCCCTGCTTCGACCACGCAGTCATCTCCGATGGAGATGCCCACCCCCGCATTGGCTCCCAGCAGGACGCGCTCGCCAATGGTGATGCGTTCCTTGCCGCCGCCGGAGAGCGTGCCCATGATCGAGGCGCCGCCGCCGACATCGGAGCCGTCGCCGACAACCACGGAGGCCGAGATGCGCCCTTCGACCATCGAAGCGCCCAGGGTGCCGGCATTGAAGTTCACGAAGCCCTCGTGCATCACCGTGGTGCCTTCGGCCAGGTGCGCGCCGAGGCGGACACGGTCCGCATCGGCGATCCGCACGCCGGTGGGCAACACGTAGTCGACCATGCGCGGGAACTTGTCGACGCCGAAGACATCGACGTTGCCGCGGGCACGCAGTTTCAGTCGGGTCATTTCGAATCCCGCCACCTGGCAAGGGCCGAAGTTGGTCCACACCACGTTGGCCAGGTGTCCGAACACGCCGTCGAGGTTGATCGAGTTCGGGGTGACCAGGCGGTGCGAAAGCAGGTGCAGGCGCAGCCACACATCGGCGGTGTCGGCAGGCGCCACATCGAGGTCGATGGTCAGCGAAATGACCTTCTGCGTGGTGCCACGCTGGGCGTCGTCGAGTGCGGCGGCGGAAAGTTCGCCGGAAAGTTCTGGAGCCTCGGCGAGCACACCGAGAACGGGGGCCGGGTACCAGACGTCAAGTACGGTGCCATCGGTCGCGATGGTGGCCAAACCATGACCGGAGGCCAAACGTACTGAGGAGTCAAAAGAAGTTGCTGCAGGTTCAAAAGTCATTCTCTGATCGTAGCGTTTGCACTGCGAGTAATGTTGATAAATGACAGCGGTATGAACTCAAAAAGTGTAGAACGATGGGTATTGTGAACGAATTAGACCTTCGAGAAGACGTCGCCAGCTTGACCGAACGGATCATGAATATCGAATCCGTCTCCGGAAACGAAAAGGCGTTGGCAGATGCGGTCCATCAAGCGTTGTTGGCGCTGGAGCACCTGGAGGTGCATCGGGACGGGGACTCCATCGTGGCGCGCACTCGGCTCGGTCGCGAGCGACGGGTGGTGCTGGCCGGGCACCTGGATACGGTGCCGTTGCCGCATACCCAAGGAGCGCGCGGCACGGTGCCGGCCACGGTGGTCGACGGGGTGCTCTACGGCCGCGGGGCGACGGATATGAAAGGCGGGGTCGCGGTCCAGCTGGCTCTGGCCGCCGAACTGACCGATCCACGCTATGACGTCACCTACATCTTCTACGACCACGAAGAGGTCGCCGCGGCGAAATCCGGATTGGGACGTCTGGCCCGGAATGCGCCAGAGCTGCTGACCGCCGACTTTGCGATTCTGCTTGAACCGACCAACGGCACGGTGGAGGGCGGCTGCAATGGCACAAGCCGTTTCCTGGTGCGAACCACCGGCGCCGCGGCGCATTCGGCTCGCGCCTGGATGGGGGAGAACGCCATCCACAAGGCCGCTCCGATCCTGGCACGCTTGGCAGCCTACGAGCCGCAGACCGTCGATGTCGAAGGCCTGGCCTACCGGGAATCGATGAACGCGGTACGGATCTCCGGTGGCATCGCCGGGAACGTGATTCCGGATTATTGCGAGGTGGAGGTCAACTACCGCTTCGCCCCGGATAAGGACCTGGCCCAGGCCGAAGCGGCCGTGCGCTCGCTGTTCGAGGGATTTGAGGTCGAACGCACCGATGGTGCCGAAGGCGCCCGCCCGGGCCTGGACCAAGCCATTGCGGCCTCGCTGGTCGAGATCCTCGGGCAGGAGCCCAAGCCGAAATACGGTTGGACCGATGTGTCGCGTTTTTCTGCGCTGGGAATCTCGGCGGTGAACTTTGGCCCGGGCGACGCCTTGCTGGCCCACACCGATGGCGAGCATGTCACGCAGCAGGCGATCCGCGATTGCCGCAACACCCTGCGTGCCTGGTTGAGCGAAACCAAATAGTAGCCGGACCCTTGGACCCGGGGGTTAAAACAGCAGTTGCCTCCCCAAAAGGAGAGGCAACTGCTGGCGAGGAGCAATCCGACTAGCTCCGAGGATTCGGTTCGTCCTCGGCGTTCGGAGTTGGTTCCACCGGCAATACCGAGGGAGCTCCGACAACTGCAGCCTGCGGCGCCTGGCCGCCGGTCTTGTCCTTCTTCTCCCTGCTGCCCAGACGGCGCGAGACGATCTCGGCAATCTTGCCCAGGGTGAAGTTGATCAGGATGAAGATCGCCGCGGCAACGATCAGTGCCTGCAGGACGTTGCCGTTGGGAGACGAGTAGGTGCGTGCGAAGAACAGCAGCTCGTTGAAGCTGATGATGTAGCCCAGGGCCGAGTCCTTCAAGATGACGATGAACTGCCCGATCAGGGCCGGCAGCATGGCCACCAACGCCTGGGGGATTTCAATGAACCGCAATGACTGCCCGCGGGTCAGGCCGATCGCAATGCCTGCCTCGCGTTGCCCCTTGGGCAGGTTATGCACGCCGGAGCGCACCAGCTCGGCGACCACCGAACCGTTGTAGAACACCAGTGCGGCGACCACAGCCCACAGCGCGGTATCTCCTGGCAGCTGCAGGGAACGGGAGAAGAACACGTTGAAGAACACGATCATCAGCAGCACCGGCACGGCGCGGAAGAATTCCACGACAACGGTGCTGAATCCGTTGATGAGCTTGTTCTGCGAAAGCCGTCCGACGCCGAAGATCAGGCCGAAGATCACCGAGCCGACGATGCCCAGCACGGCGGCCTTGAGCGTGTTCAGCAGACCCGGCAGCAGATAGTTAGCCCAGGTGCTGCCTTCGATGAAGTCATCCCATTGGGAAGGCTGCATCTGGTCCTTGTTGGCCAGCCCGAAGATGATCCAAGCCAGGAGTCCGGCTGCAATCAGCGCGCCGACGACGTTGATGGCCAGGATGTTTCGCCGGGCCTTAGGACCCGGGGTGTCAAAGAGAATCGAGGCGCTCATCGTGCCACCGCCAGTTTCTTGGAGAGCCAGGTTGTTAGCAGACCCACCGGGATCACGATGATCACAAAGCCGACGGCGAAGGTCAGGAAGATCGGGATCACGATGTCCGCGCGGAATTCGATCATGGTCTTCATGGTCGAGGAGGCCTCGGTTGCCACCGAGCCGACGGCTGCTACGGTCGAGTTCTTAATCAGCGCGATCAAGGTGTTGCCCAACGGGACGATTGCGCCGCGGAAGGCCTGCGGCAAGATGACCTCGCGGGCCGCAGGCAAGAAGCTCAGCCCTATGGCGCGAGCGGCCTCGGCCTGCCCCAGCGGCACGGTGTTCACGCCCGAGCGGATGGCCTCGCAGACGAATGCTGCGTGGTAGAGGGCAAGTCCCATGACCGCCAAGCGGAAGAAGTTCCCCTGGAAATCTCCACCCAGGTTGAAGCCCAATTGCCCGTAAAGCGCCAGCACTCCGAAAAGGATGATGATCGTCAGCGGAGTGTTCCTGATGAGGTTCACATAGCTGGCGCCTATCGCACGGAAGCTGGCGACCGGTGAAATGCGAAGGAGCGCAAGTACCGTGCCTAGGAGCAGGGCGCCCAGAGCGGCCCAGAAAGTTAGTTGGATGTTGACCCAGAATGCTCCGGGTACGTCGTATTCAGTGAATATCGATAGATAGTTGTCCACTGCAAGCCTCTATCTCGATGGCCGCACCTGCGGCCAAGCGGCTATGGGTGTGGTGCCCGCTGCACGGGGCACCGCGAAACATGAAGGTGTGCAAAGGGGCCAAGGGCAATGCGCTTGGCCCCTTTGCTACGGATGCTGCTAAGCGCAGGTATCCGAGAGTTCCGGTGGGTTGGTTTCCGAGTTCGGCGTGTAGCCGGTGCCCTCGGTGTTTGCCGTCAAGGCTTCTTCCCAGGCGCCGGATTCGATCATCTTGGTGATCGCCGCGTTGATGTCGCCGCACTTGTCGGTTCCGTCGGGAAGGCCCACTCCGTAGTTTTCCTCGGAGAACGGTGCACCGGCAACCTTGAACTTGCCCTGGTAGGCAGGCTGGGCCGCCAAACCGGCGAGGATGATGTCATCGGTGGTCACCGCGTCGATGGTGCCGCCGCCCATCTGGGTCACGCATTCTGCGTAGCCCGGAAGCTCCTGCAGGTTGGTGTTCTCGGCGTAGTTGTCCTTCACCTTCTGGGCCGAGGTGGAACCGGTGACCGAGCACAGGTTCTTGCCGTTGAGGTCTTCGGGGCTGGCGATATCCGAATCGGTGGCCACCAGCAGATCCTGGCCTGCAACGAAGTATGGTCCGGCGAAGTCGACAACCTTATTGCGTTCCTCGGTGATCGAGTAGGTTGCGAAGATCATGTCGACCTGGTCATTCTGGAGCATGGTTTCGCGGTTCGCCGAAGGGGCCGAAACCCATTCGATGTTCTCCTCGGCGTAGCCCAGCTCGTTGGCAACGTACTTGGCAACATCTACGTCGAATCCGGTGTAGTTGTTGCCGTCTTTGAAGCCGAGGCCCGGCTGGTCGAACTTGATGCCGATGCGGATGCTCTCGGCATCGCCTTCGCCGCTCCCGCCGCCACATGAAGTGAGGGCCAAAGCCGCCACGGCTGCCATTGCAGCGACAGCGCCTAAACGATTCTTACGCATGATTCCTCCTGAATACAGAATGCGGTGATGGAATTAGTGGTTGGTAATGAGCTTGCCCAGGAAGTCCTTGGCACGGTCGCTCTGCGGGTTGGTGAAGAACTCGTGCGGAGTGGCCTGCTCGACGATCTGCCCGTCGGCCATGAAAATCACTCGGTCGGCGGCCTTGCGGGCGAAGCCCATCTCGTGGGTCACCACCAGCATGGTCATGCCTTCCTTGGCCAACCCGACCATGGTGTCTAGCACCTCATTGATCATTTCCGGGTCCAGCGCACTGGTCGGCTCGTCAAACAACATGACCTTCGGCCTCATGGCCAGCGCACGGGCAATTGCCACGCGCTGCTGCTGGCCGCCCGAGAGCTGAGCCGGCAATTTGCCGGCCTGGTTGGCGACGCCCACGCGCTCCAAGAGCTGCATGGCGAGCTTGTCCGCCGCGGCCTTCTTCAGACCCTTGACCTTGATCGGGCCGAGAGTCACGTTCTCCAGGATGGATTTGTGCGCGAAGAGGTTGAAGGACTGGAAAACCATTCCCACATCGGCGCGAAGCGTCGCCAGCGCCTTGCCCTCCTCGGGCAGGACCTTGCCATCGATGCTGATTTTGCCGTCGTCAATCGTCTCCAGACGATTAATGGCGCGGCAGAGCGTCGACTTGCCCGAACCGGAAGGTCCGAGAATGACTACAACCTCACCCTTCGTGACCTGAAGATTGATGTCGTTCAGTACATGGAGTGCCCCATAATGCTTGTTGACCCCAGTCAATTCAACGATGGGGCCGTCAGAAGAAGCTTGAGCTTGCTGATCGCTTTTCATAATCTAGACATTACTTCATGTGACGCACATAATGCGAGGCTACGAATGCGTCACAAAAAGTTGTTATCAAACTGTTCCGTAATCGTGCATCGGGCAATGCGCTGGATGCTGGGTGGTTACCGATAGAGTGAGGTCATGGTCCATAAGCGTAAAAGCGAAGAAAATGCGCATGCAGGGCGCAAGGTCCACGTTGAAGCGAGCTGGCCAAACAAAGAGCCAGCCGAGCAACTTGACCGCTATCTGCTGGAGAGTCCGCAGGAAGACGTCACGCATAGCGATGTGTGGCGCGTGCTGCGCATCCAATCGGAATTCGTCTCTGGATTCGGTTCGTTGGCAGGGCTGGGACCAGCGGTGTCGGTCTTCGGTTCGGCGCGCACCGATCCGGACAGCCTGTACTACAAGCAGGCTTATCGCATCGGGCAACGGCTAGCCCAGTCCGGGGTAATCACCATCACCGGTGGCGGCCCGGGCGCGATGGAGGCTGCCAACAAGGGTGCCAGCGATGCGGAAGGCTCCTCGGTGGGGCTGGGGATCGAACTGCCCTTCGAAACCGGGCTGAATTCCTGGGTGAACCGCGGCATCAACTTCCGCTATTTCTTCGTGCGCAAAACCATGTTCGTCAAGTACTCGCAAGGATTCATCGTGCTGCCCGGCGGTTTTGGCACCTTGGACGAGCTTTTCGAGGCATTGACCTTGGTGCAGACGCAGAAGATCACAGGATTCCCCATTGTCTTGGTTGGCACCGAATATTGGGGTGGGCTGGTGGACTGGCTGACGGATGTGGTTGCCAAGGAACGCGCCATTTCACCAAAGGACCTGGATCTCTTCCACCTCACCGACGATCCCGACGAAGCCGTGGACATCGTGTTGCGTAATATGGTGGAGGACCTGGACAAGAAGCAATCGAGCCGGAGCTAGCCATGCCATTTTTTCTCATAGCACTGGCAATCCTGGCCGTGGGCGGCGTGGCGTTGCTGATTTCAAGCCAACGGAAATCGGTTCCGGCCGGCCGGCATTTCGAATCCACGAGCGAGCCAATTGTGGGGCTCGTGGAGCATGAAGCGTCGTTGCCGCCGGTGTTGTTGCCGGAGCATCCGCGCGCCAACGATATTGACTCCGTGAAGTTCTCGCTGGGGCTGCGCGGCTACCGCTGCGATCAAGTAGACGACACCCTTGATGTGCTGGCTGCCGAGATCACCCGACTGGAAAATACAATTCGTGACATGGAGTCCCGGCGTGTGATTAGCGACACGACGCAAAATTAGCAATAATAGAAGATAAGTGTCCCTTATCAGCGACGAATCATCGCAGAAGGTGGACTTAGACATTGGGTTGTGCGCAAGGCAAAAAATGTTGCGCGCGTTAGCCACGGACGAAGGGAACAGCTCATATGGCTGCGATGAAGCCACGTACCGGTGACGGGCCGATGGAAGTCACCAAAGAGGGTCGAAGCCTGATTTTGAGACTGCCAATCGACGGCGGAGGTCGTCTGGTGGTGGAGCTGAACAGTGCGGAAGCAACTGAACTGCGTAACTGTCTAGTTGGGGTCACCGAATAATTCTTTAGCAAACCGAGGGCCGGCAAGATGCCGGCCCTCGGTTTTTCTACCCGCCGAACGCCCCGCTAGCGCGCTTTAGGTGCGGGCAGCACCGTGGCCACGAACAATCCCTGCTCGCTGGGGAAAAGGTGGGTCTGCAGCTTCGGGTCCTCGCGCAGCAGGCGCAGCGCATCGCGGGTGGCGACGGTGGAGGCGCGGCGTACCGCGGGACGCGCGAGGCGGTGCTCATCGAATGCGTTATTCAGCACGATCACCCCGCCCGGACCCACCAGGCGCTTGGCCTCGGCCACGTAGTCCAGCAGCAGTTCCGCGCTGGCATCGATGAGCACCAGGTCATAGGCGTGGTCGGCCAAGCGGGAGAGCACGCTTTCGGCGCGCTCGTTGATGATGCGCACGCGCGCCGAGAGGATTCCGGCTTCGCGCAGGCCCTGGCGCATGGCGTTGGCATGCTCCAGATCCGATTCGATGGCCGTCAGCGTCCCCGTGGCGCCCATGGCTTCGAGCATCGCCATGGAGGCGACACCCACTCCGGAGCCGATCTCGACGATGCTGTGCGGGGCGCGCAGGGTGCAGAGCAGGGCGAGCATCGAGCGCCCGGCCGGATCGATGCATCGAACACCAAGATCCGCGGCCCGTTCGCGTGCGGCAAGCACATGATCGCGCTCGGGCAGCTGGTTTTGGCTGAAGCCCCAGCTGGCGAGGAGTTCTGGATTCATCGAAGGCATGAGTGTGAGGTCCTTGGGGTTGTCTGTCGGGTGGTCCGGAGACCATCGTACCTACCGAGTTGGGCCGATCTTGGACGAACTGCTGGCAGGTGCGCAGGCGATTCTTAGCTTCAGCTCAGCTTTCCGGGTCACAATTGAAGAGTGAACACTGCAAGTAGCCAGCTAATTGCCCCCGTGGACGGCCCCGAAACCGAGACCCCCTCATGGGACTCCATGGTGCACGACCATGGCGAACGGGTCTTCCGTTTGGCGTACCGTCTGACCGGTAACCGCCAGGATGCCGAGGACCTGTCGCAGGAAGCCTTCGTGCGGGCGTTCAACGCGTTGGAGAAGTACACGCCCGGCACCATGGGCGGATGGCTGCACCGCATCACCACCAACCTGTTCCTCGACCAGGCGCGGCGCAAGTCCAAAATCCGTTTTGACCGTTTTGCCGAAGGCGCCGAGGACCGCTTCCCGAGCAACGCGGTCACCCCCGAGCGGGACTTCGAATTCAACAATCTGGACGTCGATGTGGCCAAGGCGCTCAAGGCGCTCGCCCCCGACTTCAGGGCGGCGATCGTCTTGTGCGATATGGAGGGTTTCTCCTATGAGGAAGTCTCGCAGATCCTGAATGTGAAGCTGGGCACCGTGCGGTCGCGCATCCACCGTGGGCGCGCCATGCTGCGCGACGCGTTGGCGCACCGCAACCCGGCCAACCGCGCCCCGTTGACCGTGAGCCTGCCGCGCATCCCGTTGGGGCTGCGCACCGCCAAGCAGGGCTGACGCATAAGTCATCCGCCGTGGCGCGGTGACTTCGACCATTCGAAGCCGACAAGGTAATCTTTCATACGTGGAGTTAATTGGAATCAATGGCGGAGAATTCATTATTCTCGCCATCCTCGCAGTGGTGATCTTGGGTCCCGAGAAGCTTCCGGAGTACGCCAAAAAACTGGCTAACCTGGTCAAGGAACTACGCCGCATGGCCAATGGCGCCAAGGAGCAGCTGCGTGAAGAGGTCGGCGACGAGGTCGCAGACATGGACTGGCGCAAGCTGGACCCGCGGCAGTACGATCCGCGGCGGATCATCAAGGAAGCGCTCGTCGATGAATTCGACGAGGCGGTGAACGCGGCCAAGGCGCCGCCGCACCCCGCGCAGGCCCCGGTGCGAACGGCCGTTGAGACCGCCAAGCAGCAACCGCTGGCGGCCGACGAGCTGGCCCCCTTTGACACGGAAGCCACCTAGAACCTCTAGAAGGACATTGGCAGCGATCGCCCGGCAAGCCCGCGCGGCCGCTGCCCTAATTTCTGCGCCAGCTGGCGCAGGGAACCGGCCACCGGCGACTCCGGGGTGCCCAGCACCACCGGGACCCCTCGATCCGAGCCCACCCGCACCGCCTCTTCCAGCGGCAGCTGGGCGAGCAGCTCCACCGGATATCCGAGCTGTTCGCTGAGCGATTCGCTCAGCCGCTGCCCGCCGCCGGTTCCGAAGATCTCCATCTTGCCGCCGTCGGGCAGGCTCAGGTAGCTCATATTCTCCACCACGCCGATAACCTGCTGCTTGGTTTGCAAGGCAATGGTTCCGGCGCGTTCGGCCACCGCGGTCGCCGTGGCCTGCGGGGTGGTGATCACCAGCAGTTCGCTATTGGGCAGCAGCTGCGAAACCGAGATCGCCATATCCCCGGTGCCCGGGGGCAGGTCCAGCAGCAGCACGTCCAGGTCCCCGAAGTACACGTCGGTCAAGAACTGTTCCAGCGCGCGGTGCAGCATCGGCCCGCGCCAGATCACCGGCTGGTTCGAGTCCAGGAACATGCCGATGGAAATGACCTTCACCCCGTGGGCCACCGGGGGCAGGATCATCTCGTCCACACGGGTCGGTTTCCCGGTGATGCCCATCAGCGCCGGGATCGAGAAGCCGTGCACGTCGGCATCGATCAGTCCGACCTTCAACCCGTCCGCGGCCATGGCGGCCGCCAGATTCGCGGTGATCGAGGACTTGCCCACCCCGCCCTTGCCGCTGGCCACCGCGATCACCCGGGTCAGCGAATCCGGGTCGGAGAATACCGTGCGCTTGGCTTGCAGCTTCGCGCGCAGCTCGGCGCGCTGGACCGGGTCCATCACATCCAGCACGACGTTCACCGCCGCCACCTCGGGCAGCGCGCCCACCGCCTTGGCCACGTCGGCCTCGATGGTCGAACGCATCGGGCAGCCGGCGATGGTCAGCAGGATGCGCACCCGCGCGGTGCCCGCGACCAGTTCCGCGGAAGCCACCATGCCCAGTTCGGTGATGGGGCGGCGCAGCTCCGGGTCGATTACGGATTCAAGGGCGCGGTGCAGGGCCGCGGATTGGGTCACTTTGGGTTTGCCTTCCGATGCTGGGAGCGGTTGGAATCAACCGTGTCAATTAATCCGGTGGACGGATTGCTGTGCTTGTTCTTGCGCTTGGCGCGCAGATGCAGGTCTTCGCCGTCGGTGGTTTCGAGCAGTTCTTCGAGCACATTGCGCAGTTCGGAACGCACATAGTCGCGGGTGGCGACATCGCGCATGGCCAGGCGCAGGGAGGCGAGCTCCCGGGTGAGGTATTCGGTGTCGTAGAGATTGCGCTCGGCGCGGTTGCGGTCCTCGGTGAGCGAGACGCGGTCGCGGTCATCCTGCCGGTTCTGCGCGAGCAGCAGCAGCGGGGCCGCATAGGAGGCCTGCAAGGAGAGCATCAGGGTCAGCGCGGTGAAGCCGATGGCCGCGTCATCGAAGCGCCAGGCGGCCGGGGCGACGGTATTCCAGACGAGCCAGAAGGCGCAGAAGATCGTCATGTAGAACAGGAACTGCGGGGTGCCCATGAAGCGGGCGAATTTCTCCGTCGCCGAACCGAAAAGGTCCGGATCGGGGGAGAACTTCGGCCAGAACCGGCTGCGTGCCGAAAGGGGAGTATCCAGCCCGTTGCTCTTGCGCTGTTCGGCCATCCGGTGAACTCCTTTGCTGCTGATCGAGAATGCTGAAGCTTGCCGGCCTAATCCGCCGAGCGCCAGTCATCGGGAAGAATGTGGTCCAGGACGTCGTCGACGGTGATGGCGCCGACGAGCCGCCCCTCGTTGTTGACCACGCCCACCGAGGTGAGGTTATAGGTGGCCAGATGGCGGACCACGTCGGTGATGCTCGACAGGTCCGACATCGGTTCAAGTTCCTTGTCAAGAATATCGCCCAAGGGCTCCGGGGGAGCGGCGCGCAACAGCGCCTGGATGTGAACTTGGCCCAGATAGCGGCCGGTGGGGGTCTCCAGCGGCGGACGCACCACATAAACCGTGGAGGCCAGCGCCGGGCTGATCTCTTCGAAGCGGACCGAAGCCAGCGCCTCGGCCACCGTGGATTCCGGGGTGAGGATCACCGGCACCGGGGTCATCACCGAACCGGCGGTGCCTTCGGGATAGGCCAGCAGGCGGCGCACGTCCTCGGCCTCCTCCTCGTTCATCAGCTCCAGCAGCTGGTGCTTGGTCTCCTCTTCCACCTCGGCGAGCAGGTCGGCCGCGTCATCCGGGTCCATCTCCTCGAGCACATCCGCGGCGCGCTCCAGGCTGAGCGCGGAGAGGATTTCGACCTGTTCCCGGTCCGGCAGCTCCTGCAAGACGTCGGCCAGCCGGTCATCTTGCAGATGCGCGGCGACTTCCAGCCGGCGTTTGCCGGTCATCTCATGCAGCGCGTCGGCGAAGTCGGCGGCCTTCATCTCATCGTGGGTGGCCACGAAATTATCCGCGGACTGCGGTTCGCTCTGCGCCCCCTGGCGGATCTCCTCCCAGGAGACCAGCACCTTGTTGCGGCGGCGGGTGCGCAACCCCAGCAGCGTGCTGGTCGTCTCCAGGCGCTGGACGAAGTACTCGTTGATCTCCCAGTCCCCGCGCCGGGTCTGGGTCAGCCCCACGTCCTCGATCAAACCGCGCCCGGAGGCATCGAGGAAGGTGACCGTGCGGTCGAACATTTCGGCGACGACGAGCATTTCCTGCCCGCGCTGCTGGAAGCGGCGCATGTTGACCAGTCCGGAGCAGATGACCTGGGTGGATTCCATCGACTGGATCCGGGTCATCGGCACGAAGACGCGGCGTTTACCCGGAACTTCGACGACCACGCCGACACAGGCCGGGGCCCGCTGCGGGCCGCGCGAAACGACGACGACGTCGCGTAGCCGGCCCAGGCGATCGCCCAAGGGGTCGAAGACGTCCAGCCCGAGGAGCCGGGCGACAAAGATTTTAGAAACGTGTGCGCTCACCGTTCTAGCCTAGCGTGCAAAGGGGCCGTTGGCGGTGTGCTGGGCCACGAAGCGGCACAGGATTCTTTCACCCTCAGCGATAGTGGGTGTACAACTGGGCGCACTCACAGTATTAGCGTGCACAATATAGGTATGACCTCGCCGCATGGAGTAAATTCAATCAGCCCCAACGGTTTGCCCCGTGGCGAACTGCTTGGGCGCTACACCAGCTATCTGGATGCCCAGAAACTGGTCGACTATCTTGCAGATAACAACTTCCCGGTCTCCGCCGTGAGCATCGTGGGCAACGACGTGCGCACCGTGGAACGGGTGACCGCGAAGCTTTCCTACCCGAAGGTGGCGCTGTCCGGCGCGGCGCAGGGCGGCATGATGGGCCTCTTCGTGGGCCTGCTGCTCTCGCTCTTCGGCGGCAGCGGAACCGGCCTGTACCAGATCCTCTCGGCCATCGGGCTGGGCATGGCGATCTGGATGATCGCCGGAGTCGTTTCCTACTCGATGCGCCGGGGCAAGCGCGACTTCGCCTCCTCGAGCAAGTTCGTGGCGACCAGCTTCGACGTGGTCGTGGACTTCGAGCATTCGCAGACCGCCCGGCAGCTGGCCGCCCAGCTGCCGATGCGTCCGCAGCCGGCACCGGGCACCGCGCCGGCAGCGCAGCCGGTACAGCCGCCCGCCGCCCCGGTGGCGCAGCCGCCGGCAGCCCCCGCAGCGACGCAGGCTCCGGCAGCTCCGGCAACGGAAGCAGCGCCCGCACCGACCAGCCAATTCGGCGACCTGCCAGATGGCCGCCCGCGCTACGGTGTGCGCGTGGACGAGCCAAAGCCCGCGGCGCCGGCGCAGCCCGAGGCGCAGGATGTGGCGCAGGCCGAGCCGACGGTTAAACAGGATGCGGTGCAGCCGCCCTCCGGCGAAGCCGCCCCGGAGACGGCCGGCCAGCCACAGGCCGAAGCCAAGGAATCCGACAAAGAGACCAAGCAGCAGTAACCAAGCGCAGCAAACCCGCCACGAAGTCTTCCGCACCGAGCGGAGCAGCGTGGCGGGTTTTTGCTTGCCCGCCGGTCCCCGGCAGCCAGCGACGCAAAAAACCAGGGGCAGCCGGGCTTCCGAGGTGGAAACCGGCTGCCCCTGGCAACTGTGCAATGACCGCTGGCGGACTAGCCGCGCAGCTTTGCCATCCACGCCTCGACCTCGTCGGGCTTGCGCGGCAGGGCCGCGGAGAGGTTCACCGCACCATCGGCGGTGACCAGGATGTCGTCCTCGATGCGCACGCCCAGCCCGCGGTACTCTTCCGGGATGGCCAGGTCCTCATTCTTGAAGTACAGGCCCGGTTCGATGGTGAACACCATGCCCTCGACGAGTTCCGCGTCCAGGTACAGATCCGCACGGGCCTGGGCGCAATCATGCACATCCAGGCCCAGATGGTGGCTGGTGCCATGCGGCATCCAGCGGCGGTGGTGCTGGCCTTCGGGAGACAGCGCCTCCTCCAGGGAAACCGGGAGCAGCCCCCAATCCTGCAGGCGTTCGGCGAGCACGGTGGTGGCGATGAGGTGCAGGTCGCGGAACTTCAGCCCCGGGCGGACCGCCGCGTAGGTTGCATCGGCGGCGTCGAGCACGGCCTGATAGACCTTGCGCTGCAGCTCGGTGTACTTCCCGGAGACCGGCAGGGAGCGGGTGATGTCCGCGGTGTAGAGCGACTCGGCTTCCACTCCGGCGTCCAACAGCAGCACCTCGCCCTCGTTGACCGCACCGGTGTTGCGGATCCAGTGCAGGATCGTGGCGTTGTTGCCCGAGGCGGCGATGGTGTCATAACCCAGTTCGTTGCCCTCGAGGCGGGCGCGGGCGAAGAAGGTGCCCTCCACGATGCGTTCCCCGCGCTGGTGGGCAATGGCGGCATCCAGGTTGCGCACGACGTCTTCGAAGCCTGCGATGGTGGCATCCACGGACTTCTGCAGTTCGGCCAGTTCGTACTCGTCCTTGACCAGGCGCAGCTCGGAGACGAACTCGGCGAGCTCGTTATCCAGCGCATCGCTGGCCTCCAGATCCTGTCCGGTGTTGATCCGCGAGGTATCGACCAGCGCCTCGACGTTCAGGTCGATCTCGCGCATCAGGCGGATGCGGATCCCGCCCAGGGCCTGCGGTCCCGAGTTCTTGGTCAGCGCATTTTCCAGCAGATCCAGCGACTGCGTGGAGATGCCGGTGCGGGCGGACATGGTGCTCAGCGTGGGACGCGGGCCCACCCAGAATTCTCCGGCGCGCGAGTCGAGGTAGAAGTCCGAGCTGTCCCGGCCCGCCATCGGCGCGAAGTACAAGGTGGCCGCGTGGTTGCCGCCCTGGTCCCCGGCCCCGTCGTCGGTTGGCTCCAGCACCAGGACCGCATCGGGTTCGTGGTCGACGCCCAGACCGGTCAGGTGCGCGAAGGCCGAATGCGGGCGGAAACGGTAGTCCGTATCATTCGAGCGGACCTTTGCCGGGCCGGCCGGAATGACCAGGCGTTCGCCCGGGTAGTGCGCGGAGAGGGCCGCACGGCGGGTGGCTGCAAAGCTTGCGGCAGGATCTGCTGCGGGAAGCTGGGAGGTGTCCGGCGCCCAAGAGGAAGCCATGAACTTCTTGAATGCTTCCGAGGTGGGACGCTGGGAGCGGTTGTTGACGCGATCTTCGAGCGGCTGGTCGTTGCCCGAAGGCGAAGAAACTTGATTGGTCATACTACTTAGTGTGTCACCGATTCGGCTATCCGGGCAAAGTAGCAGTAGGCCAGCTAATCTAGGGATATGCGAATTGACCTGCACACCCATTCAAATGTTTCGGATGGGACGCAACCGCCTGCCGAACTGATCGCGGCCGCGCAGCACGCCGGATTGGATGTGGTGGCGCTGACCGATCACGATCAGACCGCCGGGTGGGGCCAGGCGCGGCAGGCCGCGGCGAAACTTGGTGTGGGTTTTGTCCCCGGAATGGAAATCACCTGCCAGGACCATCAGGGAATCAGCGTGCACCTGCTGTGCTATCTGCAGGACCCCGGCTATCAGCCGTTGCTCGATGAATTGGATCTTTCGCGCAATTCCCGGGTCATCCGCGCCCAGCGCATCGTGGATCGGCTCGCCGAAGATTTTCCGATCAGCTGGGATTTGGTCTCCGAGCATTGCCAGCCGGGCGCCACGGTGGGACGCCCGCATATTGCCGACGCGTTGATTACCGCGGGGGTGGTGGAAAGCCGCAATGAGGCCTTCGCCAACATCCTCTCGGCGCGCTCGCGATACTACGTGGGGCACCCGGCCATCGACCCGCGCGACGCGGTGCGCCTGGTCCTGGAAGCCGGGGGAGTGCCGGTCTTCGCACACCCTGCGGCCGCCTTGCGCGGACGGGTCGTGCCCGAAGCGACCTTCCACGAGATGATCGATGTGGGACTGGCCGGGGTGGAGATCCACCACCGGGACAACAGCGCGGAAGGCAAGCGCTTCCTGGCCCGGCTGGCCAAGCAATACGACCTGATCGTGACCGGTTCTTCCGATTACCATGGGGCCGGAAAACTGAACCGGCTCGGTGAGAATCTCACCGAGCCGGACATGCTGGATCGAATTATTGCGGCGGGAACCGGAGCTCAGGCCTCTTTGTAGGCGGTGGTTTCCGGCAAGCGGGAACGCATCACCTCGATGGCCTCGGCGTTCTGGTCGATCAGCACGAAGCGCCGATTCAACTTCGCGGCTACCGCACCGGTGGTCCCGGAGCCGGCGAAGAAATCCAGCACCCAGTCGCCTTCGCGCGATGAGGCGGCGATGATCCGACGCAGGATACCTTCGGGCTTCTGCGTCGGGTAGCCGGTCTTCTCCTTGCCGGTCGGAGAGACGATGGTATGCCACCAGACATCGGTGGGCAGTTTGCCCAGGGCGCGCTTTTCGGGGGTCACCAGACCGGGAGCCATATACGGTTCGCGGTCCACCTCGGCCGAATCGAAGTGGTACTTCTTCGGGTCCTTCACGTATACCAAGATGGTGTCGTGCTTCGCCGGCCAGCGGCTTTTGGCGCGGGCACCGTAGTCGTAGGCCCAGATCAATTCGTTCAGGAAGTTCTCGCGCCCGAAAATCTGGTCCAGCAGCACCTTGACGTAGTGCACCTCGCGGTAGTCCAGGTGCACATAGAGCGTGCCGTCTTCGGCAAGCAACCGGTGGGCTTCGTGCAACCGGGGCTCGATGAAGCTGAGATAGTCATCGAAGCTGTCGTGATAGGAGCGCGCGGCTCCCAGCTCGGTGTTGTAGGAAAGACCCTTGAAGCCCACCCGATCGCCTTCGCCCTCGGCGGCCCGCACCATGGTGCGTTGCGCCCGGGTTTGCTTCCGGCCGGTGTTAAACGGCGGGTCGACATAGATCAGCGTGAAACTCCCGTCGGGCAGTTCCGACAAAGCCTTCACATTGTCACCGTGCAGCACGGTATTTTCCTGCGCCGGAGCGCCCGCGGTGAGTGCGGGCGCTCCGGTTTCGGGCAGGGTGGAATCCTCTGGTTGAGCGAGCACCGTTGGTACTGAATCCTTTCGGAAGAAGAATGGAAACGGAGAACTAATTAGTCCTGCGTTCCACCTTCGGTGCTGCGGGTGCGGCGGCGGGGCCGGCGGCGCGCACGCGATTCCTGTTCGGAGTCGGTGCGGGCAGCTGGCTGTTCCTCGTGCTGGTGGGTTTGGCGGTGGCGTTCGCCCTCGCGCGCCGGGCGGTCCTGCTTGCCCTTGGAATGCCCGTGGCGGCTGGCGCCCTGGTCGCCGGACTGTTCGCCTTCGACGGTGCGGGTACGGCTGCGGCCACCGGTGCTGCGCCGGCGCGGGGTGCGCTCGGTGCGCTCGGCTTGGTCGCGGCGCGGGGAACCGTCGCCCTCGGCCGGCGCGGTCTTCTTTGCACGCTGCAAGCGGCCCTTGGTGCCCTTGGGGATGTCCAGGTCGGCGAAGAAGTGCGGGGAGGAGGAGTAGGTTTCGACCGGCTCGGGCACATTCAGGCCCAGCGCCTTGTTGATCAGCGACCAGCGAGGCACCGAATCCCAGTCCACGAAGGTCACCGCGATGCCGGTGTTGCCGGCGCGGCCGGTGCGGCCCACGCGGTGCAGGTAGGTCTTCTCGTCGTCCGGGCACTGCAGGTTCACCACGTGGGTGACGTCGTCCACGTCGATGCCGCGGGCCGCGACGTCGGTGGCGACCAGGATCTCGACCTTCCCGGCGCGGAAGGCCTTCAGCGACTGCTCGCGGGCCCCCTGGCCGAGGTCCCCGTGCAGGGCGCCGGCGTTGAATCCACGGTCGATCAGTTCGTCGGTGAGCTTGGCTGCCGAACGCTTGGTCTGGGTGAAGATGATGGTCTTGCCGCGGCCCTCGGCCTGCAGCAGGCGGGCCACCATCTCGTCCTTGTCCAGGTTGTGCGCGCGGTAGACCAGCTGGCGGATGTTGCGCTTGGTCAGCGAATCGTCGTCGCCCGGGTCGGTGGCGCGAATGTGGGTCGGGCGGGACATGTAGCGGCGGGCCATGGTGATCACGGCGCCCGGCATGGTAGCCGAGAACAGCATCGCCTGGCGCAGCGGCGGCAGGGCGGCCAGGATGCGCTCCACGTCGGGCAGGAAGCCCAGATCCAGCATTTCGTCGGCCTCATCGAGGACCACGGTCTTGATCTGCTTCAGGTTCAGCACGCGCTGGCGGTTCAGGTCGATCAGGCGTCCCGGGGTGCCGACGATCACGTCGGTGCCGGCCTTGAGCGCGTTGATCTGCTCCTCGTACGGGCGGCCGCCGTAGATGGTGGTGATCGAGATATTCGAGTGCTTCGAAGCCTGCGCCAGGTCGGCGCCGACCTGAATGGCCAGCTCGCGGGTCGGAGCCACGATCAGCGCCTGCGGGGCGCCGGGGAATTCGAGCTTCTCATAGCCCTTGTCGCCCTCGCGGATGACGCGCTGCAGCGCGGGGATGCCGAAGCCCAGGGTCTTGCCGGTACCGGTCTTCGCCTGGCCGATGATGTCGTTGCCACCGAGCGCCACCGGAAGGGTGAGCGACTGGATGGGGAATGGGTACTCAATACCTGCTTCGAGCAGCGAAGCGACGATGTCTTCGCGGACCTTGAGCTCGGCGAAGGTCTGCTTGGGAACCTCTACGTCGGCGGTATCAATTGGCTCGGGGAGTTCGACCTGTTCGGTCGATAGCGTCGTGTCGGTCACGATGTGTGTGTTCTCGTTTCATTTGTGGCACCGGAACTGGTGCTGCCAGCCCTGAGCTTCCAGGGGGCCGGCACCTGCCGGTGCGGGTCCAGCGGAGCCGATCGCGTCATACACGTCAACCGCCGCGCGGGCGGATGTCGCAATGGTGACCGCTGGGAAGTCACCACGAAACTGTTCTCTTCGTTCAGCACGGTGCGACCGGGCATCCTAAATAGTGATAGCCCTAGCATAGCCTCTCCGCGCCGGAATCCCGTCGGCCGGGGGCGCTAGCCAACGATGTCGAACATGATCTTGCGTGTGGCGGGGTCCGCCGAACGCAGCGTGACGGTGACCAGCGTGCCCGGTGCCGCGCTTCCGGTGAACTGCCCGGTGATCGGTTCGGTGACCAATTGCAAGTTTCCGGGGCGGTCCTTGGCATCGGTCGAGGCGGGGTCGCCATTGTGCGTTCCGGTGGCCTCGCGCAACACGATGGCCTCAAACCTCTCGCCGACCCGGTGCTGCAAGACGTAGGCCTCGATCAGGTTGATGGCCGCCCGGGAGATCTGATTCGCCGAAATTGAACTTTCCCGCATCAGCCCCGGCAACTGCTCCAGCGCTTCGCTCAACTCGTCCGGGATGGGCTTGGCATTGGCTTGCAGGAAGCAGCACAGCAGCACGAAGCGGTCCACCAGGCGGCGCAACGGTGCGGTGGTGTGCGCATAGGGGGCGGCCAGCGCCGCCTGCTCCATCTCGTCTTCGTTTTGCCCGTTGATCACGTCATAGTCTGCGCCGCGGAACAGCGAGGCGGCCCGATGCATGATGACCAGCTGGCGCGGATCATTCACGTCTAGGGTGCGCAGATACTGGCCGTAGTTAAGCTGTCCATCCCAGGGGTGTCCCAGCAGCTTGGTCTGCTCCTTGAATTCTGCCAGGTCCTTCTCATCCGGGGCCGGCATGGTGCGCAGAATTCCGGTGCCGTGATCGAGCATGATCCGGGCGGCGGCCATGCCGGTGAGCAGGGAAATCTGCGCGTTATAGTCTTCCAGCGGCAAGGGCTGGCGGCTGACCAGTTTGTAGCCGCCATTGTCGGGCTCGACCTCTTGATCCGGAAGGTTCAGCGAGGCACCGCCGCGCAGGCGTTCCTGCTCGATGCGCACCGCGCCGATTTGTGCCAGCAGCTCCAGCTGCTCCCCGCCGTGGCCGGAGTCCAGCTTCGCTTGCGCGGAGGCGTAGTCCAGCATTTCCCGGGATTTGATCGTGGTGCGGCGCAGCTGCACGTCGGTGATGGCCCCCGCGGCATCCAGCGTGATAAGCCACAAGAATACCGGGCGGACTGCGCCGGGCAGCAGGGAACCGGCATCTTCTGAAATCAGCGGCGGGTGAAGGTTGATCTTGCGTTGCGGCAGATAGTAGGTCTGTCCGCGTTCCCTGGTGACCTCATCGAGTTTTGAGTTCAAGGCGACGAATGACGGAACGTCGGCGATCGCATAGTGCACCAGGTAGCCGTCGTCTTTTCGTTCCAGGTACATGGCCTGGTCGAGATCCGTGGCACCCTCGGGGTCGATCGTGAAAAACGGTAGCGCGGTGTCGTCGTGTTCCGGTGCCCGCAGGTTCTCGACCGCCTCTTGAGCCGCTTTGAGGGTTTGCTCATCGAAGGGCGCGGGGACCCCCAATTCGCTTTCCAAGGCGAGCAGCAGCTCGTCCAGATTCGCTGCGGCATGTTTGCGGGGGCTGTGGATTCGTGGATTGGTCACACACCTAGGATTATCACAGAAGAGTGATTCAAACCACGATTAACGCAGCGTGGCCGCCCCCAAATGCCGGGGGGCGGCCACGCTAGCGCAGGAAAGTTTGCCTTACTGGGCGAAGCCCACGCGGCGGGCCTCTTCGGGACCAACCTCAACATAGGCGATACCGGCCGCTGGGACCAGCACTTCGCGGCCCTTGGGATCCTTCAGCGATAGCATCGTACCCTCGGAGATCGCCTTGGATAACAGCTCGTTCACTTCGGCGTTGCTCAGCTCGGACTCGAGCACGACTTCGCGGGCTACATTCTGAATGCCAATCCGGATTTCCATGATTGTCAATGATCCTCTCGAAAGAATTACGAGTCCCGTCAGGGGCCTCTGAAACAAATCTAGCTAGTTTTCCTTCGGGAACCGTGAAATTCCGCGCCAAGCTAAACGCGAGATCAGGTCGACTGCGGTTTCCTGGTCCACCGGCTCGCCGCTGGTGGCCCAATATCGTGCCGAAACCTGGGACAGGCCCGCCAAGGCGCGCCCCACAAGCAATCCTTCGTCCTCGTCGAGGTCGGTGTCTTTGACAACAACCTTCGAAATCGAAGTTGCCAGCGCATTGTTGAATTCTTCAATGCGTGCGGCGACCAGCGGATCGGAGAGCACATCCGATTCGAAGATCAGCCGATAGGCCTGCGACTCACGTTTGATGTACTGGTAATAGGTGTTGATCGTTTCGAAGACGCGTTGGCGGTTTTCGTTTGTCGAGGAGATTGCGTCATCCAGCAGCTTGGTGAAATCGGCCAGATGCGAATCGAGCAAGGCCAGATAAAGTTCTCGCTTGCCGGGGAAATGCTGGTAGAGCACCGGTTTGGAGACGAGTGCAACCTCGGCGATCTCGTCCATCGAGGCCCCGTGGTAGCCGTGGGCTACGAATACCTGGTGGGCTGCCTGCAGCAGCTGGCGGCGGCGCGCTTCGCGAGGCATCCGCTGGGTGCGTGGATTCTTGATTTCCCCGAGTTCCGCCATGATGTAGACCTTTCAACCTGCTGCGTGTGGTGGTTGCCGGCGAATGCTCCGCCCGTAAAACCACCACCTACTTGCAAGTAGTATTCCATGTCGCGCCGAAAATATCGCCAGCGACGGCGGGGTGTCTGAAGTGCTTAAGCGCTTTGCTCCAAGGGAAGTACCGGGCAGGCGGCGTTATCTGCAGATTCTGCGTCGACACGCACCGGCTTGGCCGGCGCGGTGGCCGCGGAACCGGAAAGATCCAGCCCGTAGAGGGTTTCGAGGGCTGCCACATATTCGTCGGTACGGCCTTCGGCCGCCAACTCGCGGGCCCGCATGGTTGGCACGTGGAGCAGCTGGCGCATCATCCGGCGCATGGCTAGTTCCACTTCTTCGGCCGCGGCGGTGCATCCGTGCTGCGCGCGGACCTTCGCTACTTCGGCGTCCAGTACGGTCTTGGTGTGGGCGCGCAGCGCCACAATGGCGTGGTCCGCTTCGCGCTCGCGCTGCGCGGCGGAGAATTCGCGGGCGGCCTTGGTGACGATCCTGGTGGCGTCGTGCACGGCCAGAGCCTGGTCGTTGGGCGCTGCCATCCGAACCGATTCGAGGGTGATGAGCTCAACGTCGGCCAACTGCGCAATGGTTGGATCAAAATCGTGGGTCAACGCCATATCGATGGCTATCAGCGGCTGGCCCTTAACGCGCAGTTCCTCCAAGGTATGGCTTTCCAAACGGTTTCCACCGCCGGAACAGCCGACGATGACGTCGGCTTCGCGCAGGGCTTGGGTCAGGTGCTGCTCGCTCAGCGGGAAGCCGCCGCGCTTATCGGTGAAATCTGTTGCCCGGCCCGAGTGGGAGTACACGCTGATGCGCTTGACGCCGCGTTCCTTCAGCAGCGCCATGGTGGCGCCCGCATAGGATCCGGTCCCGAATAGCACGATGTCCTGGTCTTGCCAGCTGCGGCTGCCATCCATCAGCTCTTCGGCGAGATCCAAGGCCACCGAAACGACGGATTTTCCTTGGGAGCCCAGATCGGTGCTGCTTCCGACATCCTTCGCGGCGCGCGTGGCGTTTTGGAAGAGCCGGGTGAGGCTGCTCGTGGCTGTTTTCTCCTGCTGGGCCTGGGTCAATGCGCGACGGACCTGACCGGCAATTTCACGTTCGCCCACTACGGCGCTGTCCAGGCCGGCGCCCACGGAGAAGAGGTGGTCGATTACCGGTTCCCCTTCCAGGGTGGTCAGCCGGCGGGCGAGGAAGTCCGCGGACAGCTCGGTGTGCGCGGAAAGTTCATTGACCAGATGCTCGGTGGCATCTTCGACGTTTTCCACATCCGCATAGACTTCGAACCGGTTGCAGGTGGCCAGCACCACGGCACCGTTGATAGCCGCCGAACCATTGATGGAAGCGGCGGCTAGCCCGCTGGCCGAAGCGCTCAGTTGCGCCACGGTCTCCAGGTCGAGCTGTGAATGCGATGCGACAAGAGATAAGAAAACCACAATGTTCCAAGAATAGGCCGAATTAGGGCAGCTAAACAACGCAGGCGAACCTAACTGATGGGGGTTTTGGCCCGTAATGTTGCTCACCTTCCCCTGAGGGTGAACGGCACAAATGGGCTTTTACCTGCAAGAGTTGGCATCATTGAATCATGACTCTGTCGCAGAACCATCCCTTCGTTGATGGACGTACCTCCGATTCCGCATTGATCCAGGCCCTGACCGGTCGCACACCGAGCCACCACCCGGTGTGGTTCATGCGCCAGGCAGGGCGCTCGCTGCCCGAATACCTCAAGCTCCGCGAAGGCGTGAGCATGCTTGACTCGTGCCTGGACCCTGCGATGGCCAGCGAAATCACCTTGCAGCCGGTGCGCCGGCACAAGGTCGACGCCGGCATCTTCTTCTCCGATATTGTGATCCCCCTGCGGCTGGCGGGCATCGGCGTGGACATCGTCCCCGGTGTCGGCCCGGTCTTGGACAAGCCGATCCGCACCGCAGAAGACGTGGCCAATCTGCCCGAGCTCACCGATGAATCCCTGGACCCGATCCGCGAAGCGGTGGCGCTGACCGTCGCGGAGCTGGGCAGCACCCCGTTGATCGGTTTCGCCGGGGCACCGTTCACCGTGGCCGCCTACATGGTTGAGGGCAAGCCGAGCCGCGACCACCTGGGCCCACGCACCATGATGCATTCGGACCCCGAGGTCTGGGACAAGCTGATGAGCTGGGCCGCCGACGCTTCGGGCAAGTTCCTGCGCGCCCAGGTGGAGGCCGGCGCCTCCGCCGCGCAGCTGTTCGACTCCTGGGCCGGTTCGCTGTCCCTTCCGGATTATCAGCGGTTCGTCGCCCCGTATTCTTCGCGTGCGCTGGACTTCGTCCGCGATACCGGCGTGCCGCTAATCCACTTTGGCACCGGCACCGGCGAATTGCTGACCGCCATGCGCGACTCCGGCGTGGACACCGTGGGCGTGGATTACCGCATCCCGCTGGAAACCGCGATCGAGCGGCTGGGCCAGAGCGTGTCGGTGCAGGGAAATATTGACCCGGCCCTGCTCACGGCCCCCTGGGAAGTGCTCGAAGCCCACGTCCGCCAGGTCGTAGCCAGCGGCGCCAAGGCCCGCGGGCATGTGCTGAACCTGGGGCACGGCGTGCCGCCAACCACGGATCCGACGGTGCTCACCCGAGTGGTTGAACTCATCCACTCGCTCTAGGCACACAGGGCTAGGCTAGGTTTCAAAGACAGATCTCCGCTTCCGGGACGCGCCGGCAATCCCGGCACGTCCCGTTCGGCGGGGAACATCGAGTTGAAGGTGGAAGGTGCAGCGCCCATGACCAAGAATCAGCGCAACGCCCCGGCGGCAGACAAACAAGGTGCACGTCCGGCGGCAAAAATCCGCCGTGATCTCGCCGGAGACACGGCAGCACATGCCCTGCGCCTGCTGGAAAAGGTCCGCGCGGCCGCGGAAACCCGGGCCTCGAAAGACAGCGCACCGCACGATGCCGCACCGCACGCGATAGTTGTCGGCGGCGGTATCGCCGGATTGGTGGCCGCGCGTGAAATGAGCCAGACCGGATACCGGGTTACGGTCCTTGAAGCCTCGGACAATTTCGGTGGCTGCCTGCGCCGGGTTGAGGTCGCCGGCCTGGCCCTCGACGCCGGAGCCGAGTCTTTCGCGTTGCGCGGCGGCACCGTCAGCGCATACCTCGATGAGCTGGATCTGAGCGAAAAAATCGCCCAGACCTCCGGGGTCGGCGCCTGGCTGATCCAGGGGGACGCCGAAAACGTCGAGGCTAATCCGCTGCCGCCGAGCTCCTTGCTGGGGATCCCCTCGAATATCCGCACCGATGAGGTGCGCCGAATCATTGGCCGGGCCGCCACCGTGCGTGCCGCGGCCGATCTGGTCACGCCGATGCCCAAGAAGTGGGCCACGGAAAAGCTTTCGCTCGCCGAGGTGGTGCGCCACCGCATGGGGCAGAGCGTGCTTGACGCTTTGGTCGCCCCGGTAGTCAACGGGGTGTACTCCACCGACCCGGCACGGATCGACATCGACGCCGCAGCCCCGGGGCTGCGCGAAGCAATGCAGCGAACCGGATCCCTGGCCAAGGCCGTGGCCCAGCTGCAGGGCGATGCCCCGGCAGGTTCGCGAGTCGCCGGCCTGGACGGCGGCATGTACACGCTGGTGACGACGCTGACCGAGCAGCTGCAGGAATCCTCGGTGGCGCTGGTGCGCAATTCGCCGGTAACCGAGATCCGCCATCACGACGAGGCCGCGCAGCCGTACACCGTGCAGACCCTGGGCCAGGAGCTCGGCGCGGACCGGGTAGTCATTGCCACCGAGGCCCAGGCCGCGCTCAAGCTGCTCAACCCGCTGCTTGAAGAACAGCAGCGCATCAGCGCCGAGGCCGAGGCTAATTCCATCGCCCTGGTGGTGCTCGTGGTCGATAAGCCAGAACTCGACGATGCGCCGCGCGGTTCCGGGGCGCTCGTGGCCAAGGAAGCGCCCTTGGTGGCCAAGGCCATGACCCATGCCAGCGCGAAATGGCCGTGGCTGGCAGAGCAATCCGGTCCGGGCACCCACGTGCTGCGGCTGTCCTTCGGCCGGATCGGGCAGCATGAGCCGCTGGTCGAGTCCGGAGACGAGCAGGCGCTGCTTGCGCAGGCAGTCAAAGATGCTTCAAAGATTCTCGGTGTTGAATTGCATCAGGACGATGTCGTGGGAAGCGCCGTGTCGCGCTTCAACGACATGGTGCCGCTGCAGGGCGAGGCCGCCAGTGCACGCCGGGCGCAGGTGAACTCGGCGGTGGAGAAGTTTGACGGTTTGGACCTCGTGGGCGCGTGGCTTGCCGGCACCGGGTTGGCCCGAGTCATCGGACACACCCGGCGGACAGTTGCCATCAGCGCCCGCTAACTAGTTTTAAAGCATGAGATAGATCAGTTGATCAAGGAGAGCACTAAGTGAGCTACGAAGTACAGCACAATTCACCGGTCATGCGAGACCGCGACGCCGCTGGTGAAAACCCGACCATGTTCTACACCTTGTGGACCGTGTTCAAGCGCTCCGCCAACGTGGAACTAGGCGCGGCGGATGTTGCGGCCTTCGACTCGCTGGTCGCCGAACTTGCCGCATCCGGTGTGGCCGTGCGCGGTATCTACGACGTGTCGATGATGCGCGAAGAGGCCGACGTGATGCTCTGGATGCACGGACCGGCCGCCGAGCTGCTGCAGGCCTCGATGCGCCAGCTGCGCCGCAGCTCGCTGCTCGCCGGCACCGAGATCGTGTACTCCACGATGGCCGTGCACCGCGAAGCCGAATTCGCCAAGGACCACTCGCCGGCCTTCGCCCGCGGCCTGGATGCCAAGGAATGGATGACCGTCTACCCCTTCGTGCGCACCACCGACTGGTACACCATGGACCCGGCGGACCGCGGCAAGATGCTGCGCGATCACGGCATGCTCGGCCGCGAATTCCCGAACGTGCTGGCAAATACCGTTGCCGCCTTCGCCTTCAGCGACTTCGAATGGCAGATCTGCCTCGAAGCCGACGACATGATCGACCTGGTCGACATGATGCGCCACCTGCGCTACACCGAAGCCCGCCACCACGTGCGCGAAGAGACGCCGTTCTACACCGGACGGCGCATCTCGGCCGCCGAGGTCATCGAGGTTTTGAAGTGACCCAGGATTTCGATCCACGCACCGGCTATGACGCCAACGGCAAGATGGCGCCGAAAGCCTACGACGCGATTCTGCTCTCCTCCTTCGGCGGTCCCGAAGGCCAGGAGGACGTGATCCCGTTCCTGCGCAATGTCACCGCAGGCCGGGGGATCCCCGACGAACGCCTCGAAGAGGTGGCGGTGCACTACCGCAAGAACGGCGGCGTCTCGCCGATCAACGCGCAGAACCGCGCGCTGCTTGCCGCCCTGCAGGCCGAACTGACCGCGCGTTCCATCGAGGTGCCGGTGTACTGGGGCAACCGCAACTGGCACCCGTTCGTCAACGACACGCTGAAGCAGATCGCCGAGGACGGGCACCGCAAGGTGCTGCTGCTGGGCACCGGCGCGTACACCGGCTACTCGGCCTGCCGCCAGTACCGCGAAGACCTCGGCATGGGACTGCGCGATACCGGGCTGGAGGGTGTGCTGGAAGTTGACAAGCTGCGCCAGTTCTTCGACACTCCGGCCTTCGTGCAGCCCTTCATCGAGGGGCTGGGCGCCTCGCTGGCCGAGGTGCGCGAACAACTTGCGGCGAAGGACAATGCCGCGGACAAGATCAAGATCGTCTTCGTGACGCACTCGATTCCGCAGGCCGACGCGGACGCCGCGGGACCTGCTCAGCTGCGCGCGCAGGCGAGCGAGAATCTCTATACCGCCCAGCACCGTGCGGTCGCCGAGCATATTCTGGCCAACGTTCCCGAGGCCCAGGGCCTGGAACACAGCCTGGTCTACCAGTCGCGTTCCGGGGCCCCGCACGTTCCGTGGCTGGAACCGGATATCAACGACGCGCTGGCCGAGGACGCCGCCGCCGGGGTGGCCGGGGTCGTGGTGGTGCCCATCGGGTTCATCTCCGACCACATGGAGGTCTTGTGGGATCTGGACACCGAGGCCAAGGACAGCTGCGCCGAACTGGGGTTGGCCTTTAGCCGGGTCGCAACTCCGGGAACGCACCGGGCTTTCGTCTCGGGCCTGGTCGATCTGCTCGAAGAGCGCCTGGCAGATGCCAACGGCCAAGCGCTGCGCGCAGGCCGGATGAGCGCCGTTGCCGGTGGACCATGGTTTGACGTGTGCCGCCCGAATTGTTGTGAAAAGCGCGCGTTGGACGGCTCCTTGCGTCCGACCATCGCTGCGGTCGATTCCGAAGTGGGGGTGCCCCAGGCATGAGCGAGAGCTTTCGTGTAGGTACGCGCGGCAGCGCGCTGGCGACCACGCAGACCGGGTGGGCCGCCACGCGCTTGGCCGAAGCCTCCGGGCTTCAGGTGGAGACGATTCTGGTCAAGACCGAGGGAGATGTGATCACCGGGCCGCTCTCGCAGCTTGGCGGCACCGGGGTCTTCGCCGCCGCCCTGCGCCAGCGGTTGCTGGATTCGGGCTGCGATCTGGCGGTGCACTCGCTGAAGGATCTGCCCACCACGCAGCCCGAGGGCCTGGTGCTGGCCGCCATCCCGGAACGTGAAGACATGCGCGACGCCCTGTGCGCTCGCGACGGGCTGACACTCGCCGAACTGCCCGAAGGGGCGAAGATCGGCACCGGTTCGCCGCGCCGCGCCGCGCAGCTGCTGGCCTTCCGCCAGGATCTGCAGATCGTCGACATCCGCGGCAACGTGCCCACCCGGCTCGGCCGGGTGAAAGGCACCGGCGCCACCCATGACGACGGAAGCGTGGGGCGCAGCGTGCAGGGTGACCTGGACGCCGTCATCCTCGCCGCCGCCGGCATGCGCCGGCTCGGCCTGGAAGCGCACATCACCGAGTACCTGGATCCGGCCATCATGCTGCCGGCCCCCGGGCAGGGGGCGCTGGCCTTGGAGGTGCGCGCCGCCGGTTCGGATCACCCGGCCCTGGATCGGGCGCTGGCCGAACTGGACCACCTGCCAACGCGCCTGCAGGTCGAGGCCGAACGTGCGCTGCTGGCGGCTTTGGAAGCCGGCTGCGCGGCGCCGATCGGCGCCCTGGCCCGGGTTCAGGGCGGCACGCTCGTCTTGGAGGCGGTCGCCTGCAACCCGGACGGCTCCGAAACCATGCGCCGCAGTGCCCGGGCAAGCGCGGCCACCGTAGCGGAGGCACGCGAGCTTGGGCGCAGCCTGGCCGAATCGATGATCGCCGACGGCGCGGCGGTAGTCGCAGGTTTGGCCTAATTGCGACCATGAGCTATCAGGCGTTGATCCTGCGCGACGCGGCGCGAGCCGCGGCTACCGTGCGGGAATTTGAGCAGCTGGGCATCGAATCTTGCTGTGCCCGGCTGATCGACACCGTCTGGCCCGCGGATCGCAGCGAGCTGTCCCGCGGCGTCGCGGCACTGGCGGCGGGCTCCTACCAGTGGCTGGTGCTCACCTCGGTGAATACCGTGGAGGTGATCGCCACCTTGCTGGCCGGACGCCCGCTTCCGCCGCGGCTGCGCGTGGCGGCGGTGGGCACGAAGACCGCCAAGGCCGCCCGCGCGCAGTTGGGCGTCGATGCGGATTTTGTGCCGACGGAGCAGTCCGCGGCCGGAATGGTGGCCCAGTGGCAGCTGGAACCGGGGCAGAAGATCTTCTATCCGCATGGGGACCTGGCCAGCTCGACGCTCTCGGCCGGGCTCGGCGCCCATGAAGTCCACGAGGTCCTGGCTTACCGCACGGTTGCCGCCGGCAGCGGGGGAGCACCGCTTACGGCGGTGCCGGCGCCACCGGGAATTCGCGTGCTCGCCCCGGAAGAGATAACCCGGCAGCTGGATCGGCTGGATCTGCTGGTGTTTAGCGCACCAAGCATCGTGCGCCGATTCGTGCAGCTAGCCGGTGACCGGTTGCCCGAGCGGGTGAAAACCGTTGCCATCGGCCAGCCTACGGCCGCGGCCTTGCGCGCGGCCGGGTTGCGCGTTGACGCCATCGCCGCGGAACCGACGCCCGCCGGTTTAGCTCGCGCGGCCCAAGAACTTTTGCACAATGCGAATCATCAATTCTAGAAAGAAGTGACATGGCTTTCCCTCAGCACCGACCTCGCCGGCTCCGGCAGAATCCTGCAGTTCGCCGACTCGTCGCGGAGTTCGAGCTGTCCTCGCGTCAGTTGATCCTGCCCGCCTTCGTCCGCGAGGGCATCGGCGAGCCGAACCCGATCAGCTCCATGCCCGGGGTCGTGCAGCACACCATGGATTCGCTCAAGGCCGCCGCGGCGGATGCCGCCGAGCGGGGCCTGGGCGGCATCATGCTCTTTGGCATCCCGGAGGACCGGGACGAAAACGGCAGCGCCGGAATCGACCCGAACGGCATCTTGAACCGGGGCATCGCGGCCGTTCGCGAAGAGGTCGGCGACGAGCTGGTCATCATGTCCGACGTGTGCCTGGACGAGTTCACCTCTCATGGCCACTGCGGCGTGCTTGATGCCCAGGGCCGGGTGGACAACGACCGGACCCTGGAAATCTATGCCGAGATGGCGGTAGTCCAGGCCGAGGCGGGGGCGCACATCCTGGGCCCTTCGGGCATGATGGACGGGCAGATCGCGGTGATCCGCGAGGCCCTGGACCAGGCCGGACAGCAGGAAGTGGCGGTGCTCGCCTATGCGGCGAAATACGCCAGCGCCTTCTACGGCCCATTCCGCGAGGCCGTCGACTCGCAGCTGCAGGGGGATCGCCGCAGCTATCAAATGGACGCCTCGAACCGCCGCGAGGCGCTGCTGGAGGTCGAACTGGACCTGGCCGAAGGCGCGGATATGGTCATGGTCAAACCCGCCATGAGCTACCTGGACATCGTCTCGGATATCGCGCAGCTATCCCCGGTGCCGGTCTCCGCCTATCAGATCTCCGGAGAATACGCGATGATCGAAGCCGCGTCGGCCAACGGCTGGATCGACCGCCGCGCCGCGGTGCTCGAATCCCTGCTTTCCATTCGCCGGGCCGGCGCCCAGCAAATCTTGACCTACTACGCAGCCGAAGTCGCCGGCTGGTTGAACGAAGGAAAAAAATAAATGTCGAATTCCGAGAAGCTTTTCACCGAGGCCCGTGACGTCATGCCCGGTGGCGTGAACTCGCCGGTGCGCGCCTTCGGCTCCGTCGGCGGCGTGCCGCCGTTCATGGTCGGCGCCAAGGGCGCTTACCTCACCGATGCCGATGGCAAGGAATACGTTGACCTGGTGTGTTCCTGGGGTCCGGCCCTGCTGGGGCATGCCCACCCGGAGATCCAGTCGGCGGTGCACGCCGCGGTCGACCGCGGGTTGTCCTTCGGCGCCTCCACCCCGGATGAGGCAAAGCTCGGCCGGCTGATCAAGGATCGCATGGGCGGCGTGGACCGGGTGCGCATGGTTTCCACCGGCACCGAGGCCACCATGACCGCCGTGCGCCTGGCCCGCGGCTTCACCGGCCGCGAATTGATCATCAAGTTCTCCGGCTGCTACCACGGCCACCTCGACAGCTTGCTTGCGGATGCCGGCTCGGGCGTCGCCACCTTGGCGCTGCCGGGTTCCGCCGGGGTCACCGCGGCCACCGCCGCCGAGACCCTGGTCCTGCCGTATAACGACCGTGCCGCCATCGACGCGGCCTTCGCCGCGCATGGGGCGAATATCGCGGCCGTGATCACCGAATCGGCACCCTGCAATATGGGCGTGGTGGTACCGGAGGAGGGGTTCAACAAGTTCTTGAAGGACACCACCGCCAAGCATGGCGCGCTGCTGATCCTCGACGAGGTACTGACCGGCTTCCGCGCCTCGTCCTCCGGGTACTGGGGCTTGACCGGCAAGGAAGAAGGCTGGAACGCGGATCTGTACACCTTCGGCAAGGTCATCGGCGGCGGCTTGCCGACCGCGGCCCTGGGCGGCCGCGCCGAGGTGATGGATTACCTGGCTCCCTTGGGCCCGGTCTACCAGGCGGGAACCCTCTCGGGTAACCCGGTCGCCATGGCGGCCGGCATCGCACAGCTGACCCACGCCACCGAGGAGGTCTACGCACACATCCTCAAGGCGTCCACCGCGCTGGAAGGCGCGCTGCGCGAGGCCTTTGACACCGCCGGGGTGGACCACTCGATCCAGCGCGTCGGTTCGTTGTTCTCGGTGGCCTTCGGCACCTCGGCCAAGGGCGTGCACAACTACGCCGACGCGCAGGGGCAGGAAGCATTCCGCTACGCGCCGTTCTTCCACTCGATGCTCGACTCTGGCATCTACCTGCCGCCAAGCGTGTTCGAGGCTTGGTTCCTCTCCGCGGCACACGACGACGCAGCCATGGAGAAGATCTTCGCGGCACTGCCAGCGGCCGCTCGGGCCGCCGCTGCGGCCACCGCATAGTAGCCACCAGCACCAAGAGGCCACGGTAGCCGCTCGCCCCATCCGGGCAGCGGCTACCGTGGCCACTTTGCTTTCCTGGGCCGGGAACTGGGCAGCCGCCGGCGGTCCCTGATAGCTTGGCCCACAGCATCAGCAACGGCAGTGAAAACCAGAGGAGCGCCAGATGACCGAGACGATCGCCGAGCACATGATTCCCCTGACCGACGAGCAGATTCCGGATTTGTTGGACTATCTGGGCATACCCGGGTTGGCCGATATCCATGTGCACTTTCTGCCCGAGCCGATGCTGGAAAAGGTCTGGGCGTACTTCGATGAGGCGGAGCAACGTTATGGTCGCTGCTGGCCGATTACCTATCGCATGGCTGAGGACGCCCGAATCCAACGGCTCCGTGAGATCGGGTTGGCGGCTATCCCTGCGCTTTCGTACGCGCATAAGGCGGGCATGGCCAGTTGGCTCAATGATTGGGCGGCGCGCTTCGCCGAACGCGTCGACGGGGCACTGCATTGCGCAACCTTTTACCCGGAACCCGGGGTAGGCAGCTACGTTCGGCAGGCCATCGATGCCGGGGCACAACTATTCAAGATCCACATCCAAGTCGGCGGGTTCGCGCCCCACGATGCGCTGCTCGACGAAGCATGGGAAGTCCTCGAGCAAAGCAGGATACCGGTGGTCATCCATGCCGGGTCGGCACCGTTGAGCGGCAGCTACACCGGGCCGCAGAACGTTCGAATCCTGCTGGAGAAGTATCCGGACCTCGTGCTGGTCATAGCGCATATGGGGATGCCCGAGTATCACGAATTTGCCGATCTTGCCGAGGCGTTTTCAGGCGTTTATCTGGATACGACCATGGTGGGTACCGACTTCACCAACGAATTCGCGCCGATGCCGCAAAGCTATGTTTCCCGTTTGGCTTCACTCCAGGACAAAGTCATTCTCGGCTCGGATTACCCGAATATCCCTTATCCCTATGCGCATCAGCTGCAGGCACTGGCCCGGTTGGGGCACGGAAAATCCTGGATGCGAGCGGTGCTCTGGGAGAACGGGGCACGGCTGCTGGGGCTTTCCCGAGCTGGGGTTGCCTAGCTTAAGCGCGATAGGGGCGGTTAACGCAGTGGTGTCCTTGTCCCCGAATTCCCGGGACAAGGACACCACTGCGATGCTGCCTGGCGCTAGGAGGCTGGGATGACGTTTCCGTCGGTCCAGGTCTCTTCGATGTACTTGGCTACCTCGTCGGAGTGCAACAGTTCGTCGAGCTTCTCGATAGCTGGGGTGCTTTCGCCTGCACGCCAGGTCAGGAAGTTGGAGTTCGGGTTGTTCTCGGGGGATTCCTGAACGAGAACTTCCTCCAGGTTGAGCTCTGCCTGAACAATGTAGTTACCGTTGATCACGGCGAGGCCAATGTTGTCGTCCTGGGTGTAGTACTGCGGCACCTGCTCCGAGTTGACTTCCCGGAACGTCAGTTTCTTGGGGTTTTTGGCTTCGTCATCTTCAATGGTGAGGGCCGAATCTTCGTCGGTTAGCCCCGAAAGCAGTCCTGCGCTTTCCAGCACACGCAGTCCACGAAGCTGATTCACCGGGTCATTGTTCAGCAGAACCAGTGCGCCTTCGGTGACGTCTTCTGGCTTATCGAAATTCTTGGAGAAAACGGTCAATGGCTCCAGATGGATGCCCTTGCCGTGCTCGAACTCGTAGCCCTTGTCCGCAACCTGCTGGGCCAAGTAAGCCTCGGTCTGGAAGTAGTTTGCATCGATGGTGCCGTCTGCCAAAGCGATGTTCGGGGTCTGGTAGTCGTCGATTTCCTGAATCTCGAGATCGATGCCAGCATCCTTGGCCAAATTCTCATCGATGAATTCAAGAATCTGGGAGTGCGGGATCGGGCTTGCGCCAACTTTGACGATGGTTGGGTTTGCTGGGTCAAGCGTGGCCGCAGCGGTTGGCTCGGTGGATCCGGTGCTACCGCAGGCGGTCACCGCAAAGAGGGTTGCGACACCGGTGATTGCGAGTGCAAGCTTTTTACGCATTGTGAGTATTTCCTTTGAGTATGAACCGTTTCCGGTAACTAAGGGGAGTTTTGGTACGACATGCGTGCCGACCAGGCCCGCCGGAATTCCGGCGGAAGTTTTTGAGCTAACGATGATCGATCTTTCGCGCGACCAGGTCGCCGACGATCTGAACGAACTGCACCATGATAAGAATAATGACTATGGTTACCAGCATGATTCCCATGTCATAACGCTGGAAACCGTAGTTGTAGGCCAGCCGGCCAAGACCGCCACCGCCAACCAAACCGGCCATCGCCGAATAACCAATGAGCGTGACCACGGTTGTGGTCAACGCGGCAATGAGCCCGGGCATCGCTTCGGGAACGAGCACCTTGCGAATGACCTGCAATTTCGTCGATCCCATTACCAGCGCCGCATCAACCTTGCCCGATGAGACATCGCGCAGGGCGGTCTCAACTAGACGTGCGAAGAACGGAACCGTGCCGATGGTCAGCGAGACGGAAGCGGCCACCGGTCCGAGTGAGACACCCGTAATTGCCTTGGCTAGTGGAATCAAGGCAACCATCAGAATTGCGAAGGGAATCGAACGGGTGATGTTGACAATGATCCCGGAGAGCACCACATTGAGCCAACGCACTGGCAGCAACCCGCCCTTGCCGGTGTTGTGCAGCAAAATACCTAACGGCAAACCAATGACGATGGTGAAAACCGTTGCAATCAAAGTCATTTGCAGGGTTTCCACGGTGGCAGGCCACATGGCCTTGGTGATACCTGGATTGTTTAAGAGTTCAGCGAAGAAATCCATAACTTACTTGGCCTCCTTCACGGTCACTGCAATACCGGTGGACTTCAGATGTTCGATAATTGCCGCGATGTCCGCGTCTGGGGCGAACTGCACTCGCAGGTGCGCGAACTGCTGATCACCCAGATGCTCTACGGAGCCGGCCAAGACATTGACGTCGGTGTTGAACTTTCGCGCGATGCCGGAGATGACCGGCTCGGTGGCTTGTTCGCCCGTGTAGAGAAGATCAAGTACGCGACCTGCACCTTCTACCTGCGGGGCTTCTCCCGGCAGTGGAAGCAGCGTAGAAGCCAAACGTCCCGAAGGGTTGGTGATGACCGCTTCGATGTCGCCATGCTCCACGATCTTGCCGGCTTCGAGCAGCGAAACCGAATCGCAGGCATGCTTGACGACGTGCATTTCATGGGTGATGATCAGCACCGTGATGTTCAACCGGTCGCGAAGCTTTTTTACCAGCTCAAGAATTTCATCGGTGGTGGCCGGGTCCAAAGCACTGGTTGGCTCGTCGCAGAGCAGCACATCAGGATCCGTCGCTAACGCGCGGGCGATACCCACGCGCTGTCGCTGACCACCAGAAAGCTGCGATGGGTAGCCCTTGGCGAACTTCGTCAGCCCGACGAGTTCCAAAAGCTGCGCAACTTTCTCGGCGATTTCCTTCTTCGGTGTGCCCACCAATTCCAGTGGGTAGGCAACATTCTGTTCGGTGGTTCGTGAATCGAACAGATTGGCATGCTGGAAGACCATGCCGATACGGCGACGCGCGTTGCGCAACGCGTCGGAGTCGACATTCGTCAGTTCCTTGCCGTTAACCGCAACGGAGCCGGACGTAGGCTGGTCAAGCAATGTCAGGCAGCGGACAAGTGTTGATTTGCCAGCTCCGGAATGTCCAACGATGCCATGAATTTTCCCGGTCGGGACTTCAAGGCTCACACCATCCAGTGCAACAACGTCATTGCTGCCTTGACGATAAACCTTACGCAGGTCACTAACTGTGATCACTAGGCGCGTTCCTTCAATTCTCAAGGGGTATAGAGAGTACCCTCCATTGAATCACTATCGAACAATATCGCCCGAACCGCCCGCAAAACGCATTCACTATTCTTCATATGCGGCCAAAATCGGGGACGAATCGAAGATGATTCGCAGATTTGTGACTGAAGATGAACTAATGACTTACCCGGAATCTCGCGGGAGCCAGTTTTTGGGATGTGAAGTGCCTAACATTCACTGGAAATGCATGGTTTAGCTGTCTTTTATCGGCCAAGCGCCATCGACGAGGGCCTGGGGATCGCGCTTGCGCAGGTATTCCTGGAAGCTCGCGGCTTGTTCGCGAGCCCACCCGATCTGCCAGCCGTGCAAATCCTGCGGATCAACTTGTAGCTGCGGGTACTTCTCGGCGATGGCTCGCGCTACCGCCACGCATGCCACCGAATCGGCGAAGGAGGTGTGGGCATTTTCCAGGACGACGCCGTAGTGTTCGCAGGCAGCTGCCAGCGTGCGCTTTCCCTTGCGGAACTTGTCGACCTGCTTGTCGATGATGAACGGGTCAATCACGTTTCCGGGGATGAACGGCACCAGGTCGTAGCGCAAGGCCTCGGCATGCAGGACGGAGAAGTCATAGGCGGCGTTGAACGCGACCACCGGGGACTGCTGGGCGGCGAACTGGAGCAGGTTGAGGATCTCGGCAACGCCCTGAGCGGCAGGAATGCCTTCCGCACGAGCTTTTTCGGTGGACACGCCGTGCACCGCGGCAGCAGCCTCGGGAATTTCAACGCCGGGATCAATCAGCCACTCCCGTTGGTTCACAACCTGACCTTGGGCATCAAGCAGAACCACCGACGCAGTGACGATGCGCGCCGTAGTGGTGTCGACGCCAGTGGTTTCCAAGTCAAAGCCAACTGCAAGGCCCTTATGCCATTCATTCATGAAATCAACGCTACCCGCTCACTCGGTCAACCATTGGGCTGACGCTCCGGTTGTGGATGAGGATGTCCAAGTTGGCACAATAGGGACATGAGCTCCGAATCAAGCCACTTGCCCCTCGATTATGCCGAGGCCGTCCATCGGCTGGCGGCACTTGTCCCGCCGGGGGCCGTACTCAGCTATGGCGACGTAGCAGAGCTCCTGGGGGTCGGCGGCGCTCGGCAGGCTGGCAAAGCGATGGGAAGTTCACCGGAGGGGACACCCTGGTGGCGCATTCTTCGGGCCGACGGCACCCTGACTCTGGCACTCGGCGAACGCGGAGAGGCCGAGTGGACGCGGGAGAACACTCCCCGCCGGGGTAGGCGCGTGAATATGGCCCAAGCACGCTGGAAACCGAACGATGCCCAATGGGCGCAAATTGATTCGCTCAAAGCGGCGTTGCAACCGGGCTACTTGTCCGAAGCGGATGATCAACTATGAACATGGAAGATATGACCGACCCGGCACAACTGGATACGTCTTCGCTGCTTGAAAGGCTGGCAACGGTAGCCAAACCTACCCTCGTGACCGGGGCCCCGGGGACCGGGAAAACCACGGCTCTGCTGGACACAGCCGTGGCGCATCTGGACGCTGGTTTGGATCCGCTGCAGCTGTTGATTATTGCGCCAACTCGTCTGACCGCTGCCGGCATTCGAGACGACCTCAGCCGCCGAGCGGATCAA
Source organism: Glutamicibacter sp. 363 (assembly GCF_052379505.1). NCBI lineage: Bacteria > Bacillati > Actinomycetota > Actinomycetes > Micrococcales > Micrococcaceae > Glutamicibacter > Glutamicibacter sp. 363. Next base: position 24,997 of record NZ_JBQSYR010000022.1, on the reverse strand, counting down.
ACTTTTACCGAGCCGGTGGTGCGGACCTGGTCCGCATATGCCTTTGATCTCATCCGAAGGGCACGCTTGGAAGGCCTGCTGCCGAATTTGGAACGGGCTCCTCGGCTCCTTTCGGGACCTGAACAGGATACGCTCATCGGCAACCTCCTCGAAGGCCACCAGCAGGGATTGACCGCGGGCCCGGGGTGGCCCGAGGACTTGAACTTAGCGGTCGAAACACGCGGGTTCAGGAAAGAACTGCGTGAATTCTTTGACCGGGTTTCTGAGCTTGGACTTGAACCGGTAGATATTGCGCAGCTTGGGGAACAGGCCAAGCGCGCAGAGTGGGTGGCCGCGGCACGCTTCTATCAGGAATACCGCGACCTGCTGGACCTAGGCAGTGCCGAAGCTTTTGACCCGGCGGGTCTGATGACCCGTGCCGCCCAATTGTTCGAACAGCATCCAGAGTTCCTGGCCGAAGAGCACGAAAAACTGCAGCTGATCCTCGTCGATGACCTGCAAGAGGCGACCTTGTCGCAGCATCGGCTGCTGCGGCTGATCGCGCGTGATCGCCGGCTCGTTGCCTTTGCGGCGCCAGATAATGTGGTCCAAGGATTTCGTGGTGCACGCCCCGATGAGCTGAACCGTTTCTCGCAAAATTACAGCAGCAACGATGAGGCTCAACTCTTCGAATTGGATACCAGCTTGCGCATGGCACCGGCCATTATGGATGCTTGGAAGCGCGTCGTGCGGCGAATCCCGCTAGCGGCCGGCCTGCGCGGACGAAAACTGGAAGCGCCAGCGGAAACCGAAACCGGGCAGGTTCAAGCTCTGTGCTTTGAAAACTCCACCTTGGAAGAACGCTACATAGCCCAACGCATAGTCCAGATGGATCTCTACGAGGGCTTCCCGCTCTCCGACATGGCCATCGTGGTCCGCAACGGTTCACAGGTACGGTCCTTCAGTCGGTTCCTCGAAGGCCAAGGGATCGCGGTCCAGGTTCCACCGGCCGAAATCCCCTTGAAGGATGAGGGCGCGGTACGGCCCTTGCTCGACCTGGTCCAGCTGGCCCTGGCCGGCGGCGTAAGCGACGATCCGCTGCTGATGCAGAACTTGCTGCTCTCGCGCTACGGAATGAGCACCGCCTTGGAAATTCGACGCCTGAGGCAGCTGCTGCGCCAACGCGAAAGCTCGGTGGGCGGACGGCGATCCAGCCAAGAGCTTCTCGAAGCGAGCCTTCATGAACCGGAACTGAGCCGTGACTTGGGGCCCGTAGCCTTTGGCTTGGAACGCCTGCTGAGCATGTTCAGTGCCTTGCGCACCGAACTTGCCAGCGGGCAGGCAACCCCGGAAACGGCGCTGTGGGCGTTGTGGGAAGCCTCGGGCCGGGCCAACGCCTGGCGCAAGGAAGCGCTGGGCACCGGAAATACCGCCCGTCGTGCCGATCACGACCTGGACGCGGTCCTTTCGCTATTCCAGGCAGCCGAACGGTTTGTGGATCAGCTGCCCGGTGCCAGCGTGGAACTTTTCATCGATCACATTTTGCATCAGGAACTGCCGATGGACTCGCTGGCCTCGCGAGCCACCGGGACGAAAACGGTCACGGTGCTGACCACCGCGGCGGCCGCAGGCAAGCACTGGCCCGTCGTATTCATTCCGGGCCTGCAGGAAGGCAGCTGGCCGAACCTGCGGCTGCGCGGTGAGCTGCTGGGTTCCAACGCCCTGGCCGACGCGGTAGAACACGGCCTGGCCTTCCTGAGCACACGCACCCCGACGCAGCTGGTGCGCGGAATCCGCAATGATGAAATGCGAAGCTTCAGCAACGCCGTTTCGCGCGCCTCGCGATTGTTGATTTGCACGGCGGTGGATAACGAGGACTCGCAACCCTCATCGTTCTTGGACTTGGTTGACCCAAACGGCGGCGCGCAACGAGAACTCACCGCGGTCCCACGAATCAGGGCCCTGCCCACGCTGGTGGCTGAACTGCGTTCGATGGCCGAACGCGCCAAGGCCGCGCAACTCGGTGCGGTCCCCGCTCCCGAGCACGTTTCGGCCGACGAGATCTACCACGACGCCATCACGGTGCTAGGGCAATTGGCCGACAGCGAATACCCGGTGCGTGGCGCTCACCCAAAGGGTTGGTGGGGATTGAAGCCACTGAGCACCAGCGCCCCGGTGGTTCCCGCCGATCAACCGCTGCGCGTGTCACCCTCAAAGGTCGAGACCCTGGTGAAGTCGCCGCTGAACTGGTTTGTGCAAAGCGCCGGGGGAGAAGCGGCGCATGACTTCGCCGCCTCCCTGGGCACCTTGATTCACTCCATCGCCGAAGAGCACCCGGAGGCCAGCGGGAGCGAATACTCGAACATCCTCGAGCAGCGGTGGCCGGAGCTGGAAAAGCTCCCGAATTGGGAGGGGCAGCGCGACTTTGACAGAGCCGAAGAAATGCTCAAAAAACTCGCGCAATACAGCATCGCCATGCGCACCTCCGGGCGTGAACTACGAGCGAGAGAACTGTCCTTCCAGGTTGACGTTCCGCAGGAAGGCAAGCATATCCAGCTGCGCGGAGTCATCGACCGGGTGGAAGCCGACGCTCAGGGCAAGGCCACGGTGGTAGATCTGAAAACCGGCGGCAAAGCGCCAACGCTCAAAGACACCGAAACCCACCCGCAGCTGGCCGTCTACCAGACCGCGGTGCAGCTCGGTGCATTGCAGCAGCACGATGAAACCGCCGCGCTTTCCACCGAACCAGCCGGAGCGTCGCTGGTCTACGTCGGTACCCCGACGAAGTCGGCCACCCTGCGGGATCAGCCGGCCCTTGGAACAGAAACCTGGGCGCGGGAGCTGATTCTCGAAGCGGCCGAGCTGATGGGCGAGAGCGAATTCACCACCCGGCACACCATTGGCTCCGAGGGCCTGCGCGGATCGTGCACGCTGCCCGAAATCTGCCCATTGTGCGAGCAAGGACGACAGGTCACCGAACCATGAGCAATATTCGATTCACCCCGCAGGAACTTTCCGAAGCCCTAGGGGAGCAGTTCCCGCCAACCGCGCAGCAGGCCGAGATCATCTGTGCCCCCTTGGAACCCATGCTGGTCATCGCCGGCGCGGGTTCCGGCAAGACGAAGACCATGGCGGACAAGGTGGTTTGGCTCGTCGCCAACGGGCTGGTTCGCCCGGAAGAAATCCTCGGCGTGACGTTCACGCGCAAGGCAGCCGGCGAACTTTCCGCACGTATCCGAGCCAAGATCGCGCAGCTAGTGGCCACGGGGCTGCTCGGTGAAGAGGAAACCAGAGACTTCCTGGACCCGGCGGTATCCACCTACCATTCCTATGCCAATACCTTGGTGCAGGACTACGGACTTCGCCTGGGGATCGAAGAAGACACGGTATTGCTCGGTGCGGCGCAATCCTGGCAGCTGGCCCATCAGGTGTTGGAGAGCTATACCGGAAACTACGAGCATCTCGGCTCGGCGACCAGCACGCTGATCGACGCAATCGTCTCATTCAGCTCCGAGTCCTCCGAGCATCTGGTCTCCCCGCCGCAGGCCCAGCAATGGCTCGACAACCTCATTGCCGAAGTCTCCCTGTTCCCGATGCAGGCGGACAAGGAAAAGAAGCGGACCGTTGCGGCGCAGAACATGATCGACCGGCTCGCCTCCCGCGCGACCATCGCCGAGCTGGCCCAGGAATACGCCCTGTCCAAGGCGAAACTCGGGGTGATGGACTACGGCGATCTGGTCTCCCACGCGGCGCATATTGCGCAGGAAGTTCCGGCCGCGGCGCTTGCCGAGCGCACCAGCCACAAGGTGGTGCTGCTCGATGAATTCCAAGACACCTCGCATGCCCAGATGGTGCTGTTCTCGCAACTTTATGGCGATGGCCACCCGGTGACCGCGGTGGGGGACCCCAACCAATCCATCTACGGATTCCGCGGTGCCAGCGCCGGCCAGCTATTCCGCTTCCCCCAGGAATTCCCCATAGTGCGCGAATCGAGCAGAGACCTCGCACATGTCAAGCACCTCACGGTGGCATGGCGGAATACCGTGAACGTCTTGGACGCGGCAAACCACATTACCGCTGGCGGTCAGCAGCCGGCCATTGGACCGGTCTCCGTCAAGCCGCTTGAACCCTCGGCTTTTGCGCAGCCCGGCCGAGTAGTGCTCAATCGCTGCGCGAGCGTCCGCGAGGAGGCCGAACGGATCGCGGACCTCATCGTGGCAGAAAATCGCCAGGGCGTCGGTGCCGAGCACAAGACCAGCGCGGTGCTCAGCCGCAACCGGGCGAATCTCTCGGTGATGGGCGAGGTGCTTGGCGAACGGGGCATTGCCTATCAGCTGGTGGGGCTGTCCGGGCTGCTCAGCACCCCTGAGCTCACCGACCTCGTGTCCTGTTTGCATGTGCTGGTGGATCCGTTGCGCTCGGACAAGCTGATGCGCTTGCTCGCAGGCGCCAGATGGCGTTTGGGCGCCGCCGACCTCGCAGCATTCGCCGATTGGTCGCGTTCGCTGGCCCGGCGCCGGGAGCGCGGGCTGAATCCCGAACTGGACTCCGCCGAACCGATCACCCAGAATCAAAGCACGGAGGAGGCGGCCCGCGCGGAGCTCAACGACGCTGCAAGCCTGATCGAGGCGCTGGATTACCTTCCTCCGGCTGGTTGGACGAGCTCCGACGGCCGGCGGTTGTCGAATACCGGCTATGAACGGCTCGAAGCGCTGCGATCCGAACTGCGGCAATTGCGTTTGATCGCCAACGATGATTTGGAAGCGTTGATTCGAGAAGTCGAACGCGCCATGAACCTGGACATCGAGGTGGCTGCCAGACCGTGGATTGCCGCGGACAAATATCGGGTGAACCTGGATGCCTTCGCCGATGTGGTGCGCGAATATTGCCGCAATGCCCCGCGCGTGGAGTTGGCGGGTTTCCTCATGTGGCTTGAACAGGCCGCCGAAAAGGAAAAGGGGCTCCCGCTGCCCTCCGAAGATGCTGATCCGCTGGCGGTACAGTTATTGACTATTCATGCCTCGAAGGGGCTCGAATGGGACATCGTCGCGGTGATGTCTTTGAACGAGGGGGTCTTCCCGGGAGCCAAATCCGATCGTTGGACCAGCGGCGATAAGGCGCTGCCTTGGCCGTTGCGCGGAGATGCCGGCGATTTGCCGCAGTGGGATACCGACCAGCCGGCGCTGAAGGAACTGATCGAGGCCGAATCGATCTTCAAAGATCGGGTGGACGACCATCATATTGCCGAAGAACGCCGCCTCGCCTACGTGGCAGTCACCAGGGCTAAGTCATTGCTGATCTGTTCAAGCAGCATTTGGTCGGGATCGCGCTCCAAGCCCTGTGAACCTTCGGTCTTCATGGACGCACTGCTGCCACTGGCCGAAGGGGAGGAACCCCGCGCCGAAATTGGAGTGTGGGTCCAAAACGATCAGGGGCCCGAGGAAAATCCGGTACGCTCCCAACCGATGGAGGCGCGCTGGCCGTACGACCCGCTTGACGGGCCGGTGATTACCGGCACCGTGCAAAAGTCGCCGCACCCCTATTCTCGTCGCGAGGTGCTCAGTGCGCTTGCCGAAGACGTTGTTGCCGCCAAGGCGAAGAGCCAGATGCTGACCGGCTTCGGTGAGCATTGGAAGGACGAGGCGGAGAGGTTGCTGGCGCAACGCGAGTTCCTGAACAACCGCGAACGCGTCATCGCTGCGCCCGAGCATGTGCGGGCCTCATTGTTCGTTGAACTTGCCGAAGACCCTGTGGAGGTGCTGGAGAACCTGCGCCGCCCCGTTCCGCGCCGCCCCGGCCTGGCTGCCCGGCGAGGCACCGCATTCCACGCCTGGATCGAGGAATACTACGAACAAACCCAGATGCTCGACCTAGGCGAGATCGTGGAGCCAGCGGATCGATATATTGACGACGTGCTGGATCTTGCCTCGATGAAGGAAGCGTTCCTAGCCAGCGAATGGGCCGAACGCCAACCGGCATATGTTGAGGTGCCGCTGGAAACACGTGTGGGCCCGGTTGCGGTACGCGGGCGCATCGATGCGGTCTTCCAGCTTGAAGATGGCACCTGGCTGATGCTCGACTGGAAAACCGGAAGGGTGCCCAGCGGCAAGGACCTGAAGAGCAAATTGGTGCAGCTGGCGGTCTACCGTCTTGGCTGGTCACGCCTGCACGGGATCCCGCTGGAACAGATTCAGGCCGCGTTCTACTACGTTGGCGCCGGCATCACGATTCACGCCGAATATCTGGCATCCGAAGAAGAACTTGAATCCATGATCGCCGGGGCCTTCGAAAACCTGACGGAGCAGGTCGAAACGGAAGTTACGAAGTAGTTTCTTCCTTGGAGTCGGTGCCTTCCACGGGCACCGACTCGCTTGGCTTCGCATCCGGTGCAGGGTTATTTCCCGAATCGGCCTTCGCGGCATCCTCCGGCGAAGTGCTGTCTGCGGCCGCTGCGTCGTCTGTGTGCTGTGCCGCGGGGGACTGCACGCCAGCTTCAACGGGGACGGCGGAGACCGCTGGAGGCTTGGGCGTGCTGTCCTCCGGTGGGGCGTCGGTTTCTACCTCATCCTCGACGGGTAGCTGTGTAACCTTTGAAGAGTTGATTGCCGGAGCGCTCGGCTTCGGCGCTACTTCAGGTTTCTCAACCGAAGCGGATGCCGGAGCGGCCAGCGGGCGCGGAGCCTCAACGACGGACAGCGGCTCACCGCCGTACTCGGCTATATTCGTATCCAGTTCCTGCAGCATTTCGTCGGCATCGGCAATGCGCTCGGTGTCTTTGCTGTCCAGGGACTTGACCAACCACTGGGCGAGCGCGAATTCCGCAGCCAGCGCAGCACGGCGCATGATGTGCGGATCTGCTGAGTTGCCGCGAGCCTCCACATAGGCGGCGAATACTCGTTCGCTGAAGCTCTGGTCATCAATGGCGGAGAGCCAGGCGAAGTCGTCGGCGGGGTCGCCCACATGCAAGTCGGTCCAGCCCTTGACGGCGGTAATGATTGAGTGTGAAACCTGCAGCTGCTCTTCATCGAAGTCGCCATGGACCACCGTGGCGTTAAAGCGCCACAGCGACACATCTTCCATGGCGTGCTCCCAACGCCGCAGCAGGCGGCTAGGCACTCGGCCCGTCGCGGCGGCGGTGTCCAGCTCGTTGAGCTTGCGCTGGCGAACTTCATCGGCGGTGTAGGTCGGCAATCCGGCAACTTCGACCGAATCATCGGGAATCTGGTGGATCGCCGCCATGCACTGACCCAAGGCCACCGCAAGCTTGCTTCCCTCCTCGACAAGTTCGTCGAGGGTGGGAACCCGGCCGGGAAGATCTTTATATACGAAGGTTCGCAAGGGGCCCTGACGCACAGTTCCGGCGACAGAGGGCAGGGCGAACGGAAGCGCGGCCCTGACCTTGGCCGAAAAAGCGCGCAAGGCGGAAAGCTCCGCTTCCAGGCGCATACTCGCTTCGTCGTGGCGCGGCGAGCGTACGCGCCAGCGGTGTTTTTGGGAATCTACGATGAGTGCCGAATCGAAGTCTTCTGCATCATCGGACAACGCGGCGAACCTTACCGGGGTCAATCCCGGCACGGCGGCGGTGGCAATAGCGGCGAGTTCCATGGCAGAGCGTTTCACATCCTCCACCGTATGCGAGATCCGGCGTTTCATTCGTTAATGACGCACGGAAGATGGCTAGTTTCAACGCACATGACGGCAGATGCGATTCAGATCATTCGCAATTGTTTTCACCGTGAAGCCAAACCAAGCCAGTGCTCAGCGAATTGCACTAGGTTAGGAGTATGGCGTTGGCAGAAAAATATCGATTACCACTCACCTCATTGAGCTTCGCACGATCCGTGTATGAGCGTCCGGTGACCGAGCATGACCAGCCTGACCTGCTACCACAGGTCATGGCCGACCCGCAGAGTCGAGTGATGCTGCTTTCCGAGCTTGGTGCTGCGCTAAACGGCGAATCGTTGTTTTTGATCCCAGGCCCGGACTATCAGGCGTCCGGGCAGGAAAAATTCGTCTACCTTGGCCGTGACAAGCAGCACTTATTTGTTTTAGCTATTGTCGACTCCTCGGTGCTTGATGAACGGACCGAGTCATCATGGACCACGCTGCGAGACGCATTTAATGTTCTCGATGCGGCTCAGGCCGAGTTGTTTGTTGAGGCCCAGGCAATAGCCAACTGGAGACGCAACGAAGTGTTCTGTCCCCGGTGCGGTTCCGAACTTCGGTCCTCTACCTCCGGTTGGGTGCAACGCTGCGTGGACAATGGCCACGAGCTGTTCCCTCGCACCGACCCGGCGGTGATCGCCGCCATCGTCGATTCCGAAGATCGTTTGCTGCTCGGTGCCAACAGCATGTTCAAATCCAAGATGTACTCGGTCCTAGCTGGTTTTGTCGAAGCAGGAGAATCACTTGAGTCTGCGGTGCGTCGAGAGATCTTTGAGGAATCAGGGGTACACGTAGGCGATGTTGCCTACCGTGGGTCCCAGCCATGGCCAATGCCGCGCTCACTCATGCTGGGTTTCACCGGCGAGGCACTGAGCACGCAGCTGGTACCTGACGGTGCCGAGATACTCGACCTTCGCTGGTTCACCCGCGAACAACTCGGCTCCGAATTGAGCGCCGGCACCCTGCAAATTCCGCGCGGTATTTCCATCGCACACGCACTGATCCGTAACTGGTACGGAGAAGCCCTCCCGGAGGCCCCAAGCAAGTGACCGAGCAAGAAAATATAACGGCCCCCGATCTTTTGGCAGGGCTTGACGCCGAACAGCGGCTCGCGGCCGAGACCCTGAGCGGCCCAATATGCATCCTTGCCGGTGCCGGGACCGGCAAAACCCGCGCCATCACACACCGCATAGCGCACGGTGTGCATACCGGGGTCTACAACCCGACCAGCGTGCTGGCCCTGACCTTCACGACCCGTGCCGCATCCGAGATGCGCACACGGCTTCGCTTGCTGGGGGCGCCGGGCGTCCAGACCCGGACATTCCACGCCGCTGCGCTTCGGCAGCTGCAGTACTTCTGGCCGCAGTCGGTCGGTGGGACGTTGCCAAACTTGGTGGAGCACAAGGCGCCGCTCATCGCTGAATCCGCGCGCCGACTTCGAATTTCTAGCGACCGCGCCATGGTGCGCGACCTTGCCTCCGAAATCGAATGGGCCAAGGTATCGATGCATTCTCCCGAAAGCTACGCCAAGGTCGCTGCCAGCAGAGATCTGCCCAACGGCTTGGAACCGGTGAGCATGGCACGCATCTTCCAAACCTATGAGGAACTCAAAGACGACCGTAGCGTGATCGACTTTGAAGATGTTTTGCTGCTTACCAGCGCAATTCTTGAAGAAGACGAGAAAGTCGCTGCCAACGTCAGGTCCCAGTATCGACATTTCGTGGTGGATGAGTACCAGGATGTTTCGCCGCTGCAACAGCGGCTGCTCGACCTGTGGCTCGGTGGGCGCGACGAACTGTGTGTGGTGGGCGATGCCTCCCAGACGATCTATTCGTTCACCGGTGCCCGACCTGATTACCTGTTGAACTTCGGCACCCGATTCCCCGAAGCAACCGTCGTCAAGCTCGTGCGTGACTACCGTTCGACACCCGAGGTGGTGAATCTGGCGAATAAGGTGTTGTCCATGCGCCGGATAGAAACTTCGATGCCTGATCCGACCGTCATTTGGCCAGAACCCTTGGAACTCATTGCCCAGCGCGAGCATGGACCCAGTCCTGAATTTTTCGAGGCTGCCGACGATGAACAGGAAGCGGATGAGGTTGCACAACGCATCAAGGCGCTAGTCAAAGACGGGCAAGACGTCTCTGAAATCTCGGTGCTATACCGCACCAACGGTCAGTCTCAAGCCTTTGAACAAGCGCTCACGGCGCACGGAATTTCCTACGTCATGCGTGGCGCCGAGCGGTTTTTCTCGAGGCGTGAAGTCAAAGAGGGAATGCTTGCACTCCGCGCCGCATTAAATGTTGCAGGAGACTTGTCGGTGCCTCAGCTGGTGCGCGATGTGCTCTCCTCGCACGGGTATGCTCCGGAAGCTCCCACCGGCAGCACCGGTGCGGTACGCCAACGGTGGGAATCGTTATCCGCCCTCGTGCGACTGGCCGACGACCTGGTTGCCGGCAAAGGCGACCAGGGGCACGAAGTGACCTTGCGCGATGTGGTCCGCGAACTTGAAGAACGCGCCGCGACTCAACATGCGCCGACCTTGGACGGCGTCACGCTCGCGTCCTTCCACGCGGCGAAGGGCCTTGAATGGGACGTTGTTTTCTTGGCAGGCCTCAGCGAGGGACTCGTACCGATCACCTATGCGAAGGACCAGGCTGGCTACGATGAAGAACGTAGGCTGCTCTACGTAGGAATTACTCGTGCGCGCATACGGCTCTACCTGTCGTGGTCCTTAGCCCGGACCCCGGGTGGCCGGGCGCATCGATATCCGTCGAGATTCCTGGACGGGATTAAATCTGTGCGGCAGGCCAGCAGCCGGCAGCAAGCACCGGTTCGCCGCAAGCAGCAGAAACTCACGCCATCTGTTTGCGCCGGTTGCGGATCATTTTTGACCACTGCGAAGGAACGGAAACTCAAACGATGTTCCTCTTGCCCCGCCGCGTACGACGAAGCGCTCTTTGAGCAGCTGCGTAGCTGGCGAGCCTCGGTGGCCCAGAGCAATTCGATTCCCGCATTTGTGATTTTCACCGATGCGACGCTCATGGCAATCTCGGAGCATCGACCGAATTCGGTCCAAGGGCTGGGCAAAATCTCAGGAGTGGGGCGCAGCAAACTTGAACGCTACGGTGAAGCGGTACTGGCGGTTTTGGCCGAATACCAAGGCTAGTTATCGACAGCTCGCAGGGAATGAAAAATCGGTTCACCTACGTGGACCTATGGTGAGCTCATAAGCGACAAACCATCGCAAACCTGTGAAGGATAGAAGTGGAGGCACCCGATGCCGGCATACCCTCAGACCGTTGATTTTATCGCCGCGGATGACATCCCGGTCCGTATCGTACGTTCGAGCAAACGAAAGAAGACCATCTCCTCGCAATGGCGCGAGGACCGGTTGGTCGTTCAGGTGCCCGCGGCGCTGAATGAAAGCACGGAGCGCGCATTCGTGGACGAAATGCTCAAGAAATACCGCCAGCGTAAGAGCCGACAATCGGCGGCCGTCACCGAGGACTCGTTGATGGAACGGGCCACATATTTGGACCTAAGGTATCTTGATGGGCTGGCTAATCCGGTATCGGTGCGTTGGGTCAATAATCAAAATAAACGGTGGGGCTCTGCCACCCCAATCCAGCGGACCATCCGACTTTCCGCCAAACTGAAGTATGCCCCGAATTGGGTGCAAGACTATGTTTTGGTCCATGAGCTAGTCCATTTGGCAACGCCGGGCCAAGGGCACGGAAAAAGGTTCCAGGATCTGCTGGACCGGTTCGAAAGAAGAGCCGAAGCGGACCAGTATCTCGCCGGATTCAGCGCAGGTTTCCGCGCACATGCCAAAGAAAACGGACAGACCGATACCGAAACTGGCGGGTTTGACGATCTCGACGACGAGTGACCTGCGATTTTGAGGTCCGCTCCAACGAAAAGTAGGGGGTCCAAGCAGCTTGAGCTGCTTGGACCCCTTACTTACATCAGAGCTCTTAGTTAGTTCTTCGGATCGTCTGGATTAGAATCCTCAGGGTTTTCGACTTCAGGTTCCGGCTTATCGAATCCGCCATCGAGTAGCTTGCCTAGCGCGGCGTCAAACTCGTCATATTCAGATGCAGCCGACTCTCGGCGCTTGGTAAAGCCCGCCGGCTCGCTGAGATCTTCGGCCGTAGGCATCAAATCGGGGTGGTCCCAAATAGCATCTCGGCCTTCGGTACCACGTTCCTCATGGAGGTGTTCCCAGAGGGCGGCAGCCTCACGAAGCTTGCGCGGACGCAGTTCCAAGCCGACCAGCGAAGCAAATGCTGATTCAGCAGGACCACCAGAGGCACGGCGACGGCGCATGGTTTCTCGAAGGTGAGCCGCGAATGGCAAGTTGGCGGCCGCGAGCGACACAACGTGGTCGACCCAACCTTCGATCAGTGCCAGCGTCAGTTCGAGATTTTCAAGTGCCTTTTCCTGCTGGCCTGTGCGCTCTGGCGTAAACAGCCCTTCGCCGAGCAGTTCCTGCAGGTTCTCCGGATTTGACGGATCGATGCCGCGAACTGCTTCTTCGACACGTGACATATCGATATGAATGCCACGTGAGTAAGACTCGACCGCTCCGATGAGTTTCGAAGAAAGCCATGGAACCCGATTGAATAGTCGCGCATGAGCGTGCTCGCGCAGAATCACGTAGAGCAGCACTTCCTGCTCAGGGATTTCCAACCCCTCGCCAAAGTTGGCGACGTTGGCGGCGACCAGGCCGGGTGTCGTTCCTGCCAGGGGCAACCCGATATCGGTGCCTCCAAGCACATCCTTGGCTAAGCCGCCTAGGGCAGTTCCCAGCTGCATTCCAAACATGCTGGAACCAAGATTTCGGAACATCGCATCGGAGTTGCCGAGCATGCCCTTCATCTCTTCTGGGATTTGGTCCTTCATTGCGCTGGTGATTGCACGGGTCACGGATTCGGCCACCGGTTCGGTGACCTTCTTCCAAACACCCAAAGTTTTGTCGTACCAGCGTTTGCGAGTCCAGACTTCGGTAGCTTCGCCCTTGGACTCAAAAGCCGTGGCGTTATTGAGCCACAGATCGGCCAGATAGGAAGCGTCGACAATGGCGCTTTTGCGCGAGTCAGAAACTTCGGGGTCTTCACCGGCATAGGACTGAAGCGCGGTATCCGAAGCAAGCTTCCAATTCACCGGCCCTTCAGAGGCATTGTTCTGCATCATTGCCGACATCATTGCTTGTGCCTGCTGCATCATTTGCTGCATAGCGGCGGGATCCTGTGAACCCATCGCTTCGCGAAGCTGAGGCGGGAGATCGTTTGGGTCGAAACTGCCACCGAAGAGCTGTGAGAACATCGCTGACATTGGATCCTGCGGATTGTTTTCGTCGTCGTCACCGTCGGGTCGGTTATTCGGAGGGTTCTGTGCCATGTCATTAAAAGTACCCCCTACGCCTGAGAGTTCACATCGATGCAAGCCTGAGTTCGCTTTCGGCACATCGAATACTCCTTATAGCTGATGAAGTTCTGCATGGGCTTTCAGTAGGCTAGAGGGGGTGGCGTTTGTGAAAGCGCCCCTGAAATATTTTTGAGCGGCGGGAGCAAGGTCAGTGCACGAACAGGAACCATCATCCACGAAGGGCGCGAGCCCGAATTTGGGTACGCAAGTTCCTGGTTCCAAGCCCGTGAAAACCACGATCGCAGGGACACTAGCCCTGCTGTTGGTTGGTCTGATCCTCTTCTTACCCACCAACTTTGTCGTGCGCACACCTGGACCAGTGCTGAACACGCTGGGGGAGTACGAGGGCAAGGAGCTCATCACCATCGACGGTGCCAAGAGCTTTCAGTCCAACAGCATTTTGGACATGACGACCATTTACGTTCAAGGCGGTGGGCAGAATCGGGTGTCAACCCCGGTGATTCTCGAAGCGCTATTTAATCCGAACAAAGATATCGTCCCGGAAGAGACCATGATTCCGCGTGGAGTTACTAGCGAAGAACGTGGCGCGGCCAACGATTCGATGATGGTTTCTTCACAAGAATTGTCGATTGCAGCAGCCATGAATGAGCTGGGGCACGAATATTCCACTTGGTTGGAAGTCGCGGATTTCTCCACGGATACCAATAGGGATTCATTAAAGCCAGGAGATAGGTTGCTGGGGTTCGAAGGGAAACCAGTATCCAACTTGGAAGACTTGAAGGCAGACCTCAATGAGCGTGGAGATCAGCCAAGCACGATGACGGTTCGCAGGGCCTCCGGTGAGGGTGAGCCGAAGGAGACTGAGGTCAGCGTCACCACGTCAGCCAATGCAGAAGGCTCTCGCCAGCTTGGGGTCTACTTGAGCACCGCCTTTGATTTTCCCATCGACGTGAAATTTGGCGTGGAAGAGGTCGGAGGCCCGAGCGCCGGCATGATGTTCGCCTTGGCGATCATTGATCGGTTGACCGAAGGATCGCTGGCCGGAGAGAATCACATCGCCGGGACCGGAGAGATTACCGCCGAGGGCAAAGTCGGGCCTATCGGAGGGATTGCCCAGAAGATGGTCGCCGCGAAGGCAGATGGTGCGACGGTCTTCCTAGCGCCGTCAGAGAACTGCTCGGATGTACAAGGACGAGTGCCGAACGGGCTGCATGTCGTCAAGGTGGGCACGCTGCATGAAGCACGGCAGGCGCTGACAAAAATTGAGCAAGGAGCCGACCCCACCACGTTGGAATCCTGCTCATAGATCCACTCGACACCGTTCATACAACTTGGTGTCTGAAGCTTAGTAAGTACAGTGATAGATATACGAGTTCTGGCGCTAGCAAAGGCGTGCGGGACATTTAGGTAAGGAATGAATAGTGTCATACGGATCGGATAGTCCGTTCGGGGGTCCACCGAGACCCCAAGGGCCGCAACAACCTTCTAAGCCCGCAAATAAAAAGGCGTCTCCACTGACGCTGACGGTATTTGCGGTGGTCATCTTGGTGGCCGTGTTTGTCTTCCTCTCGAACTTCTACGCAGATATCCTCTGGTTCAATCAGCTGGGATTCTCGGAAGTCTATTGGACCGAGCGCATCGCCAAACTCATCATCTTCTTCATCGCGTTGGTCTTGATGGCCGTGCCGATGTGGTTCTCTATGCGCAGCGCGTACAAGCATCGCCCTGTCTACGCACCGGAGACGAGTCGTCCAGACTCCATGTCCCGCTACCAAGCGCAGCTCGAACCGGTTCGCCGTTTCCTCATGATCGGCATTCCTGCAGTGGTGGGTTTGTTCTCAGCCATCGCGGTAGCCGGACAATGGCAGACCATTATGTTGTTCCTCAACCGGGTTCCATTCGGATCCACCGATCCGCAGTTCAATATGGACCTGGGATTCTTTATCTTCACCCTGCCATTCATCGGATTGATCACCGGATTCTTGATTTCTGTAGTTCTGCTCGGCGGAGTTGCAGGATTGCTAACGCATTATCTCTACGGTGGCATTCGCGTTGAAGAACGTGGCGGCATCACGGTGGGCAAGGCTGCCCGCGTGCATACCGCAGTGGTCG
The DNA here is from genome assembly GCF_052379505.1 of Glutamicibacter sp. 363. Taxonomy (NCBI): domain Bacteria; kingdom Bacillati; phylum Actinomycetota; class Actinomycetes; order Micrococcales; family Micrococcaceae; genus Glutamicibacter; species Glutamicibacter sp. 363. The sequence goes on along the minus strand of NZ_JBQSYR010000022.1, from coordinate 9,850 downwards.
TGGCAGTGTTCTTGCTACTCCAGGCTGTCAATTTCTGGATCTCTCAGTACGAGACGCTTAACAATCAGTCCGGGCGCGTAGCCGGTGCACTGTACAAAGACGTTCACGCGGTTATCCCTGCACGGATGATTCTGGCAATTGTCGCAATTCTGATCGCAGTTACCTTCGTGATTGCGGCGTTCAACGGTCGCTGGCGCTTGCCACTGATTGGTACCGCAATGCTCGTGGTGACGATGATTGTCGCCGGCGGCGTTTACCCATTCCTGATACAGCAGTACCAAGTGGTTCCTTCGCAGCGTACGTTGGAACGCGAATATATTGATCGAAATATCCAGATGACGCGTGAGGCCTTTGGCTTGGACGATGTCGAAGTCACTCCGTACGACGCCAAGGTCAGCACCGAGAAGAACGCGTTGGCTAAGGAAACGGAAACAACGGCGAATATTCGCTTGTTGGACCCTAACTTGGTTTCTGCCGCATTTGCGCAGCTGCAACAGTTCCGTGGGTACTACACCTTCCCTGAAACTTTGAATGTTGACCGCTACGAAATTGACGGAAAAGTCGAAGATACGGTTATCGCCGCACGTGAAGTCAACGTCAACCCCAATGACACCTGGGTGAACCAGCACATTACCTACACCCACGGTTACGGGCTGGTTGCTGCTTACGGTAACCGCGTAGCTGCCGGTGGCCGCCCCGACTTTATGCTCGGAGGCATTCCGTCCACCGGTGATTTGATCACCGAAGAGGATTACGAGCCGCGCATTTACTTCGGTGAGAGCTCACCTGAGTATTCGGTAGTTGGCGGCCCGGAAGGCTGGACCGATCAGGAGCTTGACCGTCCAAGCGCTGGTGGCGAGGGTGAAGACACCCGCTACACTTTCCAGGGAGAGGGCGGCCCTAACGTAGGCAACCTGTTCAACCGTGTTGTGTTCGCGTTGAAGTTCGCTTCTACGGACCTGTTGCTCTCCAACGCGGTCAACGATGAATCACAGATTCTGTACGACCGTAACCCGCGCGATCGCGTGAGCAAGGTTGCCCCGTACCTGACGCTCGATTCGAGTGCCTACCCGGCAATTATCGATGGACGAGTCAAATGGATCGTCGATGGTTACACCACCTCAAATGATTTCCCCTATGCACAGCAACAGCAGATCGAATCGGCTGTTTCCGACTCGCTGACTAACGCTTCAGATTTCGATCGGTTATCGGGTCGCGTGAACTATATGCGTAACTCGGTCAAGGCTACCGTTGACGCCTATGACGGCAAGGTTGATCTGTACGCGTGGGATACCGAAGATCCAATCTTGCAGGCTTGGCAAAAGGTCTTCCCTACTGCCGTCCAGCCGTTGGATAACATTTCCGGGGATCTGATGGAGCACGTGCGTTACCCGGAAGATATGTTCAAGGTTCAGCGCGAAGTCCTCACGACTTACCACGTTGATGATCCCGACGCGTTCTACGAGTCCAATGACGCGTGGGCGGTGCCAGATGATCCGACCTCTTCAACTCAGGGTGTGAAGCAGCCTCCGTACTTCCTGTCGTTGAAGATGCCAACTCAAGATGCGGCATCATTCTCGCTGACTTCCACCTTCATTCCACAGGCAGCAGCCAACGGGCAGCAGCGTAACGTGTTGTTCGGCTTCCTATCTGCGAACGCAGACGCGGGCAGTGAAGATGGCGTGAAGGCTGACGAGTACGGCAAGCTTCGCTTGTTGGAGCTGCCTCGCGATACGGCAGTACCTGGCCCAGGCCAGGCGCAGCAGAACTTCGATACCAATCCGCGTGTGACCACAGAGCTGAACCTGTTGCGCCAGGGCGCGTCCGAGGTGAAGAGCGGTAACCTGCTCTCGCTGCCAGTGGGTGGCGGCATCCTCTACGTTCAGCCGGTATATGTTCAGTCCTCGGGCCAGACCAGTTATCCAACCTTGCGTAAGGTGCTAGTTGCCTTCGGCGACCAGGTTGGCTTCGCGGATACGCTCTCAGAAGCTCTCGACGAGGTCTTTGGCGGCGATTCGGGTGCCGTCACCGGTGAGAACGGCGATGGTGCGACACCGGAAGAACAGCCGGGGGAGAGCGAACAGCCTTCGCAGTCTGAAACCCAGAAGCTAACGGATGCTCTGGATGCTGCCAATGCAGCGATCCAGAAGTCTGATGACGCTTTGAAGGCTGGCGACTTCGCAGCCTACGGCGAAGCGCAGAAGGAACTTCAGGATGCGCTGAGCCGTGCATTGGAAGCTGACGCTGCCATCAACGGCGAAGCTGCCCCGGAAGGTGAAGTCCAGACTAGCTCCGAAGCCCCGGAAGCTCCGAGCGAGTCCGCTGAGCCTAACGACGCCAATAACGGATAGCTATCTCCGTAGGCTGAGCCCCGATTTGCATTTCGCTCCGCGATGATGAAGAATAGTCTAGTCATCGCGGGGTGGAGCAGTTCGGTAGCTCGCCGGGCTCATAACCCGGAGGTCATAGGTTCAAATCCTATCCCCGCCACTTATGGGACAAGTCGAGAATGATTCGGCGATGACCAAGCGAAATCCCCCAGTCTGCGGACTGGGGGATTTTGCTTTTCAGCGGCTTAAATAAGGATCGTCTTGTAAACGCTTCGTACGCGCCCGAATGATGAATTTGAGTAGCCGGGCGCCCAGCGAGGCTAAGCGGGGTTCGGCGCCATGCTCACTGCCGCACAGCGGTGCGGTGACGCAGTATGCACGCGACTAAGGTAGCACCTCTGATAGGCCGCACTGGCCCTTGGCGGTTCGTGGCCACATCGATTCGGTTCATTGGTTGAAGTTGAGCCCTAGGGCAGGTAGGAATCCAGATGCTAGCTGTGCCACGCTATAGGCCTTCGACTTCAACGGATTGACTCTCCGAAGCGACCAGTCGGCAACAACGTTTTCCGTAATGTGCCTATTGCACGACCAAATGCGGTTCGGACGATCAGCGGTAACTACGAGCAAGAAGCAGAAGCTTTTAGTGCAACCTCCCGGACGTAGATTCGCCTTGTGACTAAGGACATGTCAGCTCAATTAGGCATGAGGTTTATGAGTTGGTAATGTTGTATTTACCGACGCGGGGTGGAGCAGTTCGGTAGCTCGCCGGGCTCATAACCCGGAGGTCATAGGTTCAAATCCTATCCCCGCCACAGAGAAAAAGTGGAGATCCGAATGGATCTCCACTTTTGCTTTAAGCCATGAGCTGGTGATCCGGCATCGTTACCGGGGAGTAATTCCTCCAAGCCAGGGGGCCATAACGCGCCGACCAGCGTTCACGACTTCGAAACGGGCATGAGCCGGACTTCGAAAGCAAGCTGCGTGAGGTCCAGAAACCCCGAACTCGCCTGACTGTGGGTAGATTCTTCGCTCCTACGGATAGTTCTATGCCGACATGCTTTTGCCCGAGGGCGCATGTGGTGGCCGGGGCCCTCGGCTTCGCCGGCGAGCCTCAAGTCTTATTCGACTAGCTTAGGATTCGGAGAAAACTACACGCTATTTGCCGGCTAAGGGCTCACCTGCCGGCGCGATGCGATGAACTGAGGAAAACAATCTCAGTTGGGGGTAGTGGCTGCAGGGTCAATTGATCTGTCCTGCGTTCTGGAATCATAGGACGTTGGGCTGCGCCGGTCTAGCGCTATTTCTTGAAGCCTGAATTTAACGTCAAGAAAAGTGTTGGGCTTGGCTACTCGGATTAGCTCTCATTCAATGAATTCCATTTAGCAGGTGATCCGCCCCAGGAAGTCCGCGTTCAGATCAATTTTTAGGCACCATAATCGATCTCCGATCCATGCATTGAGAACCGTTGATTTTCGCCGCTTAGGCCGACATAGCACCACTGTGATGTACGACATGGCCCCTCGATTCGCCATACGGTTTACTAGTTGGTAATGTTGTATTTACCGACGCGGGGTGGAGCAGTTCGGTAGCTCGCCGGGCTCATAACCCGGAGGTCATAGGTTCAAATCCTATCCCCGCCACAGAGAAAAAGTGGAGATCCGAATGGATCTCCACTTTTGTTTTAACTCATGGAACTGAACGAAAAGAAAGGCGCCGGAACGGAAATATCATTCTGACCCGGCGCCACTATTCATTTCGATGAGCTTAGCTCTCCAAGGCTCCGGTCTGGTTGGCCTTCAGAGCCGCCAGGCGAGCCTCAACCTCAGTCTGTTCACCAAGATCCTCCAAGGACTCAAACTGAGCGTCCAGACTCGACGAGGCGAGTTCGGAAGCACCGATCACCTTTGCCTCTTCACGGCGAATCTTTTCCTCGAACCGGCTGATCTCGCTGGTCGGATCCATGAGGTTCACGGACTTGACGGCTTCGTTGACCTGGTTCTGTGCATGGGCAGCTTTGGAACGAGCGATCAACTCGTCGCGCTTGCTGACAAGTTCAATGCGCTTTTCCTTCATCTGGTTCAAGCCGGTCTTCAGCTTCTCAACGATTTCACGCTGCGAGTTGATGGTCGGGTTGGCGGATTTCATCTCGCTTTCGGACTGCATCTGACGCTGGATCGCTACCTTGGCCAAATTATCAAATTTGGCGGCGTTGGCTGAGTCAGCAGCTGCGCGGAATTCATCAGCCTTATTGGAAGCGGCGAGTGCTTTGGTGCCCCACTCAGTGACCGCCTGTTCGTCCTCGCGGTAGTCATCTTCCAACATTCGCAGGTTGCCAATGGTCTGCGCCACAGCCTGCTCGGCTTCGGCAATGTTGTCGGTGTAGTCGCGGACCATCTGGTCCATCATCTTCTCAGGATCTTCGGCTGAATCTAGGATGGCGTTGATGTTGGCTTTTGCCAGCTGGGCAACGCGTCCGAAAAGTGATTGCTTGGTCATGGTTGGACCTTTCTATACGAAATAGTGCTGCTGAAATTTGCGTACTACTTGGGATAAACCGCGTATCTCTAGAAACTACCGCCGGCTCCGCCTCCGAAGCCTCCACCACCTCCGCCGCCGCCGAACCCGCCGCCGAAGCCTCCGCCACCGCCGCCAAAACCGCCGAAGCCTCCGCCGCCGAAGAATCCGTCGTCACCGCCGTGATTGCCTCCGCCGCGGTTACCGCCGCCGAGTAGCGAGTCAATCAAGATGCCGCCGAGAACGGCTCCGCCGATCCCGTCAAACATACCGCCACGACCACGGTTTCCGCCGCCGAAGCCGCCCAAACCACCATCGCCGCCGAAGCCGTTGACATCCTGCTCAGCCATGCGTGCTGCCTGGTCTGCCAGCTGCACTGCCCGCTGCGCGGCAGCCACCGCTTCGGTGGGGCGCTGTGCCGCTTGGCTTAGTGCCTGATCATGGGAGCGCTGCGCTTCGGCCAGACGAGTACGGGCCGAAGAACGTACGCCGCCACGGCGGGCACGAATGTAGTCTTCCGTTCCCTGAATGCGCGATGCCGCCGTATTCAACAGTGACTGAAGCTGATCGCGCGCCACCCGGTCCTGCTCGGCTCGGTCGCGTAGCGTGCCCAAGGCGGTGGCTAGCGGTTTAGTCGATTCGTCGAGGGCCGAGATCAAGGCCAATGGGTTGTGCTTGCCACCGCGCAATGCCTGCTGGATGTTGCCTAGGGTGCTTTCTACCCCGGCGATGGGACCTGCAAGGTTCGGCTGAGTGCCGTTGGCAACTAGCGCCTTAGCCTGCGCCAGATCCCTGGCGGCCATGGCGACAGCTGACTCCAAATCGGCATCTGCTTGGCGCAGCGAGGCCGCCGATTTGGTGATAGCTTCGAGCAGTACTTCGGCTTGGTCATGAGCTTCTTCAGCATTCTGGATGAGAAGTGCCGCGCCGGAGCGATCCGTATCGAGCTTCTCGCGCGCTTGCTTCAGCACTGAGGCTGCGAACGTTAGTCGTTCCGAAGCTTGCTCGGCGTTATCGGTAATCTGCGAGACGGCGCTGTCATCGTATTTCGAAGTCAGTCCCTCAAGCTCGGACACCCGTTGGGAAAGCCGCTGGGCTAGCGGTTCCTTTTCCGCAGCAACCTCATTGATTCGGGACTCTGCGTTCTGTTCCAACTGGCGAAGATTTTTGAATTCGGCGGCGTGCTCTTGCAACGTGTCATTGACTTGTCCGCACCGATTGATAATTTCACCGAGCCATGAACGTTGCTCTTCTTCGGTGTCGGGGATGTGATCATCGAGCTGTTGCTGCAGTCGGAAGGACTCAACCAGATGGGTCTTGGCCTCGATGAGGTCCGTAGAAAAGACCTTGATGGCATCTGGGCCGTACTGAGCTTCAGCGAAACCGAGTTCTTGCTCAGAAGATCGTATGGAATCGTCTGCCGCGACCAGCAACTGGTCAGCCTGCAAACGTAGCTTATCCAGCGACTCAAGCTGCTGGGGCTGATGACCGTTGAGATTGCCGTGGTTCTGCGGTAGCTGGTTGGTCTTCGTCTTGCTGCGCCGCGATAGCATCACGTAGGCGCCCACTGCCACGCCGCCAACAAGCAACAGAACCCAGAAGATGCCGCCACCGGAGCCGGACGAGCCGCTAGCGCTGCCCCCCTCGGATACATTTGCGATGCCCTCAATAGCGCCTTCAGCGGCTCCTGCCCAATCTAGTTGGCCGAGAGCCGGAGAGATATGTTCTGAGTAGATCTCTTGAGCCGAGGCATTCAGCGGCCCATTTTGATCGCCGGCAAACCGCGCTTGCTGCTGATCTGTGGCTACGACCAAAATCGCATCCGAGCTGCCCATATTTTTCGTACTCGCAACTTCTTGCATCCATTGGCTAGGATCCGAGGGATTGGTGAATTCATCGACGTAGACAACAAAGAGACTGATTCCAGTCTCGTCCCGAAGTTCTTTAATATCGTTTTCGAGATTGCTTTCATCGCCACCGAGCACCTGCGCGTTGTCGACAACGAAGTCGCCAGGTGGAATGGTGACAGGGGGCTCTGCAAATGCTGGTGCCGACGCTCCCAGCGATAATGCCGCCACCGTTAATGCTGCAGCAGTGACTCGCCGCGCTTTGGAAATCATTGTCGTCCTCACCTGAATTACCGAATCGAACTAGTAATTTGACCACTCGTCCGACCACGTTTACCTGCGACTACTTTCACAGCTCAATTTGATTCTATTTGCACGGCAACACAGCGTCCATGCTATTCCGCTGCCAGAATAGTTAACTCACAGCTTGCGCAAAGTCATCCCTCGCAACTGCCACAGTTCGACCCTGAATAATAAGACTCAAGAGATCCGATATTCGAAAGAGGCATGAAGATGAGCCAGACACCGGATGAACCACGAAATAAAAATATGGGCGAACCCGAACAGCCGAAGGATATCGCCCAGACTCCGGAGCATGCGGAGGAACCTCGCGTGAATCTCCCGGAGCCGCAGTCGTCGTCGGATGCCGGCGAGACACGTAGCTATAACCAGGTAAGCCCCGCGTCCAGCCCGGAAGAGCAGCAGACCGACGTTTATTCACGTGCCCACTACCCCACCGAGCAACAGCCGGCCACCGGGGTCTACGGTCAAGGATCCACCGAGCACGCTTCGCAGTCCGGACCGTCCTATGCCGCCGGAGCATATGGCCATGCTGAACAGCAACATTCAAACTACCCAGTTCCGCCAGAACGTGCACCGAAAAAGAAGTTCGCCGGCAGCACGCTGATCGCGGGCATGGTCGCTGCGGCACTTATCGGTGGTGTGACCGCTGCCGGCACCACATACTTCATGGCCGGCGGGAATGATTTGGGCGGTTCCTCGGTGCAGACCCCACAAAACGGTGTGGTGATCAACAATCCAAAGTCCGTCACAGAGGTTACCGCTGCGGCAGCGAAAGCATCGCCTAGCGTGGTCACCATCGAAGCTTCCGGTAGCGGGTCTAGCGGTTCGGGCTCTGGAATCATTCTGGATACCGAAGGTCATATATTGACCAACACGCACGTGGTCACTTTGGGAGGAGAAACCGGCGACCCAACGCTTACCGTTCGCTTGAGCGATGGCAAGGTGCATCAGGCAACGCTCGTTGGCACCGATCCGCTCTCAGATCTTGCGGTCATTAAGGTTGATGTGCCGAACCTCGTGCCCGCGACCTTGGGGAAATCCTCCGAGCTAAACGTTGGTGACACCGCGGTAGCAATTGGCGCGCCATTGGGCCTGAGCGGAACCGTGACCGATGGAATTGTCTCCACGCTCAACCGCACTATTTCGGTGGCATCCTCCGCAGTGCCGGAACAAAACGCGCAGGATGAGGGTGAGGACGGCGGAAGCCAGTTCAACTTCCAATTCCCAGGCATGCCCGAAGGGCAGGACCAGTCCGGGCAAGGCTCGATCTACATCAACGTGATGCAGACCGACGCAGCGATTAACCATGGAAACTCCGGTGGTGCGCTGGTAAACAACAAGGGCGAAATTATCGGCGTGAACGTCGCCATTGCTTCTGGCGGAGCCGGCGGTGAAGATTCGGGTTCGATTGGCGTCGGGTTCGCGATTCCTGTGGATTACGCTCAGCGTATCGCTCAGGAACTGATCGCCAATGGTAAAGCCACCCACGGTCTGCTGGGCGCAACGGTACAAGCGCAGGGCGCTTCGACTGGATCGAACGCTTCGCAGTTCAGTGTCGGTGCAGCGATCCGGGAGATCTCACCGAATTCGGCGGCCGAGGAAGCCGGCTTGAAATCCGGAGACATCATCACGGGCGTCAACGGACGCGCAATCCAGGATTCCCAGACCTTGACTGCCGCAATTCGAGAGGTGCCAGCTGGCGGCAAAGCCGACATCACCTACACGCGGAACGGTGCCGAAAACAAAGTCTCAGTGACGGTTGGGTCTCTGGAATAGGCCAAATAGATCCAAGAAAAGTGACGTGCCGCAGGAACCTGCGGCACGTCACTATTGGTTTTGGCCCAAAAATCGAGGTACGCCGAGGATCTCGATACGATAGAGAACAACACTTCAGCCCGCGGTCTAAGACCTTTTTTCCAACCGAAAACTATAGGGCCACGAAACGCCTTGCCAATACCCTGCCCTCGGCAGCCACAGAGATTTGACGATGCTAAGCATGATTGATCCGAACAAATTCATTAACTCAGCTACCCAGCGGGTGCTGGCTTTTGCAGCGCACCCCGACGATTTGGATTTCGGCGCAGCCGGAACCGTAGCCGCAATGACCGCCGCGGGGATAGAGGTGCAATACTGCATCATGACCGATGGCGACGCTGGAGGTTTTGACGACCGTGATCCTGCCGAGACGGTTCGCTTGCGCCACGAAGAGCAACGCGTTGCGGCAGCCCGAGTTGGTGTCAGCACCGTGCATTTCATGGGAGAGCGTGACGGCTATCTAGAGCCAAGCCACGACGTCATGCGTCAGGTGGTTCGACTGATCCGCCAGGTGCGCCCGCAAATAGTTATGGCCATGCACACCGAACGAAACTGGGACCGCATTCAGCGCTCACACCCGGACCACCTTGCCTGCGGCGAAGCGGTAACCCGGGCTATCTACCCGGCAGTCGAAAACCCGTTCGCCTACCCGGAGCTGCTCGCGGAAGAAGGACTGGAAGCCTACAAACTACCTTGGCTTTGGTTATATGGAGCCCCCAAGGAACGCGAAAACGGCTTTGTGAACATCACCGAGTTCTTTGCGCAGAAGATGGATGCTTTGCGAGCCCATTTCACCCAGCACCCCGACGTCGGGGCGATGGAGAAATTTGTGCTCGAGCAGTGCCGAGCGAATGGCGTACGCGCGAATATGCCTTCCGATGAGCTGGCGGAAGGCTTCCACCTCGTGGCCGTGAACGCCGATGACACGATCGCAGGATTCTGACTTAATTACGGGTTAAAGTATTTCGGTGCGGTTCCCGCTTTGGGGAACCGCACCGTATACGTCAGATGAATGCTAACTTATCGACAGATAACCCATCG
>NZ_JBQSYR010000021.1:0-77691 GCF_052379505.1 Glutamicibacter sp. 363 | reverse complement strand
CTAGCCCGCTACGGGTTGGCGGGCAAGACCTCATCGCTTCGAGAACTATCAGACCAGCGGCGGGGTGCGACACTGCTCTGTGCCGTGCGCGCCTTGACGTCAGAAGTTGCCGATGATTTGTGTGATGCCTTGGACGCCATTGTCACCGAACGCGTTCTTCGCAAGGCAGCCAGGGAATCCAGTGCCGCCCGGTTGAAATCCCTGCCACGCTTGTCCAAGGCCTCACTGCAATTGGCGAAGGCCGCGAAAACACTGGTCGAGGTGTTGGACAACACGGAGTATTCCGGCGCAGAGGCCGCCTCGGTGCTGGCCGATCAGGTTTCCTTGCCCGAGATACGCGCCGCGCTGGAGGTGGTGAACGAAGTGGTGAATCCCGACGGAACCGGGGCGGACACTGCAACCGAGATGATGCGCCGGTTCGCCACCGTGCGCTCGTTCCTGCCGGCGTTGGCCGCGGCGGCACCCTTCGGGGCCACCGCGGGCGGGACGCCAACGTTGGCGGCGCTGACGGCGCTGCCGGAAGTTCTGGACGGCCGCAAAAAGGACCCGGCCGAGGTTGATCTGTCCGTGCTCTCGCCGGCTTGGCAGCGTCTTGTCACGGTTGCGGAGGAGATCGACCGCAAGGCCTATACGGTGGCGGTGATGGAGGCCGTCCATAAGGCGCTGCGGCGTAGGGACATTTTCGTGGTGGGTGGGCGTCGCTGGGGAGATCCCCGGGCGCGGTTGCTCACCGATCCGGCGTGGCAGAAAACCAAGACTGAGACCTTGAGGGCGCTCCAGCTGCCGGAAGAGCCAGCGGACCACCTGGCCGATGTTCGCCACCGCCTTGATGCCCGTTATCTTGCGGCGGCCGAGCAACTGGCCGACAATCCCGCGATACGCATTGATGATTCCGGCAAAGTCCACCTCTCACCTTTGGAGGCCAAGACGATACCGGAGTCACTGACGCAGTTGCGGAGGTTGGTCTCCGGGATGCTGCCGCGGGTGGACCTGCCCGATGTGCTGCTGGAAGTGCATTCCTGGACGGGGTTCCTCTCGGAATTCAGCCACGTCTCGGAGGCCTCCGCAAGGATGGGCCAGCTCAGCGTTTCGGTCGCCGCCATCCTGGTTGCCGAGGCATGCAACGTCGGCCTGACACCGGTGGTCAAGGAAGGCCACCCCGCACTGACTCGGGGACGCCTGACGCACGTAGATCAAAACTATGTACGCGCCGATACGCTTCGCGCGGCCAACGCCCGTCTAATCCAGGCCCAGTCCGGTCTGGGACTCGCGCAACGCTGGGGCACAGGCTTGTTGGCGTCAGTCGACGGAATGCGGTTCGTGGTGCCGGTGGCCACCGTCAATTCCGGGGCAAATCCCCGGTACTTTGGCCACGGTCGTGGATTGACTTGGCTGAACTATCTCAACGACCAGGTCTCCGGGCTGGGTGCCGTCGTGGTCCCGGGAACGGTCCGCGATTCCCTGCATATTTTGGATGGGCTGCTCGATCTTGATGGCGGCCAACGCCCCGAAATGGTCGCCACCGATACGGCCTCCTACTCGGACCAGGTTTTCGGGCTCTTCACCCTGCTCGGATACCGGTTCTCACCCCGCCTGGCAGGGTTACCGGACCAACGGTTCTGGCGCGTCGACGCCACGGCGGACTATGGGAAGCTGAACGCGGTGGCCGGCCGCAACCGAATCAACATGGAGCTCATTACGGCGAACTGGCCGGACATGCTTCGCCTTGCCGGGTCCTTGACCGCCGGGACGGTGCGCGCCTCGGAAATCCTGCGGGTCACCCAGGGCGGTGGGACACCAACTCTGCTCGGAAAGGCGTTGGCGGAGTACGGCAGAATAGCCAAGACCGAGCATCTGCTGGACTTCATCGATGCCGACGAGGGTTATCGTCGGCAAATCCACACCCAGTTGACTGTGCAGGAATCCAGACATGCGCTGGCCAGACTCGTCTTTCATGGCAGGAGAGGCCAGATACGCCAGTCCTACCGGGAGGGCCAGGAAGACCAACTTGGCTCACTCGGTCTGGTGCTGAACGCGGTCATCTTGTGGAACACCCGCTACCTGGACGCCGCGCTCACCGAACTCCGCGACCGCGGCGTCCCCGTTGCCGACGAGGACGTACAACGACTGTCGCCGCTGGTCTCGGAACACATCAACATGCTGGGTCGCTACTCTTTCGCCGCGGACTCCACCGGCACGCAACTTCGACCTTTCAGGAACCCCGACGAGGACCGGGAAGCCTGAACGAAGCAATACAGCGCTGACATCTACCGGCCCGCGAGGGGAACGCTCTACGGGACATCAAGCGCGGGTTCGAATCGGGGCGATCTGCATTTGATCCAACCGTTGCTTTGGGAACCATTCTCGACGAGGATAAGACAGACCTAGAACAGGGGGACGCATGCGCTCGAGCAAACCGACACATAAGAATCCGTGGCCACGCGACATGATAATCACTGTCGAAGATCGACCTAGCTTGCTCCTAGAGTTGCTCTGGTTACGGGAAGCTTACGAGCTGACACCTCATGGCGACAATCTCCCACCGCTACTGTCAGATACCCCAACACCCCTACGAGATGCCATGATCAGCACCTCTACTCAAGCCGAATGGGAATCTGCCTGGCCACGCATATGGCAGGCTGCTATCCATACAGGTATCGAAAGACCAGGCTGGCGCGAAGAATTCGGAGACAGCGCCTTCGACAACGACTCTTACCGCACATGGTCTCAACGGGGATGGAACGCTTATCTTGCTACCTCGCCGGTGAGAGCCGAAGAAAGTCCAGAACGGCGCGATCTCCCAAACCTAATCCCGGCTTGGCGCGCCGGCCTTCGCAAGATCATTACTATTCCTTGTACGGGTGAGTTCACGCAAAAACTTGGTGAGAACACCTTGCTTATGAACTTCGCAACGCGCAATAACAGCGACAGTTACCGGCAGGCGCTGGACACATTTGCGTGACCAGCAATAACGTGTTTGCACCCGCTACTTGGCAGTTAGTGCTGTCCCGTGAGCCGAACCCTAAACGGACCCACTGGCTAGCATTCAAATGACGCCATATGAGTTCGTGACTACTGGACACTGGTGAACGCCTGACTTTTCTCCTAATGTTGGATAAAGATGTTGTTTCGACATTCATCTAACGTTTCCGAGAAAGGCTCGTCATGAATCCTCTAACACCGCGGCTCGCTCTGGCTGTATTAACCATGTTGGCGCTAAGTGCGTGTTCTCCCAATGCTGATGGGAACCAAACACCTTCGGACACCGGCGCGGCGGTCGAAGCAGCAGTATCAGAAACGTGTGTTGCGGGGTCGGACCCGAAGTGTGTTTTGGTCAAGGGCGAGAATGTTGTACTCCCCTCTGATTTCGAACGAGTCGGAGTCAAAAACGTTTCAGCCGCCGGTGATCAGAGTCCGAATACCGTGGACGTGACGTTCACCAAAGATGGCACAAAGGTCTTCCGTGCCCTCACGGAAAAGGCCGCCCAAACTGGAAGTTCGGAACGTCTGCTCCTGAAGATCGGCGGAGAAGTACAAGCTGTCGTCACGGTAATGCAAGCAATAGATAATGGCCGGGTACAGATTGACTTCTCGCCAGACCACAGCGCTCAGGAAGCTATAGACCTAATTCAGGCAGGTTAGGAAGCGTGGCCGGCGGCCTGCCAAGGCCTTGATATCGGTGGTTTTATCGTCGATTGCGGAACCGTTCGGGTAATCAGGTAAATCACTTCTTTTGACTACAAAATCAGAGCCAGTCCCGTTAGGGGTCTGTCCGGATTGACATTTTGGACCGTACCGTAAGGAGGTCCGCAAGAGGAACGTCTTACGGGACGGGCTCAAACAGCTATAAAGAGAGACCCGTTCTGGAGGAAGCGAACGTTCCGGCAGTGAAGACATACGGTGGAGGGTTACACCGACGCACAACCATTCGACCATGCCAGCGGTGCCAAGACCAGCTGGTCATCACCCGAATGGACAGGCTCGGACGCTCGGTGCTCCACCTGGTGATCCTCGGTGCGGCCCTAAGCGAGCGTGATGTGGGATTACGTGTCCTCGAGTAGGGCATCGACACCACAACCGCAGAAGGACTTGCAAGATTCGGAATGCTCTCCGTCGACTGACAGTACTGTTTGCGATGATCCGCGATGGTTCCCTTTATGACGCTCCGGAGCAGAAAATTGCTTGACTTTTAACATAGGGGCACCCCCCGGCGTCTCGTACAACAAAGCGAACGGCTCCGAGTCCAACACTTCGAGACTCGCATAGCGTTGTATCCAAGAAACCCGCCGATCAATCTTCAAACCTCGAATCGTAACAAATACCGGATAACATTTCACTCTTAAATCCATATGGCAATGATTAAGTTCCCTAGGTAAAGCAAATTTTTCCGCATTTTCAGAACGTCGGGAGAAGTTAATCGAAAACATGAATTATTCTGTGCATTGGGCGCACAACCAGTGCCAACCCATCGTCTCCTTGCACGAAAGGTGCATTCATGAAAAAGCGTTTAGCCATTGCCGGCCTGGCGTTGTCAGGATTGCTGCTCGTAACTTCCGCGATCCCAGTTTCCGCCGCAACTGAATCCAAAGCCATCCAGGAGCTCGCCGCTATGAGCCCCGGCTTGCCCATCTCCGAGCTCAAGTCATCTCTCACGACATATGCCAAGGAAAATGGCTTGACCCTGAGCCAAGCTACCAATAAGGCACTTGCTGAAAATCGTCAATCGGTTGCGGCTGCCGCCCCTGTTGCGAGTAAGAGCTCATCGCTAACCCAGGGCGCTGCGCCAGCAAATGCCGGCGGGGGTAGGATCTACAACTTGGGGTCCGCAAAACAAGGCGGCGACGTATTCGTGATGCCTGCCGGTTATGGCATTATCAATCATGGCCACACCGGTATTTTTATTTCGAAGACAGTCCTCGTCGAAGCCCCCGGAAGAAACAAGAAGAGCAGGTCAACAAGCTCCCTCAATTACAAAGTGAGCAAAGGCGCGGTCAAACAGCAGGTAAACCACATTGCGTCAGTGAAGACCAACGCTGCCAACCGCGCAAAGGGATTGACAGGCAAGAACTACAACATGAATTTTGCTGTCAATAAATCTGCCACTGGCAGAGACATGAACTGTTCACAGCTCGTATGGGCGGCGTTCAAATTAGTAAACAAAAGCATTGACTTAGATGGAAACGGAGGGCTCGGAGTCTATCCGTACGACATCAAGAAATCGAGCCGGACGACAACATACAAAACCTTCTAACCCAACACCACCAATAATGTAGTGGGTCGGCTGACAAGAAATCTGCCGCCGACCCACTGCAGCTGATCGGAAGAAACGCAACATGACTCGAACCCGCCCCGTGGCAATCACATTGGGAACCCTGCTTGCCCTGGCTTTGTCTGGCTGCACAGGGGGTGTAGAAACGCGTGCCCCTGCGGAATCCAATCTGCAGGATCTGGGGCAAACCAAGTATGCGGTATACCTCAGCCCGCCAAGCACTGACTTGGACGCGGAGAAAGGGTCCCAAGGAAAAGTCCTGCTCTTTGAGCAAGATGGCTCCTACCAGCTGGTTGAGACAGATGGTATGGACAACGGGCTGTTCGCTTGGAACGAGAAGGCGTTGTTCTTCAGCGACATGAACAATGACTACAAGATCGATGATTCTGGACTCGAAATTTCTCCGAGCCCCAAAACGGACAGTCAGAATGGAATGTTTTCAACCGATAACGGTTCATCGATTGGAGTCTACAACGACGGCTTCATAGAAAATGGATACGCGAGTCAGGTTGTGATCTCCTCAGACGGAAAATCGACGTTGCATGAAGCCGAGGGCAACTACTTCATCACTTCCCAATGCGGTGACATGATCTATGGCGCCAGCCGCACGACAGGACGATACACTCCTCCTGGGGAGCTTGAAAAAGAACCCATGATGTTCGCCCAATTGACTGGGACCAAGAACGGGTCCGAGCACGTTCTTGGTTCAAGTAACTTAGCCACTGAAGGCGCAGTGGTTCCCGATGCACCCTGTGTAGACGGAAGTGTATATTACCTTTCCGATGCCAGCTCCCAATCGATAGGTGATCAGCCCAAGCCTGTTTTATCGGCCTGGGACACACGCACCGGTAAGTACACAGAAGTGCCTCTCACAAATGTTTCGAACGATGAACCCCTCATGCGTGATGATGGAACAGGTCTACCGCAACTGGGCTCGGCTTCCATCCGCAAGGGTGCCATTGAATGGTACGGGGCAGGAAATGCAATATTTACCACAGATCTGAAAACAGGCGAAACGACCCATAAGTTCAATGTGGAGGGGCACACCAGTCAAGCATCCTCATCCCAAGCAGTCTTCACTCCCTCTGAGGTTGTCCAGTTGGTGGACAACAACGACGGTTCCGACTACCGCATCATTGCCTATGACCGTGACACCGGACGCGAAGTTTCTCGAACAGTCCTTCCGGGCCTAGTTGACGAGTTCAGCAATGACCTCATCCTCCGAGGATTCGCGGTGCGCCCGTAACTTTGTTCCAGGCAGCCAAGTTGAATCCGGGTCGCCGCAGAAAACGGAAAAAATCGTACGCTAAGGGCGAGTGGAGCCAGATAGCAATTGGACTTCAGCTTGCCGACGGAATCAAGTCAAAGGCTGTCCCGTAGCAGGACCAGGTAGAGCCCTCTGTTTGGCTGCGCAATCAGTGGCGTCGTCCCGCAAGGGGTCTGACCGCATAATTGAATTGCAGTGTTCCGATAGCCGGTCCTCCACCGGACACGCCAACCGCTGACCTGCTGCTTTGCTAATGGTGACCTATGAAGTGTCCGTATAGGGTGTACGGTGAACTGTCCGGTGAAGGATCCCTATGTGACACACTGATCTACATGTCTAAGATCATGGTCGGTTACGCACGCGTGTCCACGGAGGAGCAAGACCTCACCGCCCAGCGTGATGCCCTGGCATCCCTCGGCGTTGAACCCGAACGCGTCTATGTTGATCATGGCTTTACCGGCAGGAACAAGAATCGCGCAGGACTTCACGAAGCCCTCGCCGCCTGCCGGGCCGGAGATACCTTCGTCGTTACCAAACTCGACCGCCTGGCCCGGTCCGTCCGAGACGCCCACGAGATAGCCGACGACCTCGCCAGACGCGAAATTAGACTCAGCATCGGTGGTTCCGTCCACGACCCCACCGACCCAATGGGCAAACTGCTGTTCAACGTCCTGGCGATGATCGCTGAGTTCGAAGCCGACCTCATCAGCATGCGCACCCGCGAAGGAATGAAGGTTGCCAAGGCCAACGGCCGACTCCGGGGAAAACAGCCAAAACTCACCGTGAAACAAGAAACACACCTCCTCGAACTGCACGATGCCGGCAAACACACCATGACCGAAATGGCAGAACTATTCTCCATCAGCCGATCCACCATCTACCGGGCCGTTGAACGCGACCAACGCAAGAAAACCGGCACAATCACTCCGTGACCTCTTCCTGCCACCACCGAAAGATGACGTGCGGCTCTCATCCGTTGCCCCACACTGCGAAAGCTTTGCGTCGGGCATTTCGCTTTTTCGCGAGCCCTATCCACGCCAGGATCGACACCGGGATGTCGTTAGCGTGAATTTCCGTACCGATCTTCCTCAGACCCCGACTTCAGGGAAAAAGAGTCTGAGGTCGTGCTCTATAAGCTGTCCCTCTACATTTATCCCGCGATGGTCTCGGCAATGCTGGTCAGACCGCTTGTGCAGGCAACCGTGGGCTCGGTGTACCGGGTTCCTTATTACTCAAAAAAGCTGATGGCGATCGGCTTTGCCTTCGGCGTGATCTCGCCTATGGGACATTTGGTGGAGCTATCGAACCGGCAGCTGGACTGGCTCACTGATTTGATTGTCTATCCGGCGATGCTGTTCGTGTTGGCAGGTGTGACATTGGGTTGGATCTCCACCACGCTGCACCGCCATAAAGTCCCCTTCTCCCCTCGTTTACACCACCAAAAGGTCTCCTAAACTCACCAGAACGCCGATGAGAGTTCCCGCCATGACTTGTGTGGGAGTGTGATGGCCGCTGCGGATTCTCGCCCATCCCACCAGAGCGATAATCACTACCGCGATCTGCGCTCCTGCAGGCAAGGCCAGCAGACAGTGCAGGGCTGCGAAGGTGGCCAGCGCCGCGTGGATGGAAAGCTTCCAAGCGAGGTTCACGATCCCGACGATGACCAATCCGGCAAGCATGAAAAGCACTTCGGCAATGATCTGGCCTGGCGCCGAAACCGCCAGCAGCACGGCGATTCCGCCAAGGATTGATATCAGGGTGATCAGCAGGATCGGCCAACGTTGCTGGCGTTGGGTGACGTGCACGTCGGTGACCTGTCCGCGCAGTCTCATCCAGATCAGCGCCGCCCAGGGAATCAGTCCGACGAAGAGCGTGGCCACCAAGGTTGGTGGCCACGCGACGTGGGCATGTCTTAGAGGAGTGCTCAGGAGTACGAGAGTGACTAGTGCAGGCGGTGAAGCAATGTTGCTGATGAATCTGGCGTATTTTTCCACCGCTTGAGCCTAGCAATCTGATCCCTCGGAACGATAATCTCATACGGGAGAGGGCTAGGAGCCCCCTGTGCCACTTTCACTACTGCTTCTCGCACTTCCTCGCAACGTTCCAATCACCTGATATACGCCAAGGCAGAAAGCCAGTGCCAGCACAAGATGAAGGGAAGACTCATTACTGGCCTTTAGCAACCACCCTTCCCATCCCTCAAGTTCTCCAGTAGCTATGCTTTGCATCGGGTTGCCTCGTTCAATAAACGCATAGCTGTACACGACAAGGGCCACGCTTGTGGAAAAGAAACCTATGGTCAAGGCAAGCTGATTGCTCGTCGGCAGACGCCGAGGCGCGTACCAAACAGCATAAGCCGCAAGCAGCCCAACCCCCATTACAGCAACTATCTGTAAGTACGGAACACTTGGATCTTGCACACCTACAAGTTCATTATTTAGGTTTAGAACCGCCCCTCCGCGCAACCCTATTGCTTGAGCGGTCAACACCCCAAGAGTGAGGACATAAATCAACGCTATCGCCACACCTGAAACAACAAATTTCACAGTCTTGGCGTAATTTTTAATCAACATCAGATCACTCCCTTTATTCCTAGGCGTCCTGATCTCATTTCACCCAGCAATCAAGCTTCGCGTCTCCACCGATTCCATGAAATGACCAGTAGCACTCACTTGACGCGTTTTCTTTCGCAACATGAACGATGTTGTTTATCAGCCCTGCCTCGGAAGTATTGGCGCTAACTACACGATAGCCAGGATGGGAGTAGTAAGTCTTGATCGTGTGCGTTCCGATGCCTAGCTGAACCGTGGAACTCCCGCCATACACCACTGCCCTGGGACCAGAATGCCTTCGAACGTTTTCTGGTGTACTAATGTTCTTTGCGTATTGGAAAGAAGCCGCATGGGCGGAAGTTACAGAAATCGACACTGCCACAAAGGCCATGATGGCGACTACAATTATGGCCAACCACCGCTTAGCTGACAATTCGATCGGCATCATTTGCCCTCACTGCTAGGACCATACTCGAGTGGAGTGAACTGGAAACTCTCACCGGATGAACGTTCGATTGTCTCGCCGGACAATTTGTCACTTGCTGCTGTATCGACAACAAGCAGGTCACTTTCTAGTTTTTTGGTCGCCTGACTAGACAACTTCACATCGCGATAGGCTCCGGTCTCGGCAATTTGCTCAGGACTAATATCCGATGGGAGTAAGTACGCTTCAATGATGTCCTCGGGAACTTCATACGATTGCCCAGTTGCCATGCCTATGCCTGATCTATGGAACCTCGGAAAATCCGCGCATGAAGAGGATGTTGACCAGCTGGTGTGGATCACAAGACACACATTGGATGGTTCGTCCTGCGCTACCCAATAGCTCGCTTTATCGTCTTCACCGAGGAACCGTGTCGAATCAGGATTCAAACCTCCTAACTCATCCAACACATCAAGGGGCAAACCTCTGTCTAATTCAGCCTGCGGCTCCGCCAACGCTGGGACTAGATCTTGGACCGCCATGTACGACTGGTCCGCTGCTGACACTGGCGCTGCTACTGCGACAAGGGCTAGAGCCATGACTCCCAACGCAGAAAATGCTTCTATCCTTCGCATTGCTCTCTCCTAACTTAGTACTTCACTTTGCAAGTTATCCTCAGTTGCCCAATATCTCCGGGCCTGTGAGGGAAATTCCAGAAGCACCTCTGATGCACGTCATATGCTCTTGTGAAGATCTGATTGATGGATGCTGCGGTGGTAAAACTTATTAGCTCATATGGAGCAGGTCGGTAGGTTTCTTGCGACACAGAAGCTGATGCTCCGTCCGCGCTAAAAGGCTGCAAGTTCACTACGGCACCGTTTATTGATGCTCTATACCCACTGCTTCGAGTTTGTAATTTCGATATCAGGGTGTCGTTTGCGTATGTGTATTGAGCCGCCTGAGCGGATCCAGTGGCAATTGCTACCAGAACCGTGGCGACTAATGCCGTTAGAACTGCAGCCACTAGTGCTGTTCTAACTCTTTTTGGGAGTGCCCAATGCATCCTTGACCACCTTCGATAATTTGTCGTTTTGGGAATACCCTTTCCTTTTTCTGAAGATTCCCTGGCAGTCACGCTAGCATCTACAACATTTAAATCAAGGGTTGTATATAAAAACGAGATGCTGTACATGGTTTGAGAAATTATTAGACCACCCATAGGAAACCAAAGCCACGATCTCCAACCTTGGCGTCATCAGTAGTAAAATAGTCCTGGATACTGACCCTTCTATGCTTTCTGTCAATCCTTAGGCAGGGATTTTCACACTTTGTTCTTTAAGGAATGCCACGGGATTTATAATTTTCTTGCCGAGCCACACCTCAAAGTGGAGGTGATACCCGGTGGAGTTGCCATTGGTTCCGACTTTGCCAATGCGCTCCCCTGCTTCCATTTCGTCTCCGACGTTGGCGAGCACACCATTTTCGAACATATGCACGTAGAGTGTGCTGACCAGTTGCCCACCGATTTGTCCGTGGTCGATCTGAATCTGGCATGGGGATCGGCCAACCACCAGGTTGGAGCAGCTAGCCCGGATAACCTGGCCATCGGCTGCAGCATAGATCGGCGTGTCTTTCGGTGAGCTGAAGTCTTCACCTGCGTGCGGCCATTGACCCCGATTTTCACCATAGTTGTATTGGATTCTTGAAATGTTCTCCACGGGGAAGACCCATCCGGAATCGCTGGTGGGCCCATCATAGGGGTCGCCCGAGTCTGGTTTTCTGGTGTCGCCTCCGTCCTTGCATTGCGCGTAGGATTCGTCGTCTTCAGAGACTTCCACGGTGGCACCTTGCAGCGCGGCGTAGAGCAGTTCCGCGTCGGCACGCTGGCGCGCATAATTATCAGGCAGTCCCGACACTTGGACTTTTTCCGCGGCCAGCTCGTAAGGCAGCGATTCCCAGTCGGGCACCTTCTTCAGACGGCTGAAAAACGTGCCGGCTGCATAGGAAGGGTCCATGATCTGCTCAACGGTGCCCCATCCTGCACTCGGCCGTTGCTGCATGAGACTTAGCGCATCCCACGCGTGCCCGACTCCTTCATGAGGAAGATCCAGGGACTTCACCACAGTTTGACGTGCCTGTGCCCATTCGGGTTTCGTCATGATGCGGGAGCCTTCCTGGTACTCCCAGGACCCGTCGTTGGCGAGTATTTTCAGGGAGCTTTCTTGGATGGCGGTCATCAGGCCAATGATCGCGCCTTGCTGTTTGACTCCCGCTGTTTTTGCTTCGTTGATGATGATCGCAGCGTTGGTCAGTTGCTGTTTGTTGTAGGATCCAACGTCGGTGGTGGGCAGGTTTTTGACGTTGACTTCTTTCGGCACAGCCCCCTCTGGTGAACAGTCAGTTTCAATGTCGGCCTCGCTGCGGGGGCTGTCACCGAGGATAATAATTCCGCCAAAGACCAGCCCGAAGATCAGCACAGTAATCAAGCCCAAGACACCGAGGATTCCAGGGCGCTTCACGAAGGATCGCTCGTAATTTTCTCGACAATCCACTGTCCGTCTGCGCGGCTGAGCAGAAATTTCAACGAGTCAGCGTTTGTCTGCACGCTCACGGTGGCGATGGCCGGCGAGGAACCTTGAACCGGTTCTTGAACCTTCGCCACTTTCGTTGCCGTGATGTTGATGTTAGAGGTCTGTTGGAAAGTCTTCCGCGCGTTCTCTGAGAGGTAAGGCGCCAGTCCTTTGAACCACACGGCCTGCGAGAGATCCGGGCGGATTCTGACGGTCACGCGTGGGAGGAAAAAGCCGATCAGCGGACCGACGCAGAGAGCAATCACGACGGTGCCAACGCCAACCATGCCGCCCATGAACCACCCTGCAACCGCAACAGTGATTTCGATAGCCGTTCTGACCTTCCAGACCGGCTGACCCGAAATGCGCATCAAGCCCGTCATCAGTCCGTCTCGAGGGCCGGATCCAAACTGCGCGCCAAGATAGAGGGCGTCGAAGAAACTGTAGAGGATGATGCCGGTCGCGAAGTAGA
The DNA here is from genome assembly GCF_052379505.1 of Glutamicibacter sp. 363. Taxonomy (NCBI): domain Bacteria; kingdom Bacillati; phylum Actinomycetota; class Actinomycetes; order Micrococcales; family Micrococcaceae; genus Glutamicibacter; species Glutamicibacter sp. 363. The sequence continues at coordinate 65,137 of NZ_JBQSYR010000021.1, read as the reverse complement.
CGATCTGCATGGTGAGATTATCCGGAACGGGAAGTACGAGACCCATTGCGTCGGCAGCGAATCCAACGATGAAGACGTTCAGGAAAGTTCCCAGCCCCGGAAGCTCCTTGATTGGTATCCAAGCAAGCAACACCAGTACCGCAATGATATTGGTTGCCCACCCGAACGAGATGCTGAACATATTTGCTACTCCTTCAGCTAAGACATTCCAGCTTGCTGCGCCTAGTCCGGACTGCACAAGGAGCATTACTGAAGCGCCATAGCCGGCCAGCCCCAAGAGCAGTTGCGGAATTCTGCGCAGCTTCCTGCCAGCTGAGAACTGCTGAAATGCATTCATCCGTACAAGGGTGGCAGGATTGTCACTTGCACTTTTCTTCTTCACAAAAACTACTTTCGATTAAAAACACTGCTCTAGCGGGGCTGAGAATTGAACCACCGTGGTTTGTCGGCTGAATCAGTGTGAGCGAGGAGCGTTGCAGTCCAAATCGCGGAGATCTGATCATTCCGAACTCACTACACCGACTGACTAACCATCGCTGACCTGATGTTATGCCCAAGTGGTTCGCATGACAAAACGTTAGGCCATACGTGGATAGACAGGTTTCAGGGTTCAGAGGGTCTGTGCGGCCCTCTCGCCGCCGAGTATCCGCGCATACCAGCACGTGCTCGCAGGCGGCGCTCCGGAGCGCCTCACAGGCCACTAAGCGGGTTGGCTGCCTCGTATGCGCGTGGTTCCAGTACTGCGGGCCTGGGGAAGCGGTCCAATGCTTGGGCGAGACGCTTCACGACAGCCGATGTGCTCAATGATCAGTTGGGAACGCCGCCACGTTCAACTGAATGCCCGGAGATGGTGGAGCTGCCCGCGAGGAAAGCCGGTTGCGGGGGAGCAGAGCGCAGCAATGCGCTGTTAAACCTAGAAGAGGGACACACCAACTGGTGTGCCCCTCTTCTTGTGACTAATGCGAGTCGAGCTTACTTCTCGATCGAGTCTTGCTTTTCACCCTCAACCTCATGGTGGCCGTGGGCTGCGTGTGCAGCTTCAAGCTCCGCTGGGGTAACTGGGGCAACACGATCTTCGAAGAAGAACTTCGAGATCGCCGCACGGCGCTTCTCCGAACCGGAGACGTGCCCTGCTGCATCCGGCTGTGCCGGAATGTACTTGTTGTCGTTGAAGTTGGTGAGGAGGTAACGCTTGTACACGTCGACTTCCTCGTGCTTCTCCGAGAAGCCACCCTCAGGGGACATCTGGATAATGCCAGCTTCACGACCGTGCAGTACGATCTCACGATCCTTGCGCTGCAGCGACAAGCAGATACGACGCGTCAACCAGAAGGCGAAGATTGGGCCCAGGAAGAACAGCGTACGCAACCAGTAGGTGACGTCATTCAGCGATATGTGGAAGTGAGTTGCGATCAAGTCAGACGAGGCAGCTGCCCACATCACGCAGTAGAAGACCACGCCAGCGGCACCCACCGCGGTACGGAATGGAGCGTTGCGCGGGCGGTCCAACAGGTGGTGCTCGCGGTTGTCCTTGGTGATCCAACGTTCGATCCATGGCCAGGCGAACATCACTGCGAACAGTGCGCCGGCAGGAACCAATGCAGGAAGCAGAACACTCAAGATCAAAGTGTTGTCGCCCCAAGGGAATGGAATAACCCATTCCAAGCTGAAGTTACCGAGGTAACCAGGCATCAAACGCAAGGCGCCATCGACGAAGCCGATGTACCAGTCGGGCTGGGTACCAGCAGAAACCGGCGATGGGTCATACGGACCGTAGTTCCAGACCGGGTTGATCTGGAAGAGCGCCGAAATGAATGCCACGATACCGAAGACGATGAAGAAGAAGCCACCGGCCTTCGCTGCGTATACCGGACCAACTGGGAAGCCAACAACGTTGTCGTTGGTGCGGCCTGGGCCAGGATACTGGGTGTGCTTGTGGGTCACAACCATGAACAGGTGGATCACCAGGAGCAAGATGATCACCGCAGGCACGATCATGATGTGCAGCGAGTACAAGCGGGGAATGACGTGCAAGCCCGGGAACTCTCCACCGAAGAAGAACATCGACAGGTAGGTACCAACGATAGGCAGTGCCTTCATCACACCATCGATAATGCGCAGACCGTTGCCGGAAAGCAGATCATCTGGGAGGGAGTAGCCGGTGAAACCAGCTGCAAGACCCATGATCAGCAGCACGCCGCCGACAACCCAGTTCAATTCACGTGGGCGACGGAAGGCGCCGGTGAAGAATACGCGCAGCATGTGCACGGACAGGGAAGCTACGAAGAGCAGTGCGGACCAGTGGTGAACCTGGCGCATGAACAAGCCGCCGCGAACATCAAAGGAGATGTCCAGGGTGGAAGCCATGGCGGTCGACATTCCAATGCCCTTCAGCGGCACGTACGAACCGTTGTAGGTCACGTGCGTCATCGAAGGATCGAAGAAGAAGGTCAGGAACGTGCCGGAGAGCAGCAACAGTACGAAGGTGTACAGCGCCACTTCACCAAACATGAAGGACCAGTGGTCAGGGAAGATCTTGCGACCGAATTCCTTGACCATGCCCGAAGCGCCAACGCGGGAATCGACGAAGTTCGCGATCCGTCCGGTAGCGGTCGAGGGGGTGTATTCATTAGGCGATGCCATGATTAACCACGCTCCCAGTAGCTTGGGCCTACAGGTTCGTGGAAATCGCTCTGGGCTACCAGGTAGCCGTCAGCGTCCACGGTAATAGGCAACTGCGGAAGTGCGTGTCCAGCCGGACCGAAGACTACCTTGCACTCGTTGGCAAGGTCGAAGGTCGACTGGTGGCAGGGGCACAGCAGGTGATGGGTGTGCTGCTCGTACAATGCGATCGGGCAACCCACGTGGGTGCAGATCTTCGAGTAGGCAACAATGCCATCCACATGCCAGTCTTCGCGGCCCTCGGAGATGTTCATCTCCTGCGGGTCCATGCGCATGAGCAGCACAACGGCCTTGGCCTTTTCGTTGAGCATGTTCTCTGCTTCTTCCAGACCCTCAGGGATCACGTGGAAAGCGGAGCCAAGCTGCACGTCCGAGGCCTTGATCGGGGTACCCGATGGATCGCGAGTCAGACGAACGCCGGTGTCCCACAGAGTGTGACGCATGGAATCGATCATCTCGTGCGCGGTCTTACCGGTACGGTCCAGGTCGCGGAACATGAAGATTGCGGGGATCGGAGCCAAGGCAATGGCACCGATCAAGGTGTTGCGGATCAGCGGACGGCGCTTGATACCACTCTCATCGATGACCGTGTCGATGATATCGACTGCATCCTGGCGATCTGCTTCGGAGCTGATCTCGTGACGTGATTCAACGAGTTCGTGGTCCGGCATCAGAGTCTTGGCCCAGTGAACAATACCTACACCGATACCGAGCATCGCGAATGCGGTGCCCAGGCCCAGTGCAGCGTTCTGCACACGCAGTTCAGCGAAGGTCATTTCACCCAGGTGGCCCAGGACGAAGTAAGCCACGAAGAAGAACAGCGTGCCAATGATGGAGATGGTAAATAGCAGCGCAACTTGGCGCTCGTGTCGCTTGGCTGCGCGCGGATCGCGATCTGCGAGACGCGGACGATGTGGGGGGAGTCCTGGATCGGCAAACCGGTCCTGAGCTACATCGTCAGCCTTAGCAACGGTGCCCGATTCTTCGGGACTGCCGTGACTATGGTCGCCCATGTTTCTCTCTCATCCTTCTGTTAGGAATATATGTACGTAGTGATGTTTGCGGTTTTCACCGCGAAAGCCTTAGGAAGGACGCGAGGTCAACCAAATGGTGAAGGCGATAATGATGCCCAAACCGGCGGTCCATACGAAGAGGCCTTCAGCCACTGGACCCAGGGATCCAAGCGCAGCGCCACCGGCAGAGCCATTAGCTTCGATGGTCTTCAGGAAGGTGACAACGTCACGCTTCTCGTCCGGGGTGATGTTCGAGTCGTTGAACACTGGCATGTTCTGCGGACCGGTAGCCATCGCTTCGTAAATGTGCTTCTCTGAGACGCCGGCCAGCGTCGGTGCGAACTTGCCGCGGGTCAACGCGCCACCTGCGGCAGCAGCGTTGTGGCACATTGCGCAGTTCACGCGGAATACGGTGCCACCGTGGGCTGCGTCGCCCTTGGTGGTGTCCAAATATTCTTCGTCCGGAATAGCTGGACCTGCGCCTAGGCTCGCAACATAGGCCGACATCTGCGAGATCTGGTCTTCGTCAAACTGAACTGGCTTAACCTGGGCCTGCGGGCCCTGCATCTGCATTGGCATACGGCCGGTGCCTACCTGGAAGTCAACCGCTGCGGCGCCGACGCCGATCAGCGAGGGGCCTTCCTCGGAGCCTTCGGCGTTCATGCCGTGGCAGGTGGCGCAGTTGGCTACGAAAAGCTTCTGGCCTTCCTCTACATCGGCTGCCGATGCAGAAGTGGTTTCCGCTGCCTTCGCTTCGCTTACGCTACCGGCTGCAGTGTAAAGACTGCCGGTGACCAGCAATCCGAACAACAGCAGGGCCACAGCGGCGAGCGGGTGGCGGCGCTTTTTCGAAAGAGCCTTCACTTGCTGGTTCCTCACTTAGTTTCTTGGTGTGGTGTTGCCATACTTCTGTGGAGGCAACTGATGGATATTAGTTGCCTACTGCAAGAAGTAGATGATCGCAAAGAGCGCGATCCACACAACGTCAACGAAGTGCCAGTAGTAAGACACAACGATGGCGCCGGTCGCTTCAAAGTGACCAAACTTCTTAGCTAGCATTCCTCGACCAATAATTAGCAAGAATGCTATTAGGCCACCGAGCACGTGAATGCCGTGGAAGCCAGTGGTGATGTAGAACGAGGAAGCGTACGAGTTCGAGTTCAGTGCTACGCCTTCGCTTACCAGCACGGCGTATTCGTAAGCCTGAACAGAGACGAAGATCGCGCCGAGAATGAAGGTAAGGATGAACCATTCGATCATTCCCCATTCCTTGAACTTGAAAAGTCCACCGGAACGGCGAGGCTTGAATTCTTCGGCTTTGAACACGCCAATCTGGCACGAGAACGAGCTGGACACCAGAATCAAGGTGTTAATCAGCGCGAACGGTACGTTCAGCTTTGCGGTTTCGGTCGCCCAAAGCTCGGGCGCGGCAGCCCGGAGGCTGAAGTACATGGCGAAGAGGGCGGCGAAGAACATGAGCTCGCTGGAGAGCCACACCATCGTTCCCACCGACACCATGTTTGGGCGGTTCGGCGCATGTGGCGCCGTCGTATTTGGGGCATGAGTCGCAGTTGTCACACTGTCATTATGTCTCTAAACAGGCCTCAGATACCAATGCAAACCATGGTTGAATGAGGTTTTCTACGACACACTTAGAGAACAACCGCGGAAACACGCGGAAGTAGCCGACAATCTCTTTCTACAATTCGTAGAGCTTGATCCGGCGCGCCGCACGAAACAATCGTTTATGAAACATAAACGTGCCCTAATTAGGGGTATTTTCGGCGATAAGTTCGCTGTCTTGCGGCACATCACGCAACGACACGAAGTAGCAGCGGGGGAGCAGCATCGATAGGCTTACGTACGTGTCAACGAGCCTTGCAAACGAAAAGTTCCCAACGTGGCCAGATCTTTTGGCTTCCCTGATTAGCGGAGAGAACCTAAGCCGCGAACAAGCGGCCTGGGCGATGAACGAAATCATGACCGGAGAAGCTAGCGACGTCCAGATCGCCGGCTTCCTTGTTGCGCTCCGCGCCAAGGGCGAGACCGTGGCGGAATTGACCGGTCTGGTCGACTCCATGGTGGCCAACGCGCGCGAGCTGACCATCGATGCACAAACGCTAGACATTGTTGGCACCGGTGGCGATCGCCAGAACACGGTGAACATCTCGACCATGTCTACCTTGGTGTGCGCCGGCGCCGGGGTGAAGATCGTAAAGCACGGAAATCGCGCTTCCTCTTCCTCTTCGGGTTCTGCCGATGTGCTCGAGGCGCTCGACGTGCATCTCGATGTACCGATCGAACGCCTGGTCGACGTTTATGACGAGGTGGGCATCGCATTCTGCTTTGCCAATATTTTCCACCCTTCGATGCGCCATGTTGCCGGTGCGCGTCGCGGGCTGCGGGTGCCTACCGCCTTCAACTTCATGGGACCGCTAACTAACCCGGCGCTTCCCAGCGCTTCGGCCATTGGCTGCTCGGACTTGCGCATGGCACCGATCATGGCAGGGGTTCTCGCTAGCCGAGGGTCGCGCGGATTGGTCTTCCGCGGCGATGATGGCCTGGATGAGCTCACCACCACCGCGCCCAATATGGTGTGGGAGGTGCGCGAGGGCAAGGTGGAAGAGTTCGCTTTTGACGCACAAGACCTGGGCATTGCGCGCGCGACGCTGGATGACCTGCGCGGGGCAGATGCCGCCTTTAATGCGGGAGTGGTCCGCGATATCGTCTCCGGTGCAACCGGTCCGGTGCGAGATGCCGTGGTGCTGAACTCCGCCGCGGGCATGGTCGCCTTTGCGCAGGATGCCCAGGGAAGTTTTCAGGACCGGATGCGCGCGGCAATGCTCCGCGCGGAGCATTCGCTCGATTCGGGCGCCGCCGCGAAGGCCTTGAATACCTGGTCGGCAACAACTTCCAAGATCGTCGGAAAGTAGAACGATCGTACAAGAAAGGGAGCTTGTCTCGGATGCCTGGCAATCCGAGACAAGCTCCCTTTCTTGTGGGAACAGACTCTTAGTCGTCTAGACCCAGCGAGAAGGCCGCCTCTAGATCGTGTGCCGAGTAGGCACGGAAGGCAATGTGCGTCTGCGTCTGGCGGATGCCAGGAATCTTCGACAGTCGATTGGCAATTACCTCGGCCAAGTCCTCGTGCTTGTGGACGCGTGCCACGGCGATGAGATCCCAGTCGCCGGCGACGGAATACACCTCGCTAATTCCTTCGATTTCCGAGATCTGCTTCGCCGACTCAGGAATACTGTCGGTTGCCGTCTGAATCATGACGAATGCGGTAACCATGAAAACCTCTCAACGTTAGAATTTTCCCCGCTTTTGGGGTTTTGCTTCATGAAATAACTCTAGTGCACTGCGCAGAGGAGTCCCATGTGTGAGTCAAGCCTATGCGTGGCATTAAACAATCTTTAACTTTTGTAAAAAATAATACAAGGTATTAGGATTGTAGGTATGATCGTATTAACTATCGACCAGCGTCGATCGCGTCAAGGCGAGGACAAGGTTGAAGCGCTAATAGAGCAGGCCAACTCCACGGTCTCGCACATTAGGCCGTTCCAGCGTACGGCGGGCGATGAAGTCCAAGCCGTCTTCGATGACGCAATGGAAGCAATCCATCTCGCCGTTATGATGGCCGCTTCGGGGGATTGGAGCGTTGGCCTTGGCTTTGGCCAAGTAGAACTCCCGCTGCCCAAAGAAACTCGTGCCGGCAGGGGACCGGCGTTCGTATTCGCCAGAGATGCGGTGGAACGAGCCAAGAACACGAACGCACACGTGGCTGTCGAAGGACCCACGGAAGAAGCGACTCGACTGGAAGCAGAACTCCAGCTCACCGCTTGCATCATTTCCAAACGGCGGGCGACGGCTTGGGAAGCCGGAACGTTAGCCGATCAGGGGCTGACCCAACAACAAATTGCCGCGCGCCTGGGCATCACCCAGCAGGCCGTCTCATCTAGGCTTTCAGCAGCACTATGGTTCGAAGCGAATCGCATGATGGAGGAAGCCACCAAATCTTTGTCCAAGCAACTGCGACAGATAGGGGAGTGACCATGCTCTGGGTTGCCTGGTCCGTACTTGTATTGGCCGTAGTGATCGCCGTGGCCGCCAGCTTCCTCGGCGGGGCACAGGGCGCTAAGGCGAAGTTCCGCAATGTACTCACGGTCATTGCCGCAATGGCTGCCGTAGTGACGTTAATCCTGGGACTTGCCGCCCGCCCGGACGAAGGCCCAGCCGCCGTTCCCGAAGTACTGATCATCGCGGTCAGCGTGCTTTTTGCCGTAAGCTTCGGCGGACCGCTCACCGAATTGATTTTCCAGTTGGCCTCGCGCCAGGACCAGGTGGAAGAAAGCCCAAAGACCGATGCCTCGCCACTGCGTGGCGGCTTGTGGATCGGACTGCTGGAGCGCTCTGCGGTAGTTGCGACGCTCTGGGCACATTGGCCGGAAGGCATCGCGGTCGTACTTGCGGTTAAGGGCCTTGGCCGTTTCTCCGAACTGAAAAACCATCAGGCAGCCGAGCAGTTCATCTTGGGAACGTTTTCAAGTTGCCTAGTCGCCGCCGCCGGCTATGGCCTAGGCATACTACTTCTTCACTGAGCGAAGAGCCACGAGCTTGCAGACGAGACGTCGCCCCATCAAGAAGAGTCCAAGCGCCAAAACCGTCACGATGATAAACGGCAGGGCAGCTGTCGAATTCATCGCCACCCGCAAGGCAAGTCCAAGAGCCACGGTGCCTAGCCAGACGAGAACACCGGTTGGCCATAGTCGGTTGATGGTCACCCACGGCCGGGAAATCAGCGTCATGATCAGGTAGGCGATCAGGAATGGTAGGGCCGTCATCAATATTCCACTGATTGACAGCGCGTGCTCATGTTCGCGTCGCCCCAGAAGCGCAAAGAGAACAATGAGCACAAGATCGATGCCGGCCCACAACGGCCATTTGCGAATATTTTCAGACATGATTCCATCTTAGGCAATGGCCTGAACGGATTGTGTTCCGATCAGCATCGAGCCCCGTCGCCTTCGCCACAAAAGCGCTGCGCTGCTGGCGGGCTCCGCAGATCGTTAGACTGAGAGGCATGAGAAGCTGGCCTGGTGAAGTTTGGATGGAACGGCACCAGATTGTTCTCTATTTAGCTGCGATACTCGGCGGCTGCCTGCTCGGACTGTGGTTGCCCGCGGGCAAACCCGTTCTGGAAATCACGATCAATCCACTGATTGGGCTCTTGCTTTATGCCACGTTCTTGGCCTTGCCGCTAGGAAAACTCGGCTCTGCGTTCAAAGACCTGAAGTTTCTCGGTGCGCTGGTACTCGTGAATTTCCTCTTGGTTCCCCTCGTCGTCTTTGGCCTATCGCGCTTCGTGCAAAACGATCAGGCACTCCTGGTTGGCGTCCTGCTGGTGCTGTTGGCTCCCTGCGTGGACTATGTCATTGTGTTCACGAACATTGCCGGGGGAGCAGGCCATCGGCTGCTGGCCGCAACACCGTTGCTGATGATATTGCAGATGCTTCTGATACCAGCGTTTATCTTCTTGGTAATGGGCCCAAAAGCAGTGGAACTGTTCGCGCCAGGAAAGTTTCTGGGCGCCTTTCTGGGGCTCATCGTTCTCCCTCTGGTTGCGGCTACGCTGACCAGGTTTTTAGCCCAACGATCACCCCAAGCCGGTACCCTTATCTCGGCCGCCCAGTGGTTAATGGTGCCTCTCATGATGGCGACTCTTGCCGCGGTCGTAGGATCGCAGATCGCCCTCGTGGCGACGGAGCTGCAGCAAGTGCTACGTGTCCTGCCGATATTTGTGGCTTTCGCGATCATCATGGCTGCCGCCGGAACGCTTGTCGCCAAATTATCGAATTCCGATGTTGCTGCGGGTCGCGCATTGGTCTTCAGCGGAATCACCCGAAACTCGTTAGTCGTTTTGCCCTTGGCTCTGGCCTTGCCGGCAAAATACGAACTGGCACCCACGGTTGTGGTCACCCAGACGCTGGTAGAACTGCTGTGCATGTTGATACTCATACGTTTGGTTCCGAAAATTCTCCGGCAGACAAATCCTGTCCGGAACTAGGTGAGCACTCGGCTCCACGCCAGCCGAATTTGGCTCAACGCGCAAACCCGTCGACGATCTGCTCCAGCACCTGCACGCCGACGCCGAGGCCGTCTTCGGCTCGAATTGCCGCGCCTAGCCCGGCGGCGCGGATCGCGTAGGAGTCCGTGCGGACAAGGTCGCCGAGACGATCGTTCAGGCCGGTAACCAAGTTCCTGGCCGGTAGCGGAGCCGGCCCGACCCCCAGCGCGTGCAATCGCGCGCCCCAGAACGGCTGGTCTCCAAGGAACGGGACAACTAGTGTCGGCCGCCCCGACCGCAGCCCGGCCGCTGTCGAGCCGGCACCGCCGTGGTGCACTACCGCCGAGACGCGCGGGAAGAGCCATTGGTGGGCAGCGCCCTCCATGACGAGGACATCGTCCGTCCCGGACTCGCCCGCGGTGATCCCGCCCCACCCGGTCGCAACGATCCCGCGCAAACCGTTAATCCGCAGCGCGGCCAAAATCGCCTGCCGGCGTTCGTTTGCCCCCTTGCCAAAGCCCATGGAACCGAACCCGACATACACCGGAGGGGATCCATTCGCGAGAAAGTCCACCAGCCGTGCCGGTGGCTCCCAATTGGAGTCATCACCTTGATCCAGGAACCAGTATCCAGTGACGTGGGCCGAGGATGGGTAGTCGCGGGGGATTGGCAGCACGTGTTTGCTGTATGGGTACAGGACGTGGACCGGGCTCCCGTCGGGATTCTTGAGCGGGTCCGCGAGGCGTGCAACGCGGCCCAGACCGACCTCGCGCCGGAAATCATTGATCATGGCGCCGTAGAGGATCCCAGTCATCCGCCTGAATTCAAAAGTCGCACGGTTACCCCACGCCCCGAAGGAGGCGCCGCCGAGGAAAGGCACCGGATGCGCACGCGTCGGGGTGAAAAACGGGAGCGGGAGGGAAAGCACGCCGGGCACACCCAGCGCCTGCGCGATGTGCTGCCCGGCCAAGCACTTGGGGTGGTACACCACGATGTCCGGGCGCAAGGACTGCGCGGCAGCCCAGCATTCCGAGTTCAGCTCGCGCATCGCGGAGGTCATGATTCCCAGGGTCTTCAGCGCGTCGCGCGGACCGCGCAGCTCGGGCAAGACCTCGCGCAGCAGACGCAGCATCTCGGAACCGCAGGGGTAGTGCGTGACGCTTCCGGCTCCGCCCTGCGGTACCAGATCCGCGAACCGCTCGGGGACTGCAAAGGTGACGTCGTGCCCGGAACGTGCCAGCTCACCGGCCAGGGCGGCATAGGGCTGGATGTCGCCGCGAGTACCGAACGACATGATCAAGACGCGCATGGCTAGTTCCTTCCCGACGGGACCACCTGGCGAGCAGGCTTCCCGGCACACCGCCAATGCTACTCCTGCCGGAATTCCAGGGACCGCCGTAGAATCCGGAGAAACAGCGCGTGACCAACCGGCCCTGGTAATGCGTAGCTGAACAGGGACTTGCTGGCGGCAGCGATTCGCTGCGGAAGGCAGATCATTGGTGAGGGAACTGAAGACGATGCGGTTGTTTGTGAAGCTCCGCGCTCGGTGGCGGCGCCTCGCGATCGAGGGGTGCCGCGCCCCACATTTCGTTTACCGATCGGTGCCGGGCTGTTGAATCGCTGCCATGTCGGCGGTTTCTGCAAGTAAGAAGGCCGGGACCGGAGGCTAGTAGCCCGCGCCCCGTTCAGCAGGGAAGCACGTCTGGACTTGGGACGGGCGTTCGCCGTGGGCAACAAGCAGAAAGCGCTATTCCTCTCAGCCTGCCTTCTTCTGTGTCGTTGCGAACTCTTGTCCGGCCTTGGTGCCGCCATCGACCAGAATATCGATCCCGGTCAGGTAGCCAGGTGCTTCACTGGCGCAGAACGCGATAACAGCCGCGACTTCCTCGGGCTTGCCGAATCGCTTGATTGCTGCCGACTTGATGAGGTCGCCGGCCCCGTGGTTCTCCTCCAGACGCCCCATTGCGGTGTCGAAGCTCCCCGGGGAGACCGAAACGACCCGTGCTCCCAACTCGCCGAACCGCGCCGCAACGAAACGGCTGTACCAGTGGACGAAGTTCTTGCTGATCGCGTAGGCCAGACCAGCTTTCAGCTTTGGGCCGACGAGCCTCGCTCGCTTAACGATCGCTTGCTCAAAGGCGTCGGGCTGTTGCTCGGCGCGTCGGAAAGCACGCGACGGAATCAGCAGCTTGGGAATGCTATGCCCGGCGGTTGATGCCACATTGACCAGTGCGTCGCCGGTGGCCGCCCTGGAGAGAAACGCCTGCGCAATGTTGACTGTGCCAGTTGCATTTATGCGGGCGATGCGTTCAGCCGTACCCATTTGCGGACTGATGCCAGCGGCGTGGACCACCGCGCGAACGTGGCTTCCCTCAGAGACCGCGCACTGAAAAAGGTGCTCGACGGACGCTTTCTCGGCAATATCGCACACTATGCCCGTTGCATCGATTCCGGCCATATCCAGCTCGCGCACTGCATCATCGAGGCGCGTCTGGTCGAGGTCTGCCAGTACGATTCGGTGGTCGCGCCCCATGAGTCTTGCCGTTGCTATTCCCATGCCGCCGGTCCCACCAGTGATGATTACTGTCGGTAGTTCAATTGACATGGCGGTCCTCTTCATTTGGGAAGGCAGGGGATTGTGCCCTAGTTGGTAGACAGCTGGAAATTCGGGTTGAGTACAGAGCTGCAATATCGCTGGTTCCTAGCCGTAGCCATCGTTTGACTGATGGCTGCGGATGTCCCGGGTGCCGGGCCAGCGGATCAGCTGTGTTGCTGCGTTCCACGTCGAGGTCTGGCTGATCAGGATTCTAGCGTAATCTTCTTGGATCGTCGCGGGCCGGTTCCATGCCTAATAGTCTAAGCACCACTAGGACTAATTCCGTCTGGAAGGTTCTGAGTCATCTGAACCGAGGCGGGGGAGCGCGGAGCCGATCCCGGACATCGACCCGATTGACCCGCGTTTGGTAGAACGCTTCCAAGTGTTCGGGACTAGTGGTTGTCGCGGGTGTAGCAAAACAACCTCGCACCAAAATGCATTGGGCAGCCGGGCCGACACATCCATGGTCTATTGCAGGGTGCTAGCCGCGTCCGCCCGGAGGGCCAAGGACCAGCATGGTCGAGAAAATCCCGACTACCGCAAGCAACAGGATCGCTCCGGTCAGCACCGGACGGCCCACCATCCAACGCATGGCTGCATCGGTCCATTTTCTGTCATCAGGATGGTCGCTCGCAGTTGTGCGCCATGCGCCAACGAGCTTTCCCTTGTTCTCCAGCCACTTATCAAAGGGGATAGTGAGGTAAGGAATGATCGAGGTAGCCGCGGCGCCGATAATGAGACGTTTGCTCCAGCGCTGGTTCATGCCTACGAGAACCGACATGACCACGTAGGACAGGAAGACAAACCCATGGATAAAACCGGCAATGGATACGGGCCAATCGCCGACCTTTACCCCGTATTTTAGGATCATTGCGATGATGAGCATAGTCCAGGTGACGGCTTCGGCTCTGGCAACGGTGCGATAGAGGGCGCTTGGAGACATGGGCTGATTTCAGTCCTTGAGTGGTGGGGGAGAACAACTTCGAGATTATCTCTGCCTATAGACTATCGGCTCAGACTACGTGTGTTTAATTCGCGCATTCCGTTCAATCTGACAGCGCGTGAGCTGGCGCATTTTGCTTCCGCAGAAATGAGTTCCGCCATCTGTATGCCTTGCTTCTAAAAACAGTTGCCAACAGTCGCTATTTGGCAATCGATTCCCGCATCCGTGAAACCGATATCCTTGCCGTCCGGAGAGAATTATCCGCCCATATTGAACTGGATCTGCCTCAACTAAAATGAGACAGAAATTAGAATGCCCCCAACTGCAATTAGCCGGGGCAAATGCCATGAGCAAGACCGCCATGGGGAGTGCCAGATTTCCGTTACTTTACATAATGTAGATTATCGGCTCTATAGGCAAGGGTTGAGTAGGGGCGATTACTAGCTGCTTGGCGCAGGATTGATTCGGGCAATGCACCGCCGTGACTCGGCGTCGCCTAGATGGCCGGCTCGTCTTCATTGCTGATGCGAAGTCGGTATTCGGCGAAGTCCAATGTCTGCCCGATGAATTTCTTGAGTCGCTCGTCTTGCATCGAGTAGATGACGTGCCGACCGGATTTGCGCGTCTGCAGCACTCCGGTGGTCCGAAGCCTCGCAAGCAGCTGGCCAGCAACAGTTGGGCTGACTCCAACGAATTGCGAAAGCTCCGATAAGGAATGCTCTGCCTTGGTCAGCGCCCAAAGCATTTGCAGCCTGGCTGGATCCGACAAGGTCTTGAGGATCGTCATGGACATGTCGAGCAGATCATTGGATATGATGTCCTCGCGTGTTGGCAACCCAGCGTATTCACTGGTCATGATCCTCACTCCTCGACTAGGCGCTTGGCCGGAGTTTGTGATGCCAACGACTCGCCGCACAAAGAGGCCTCGGTGCAACCATTATGGTCACGAGAACGAATAAAGCGATAGCCAAGTCATGACTTTATGATTGCCTTGATCATAGGCGCGTCGAATGAGCGAGCCACTCCCCTAATAATACTTGAAGCTTAAATTACTGTAAATAGCTTGCTGACATGGTGCATTGCATACATTGCCGAATTTCTGTCAAGGTCACCTTACCTGCTTGGTCCCTCGTGCTCGCTGACATCGGCGTGAAGAAAATTGGCAGTCGCTAGAGCTAATGGGAAGATTTAGTCATGCCTTCACTTCTGCCTGCTAGATTGCTGCGCACCCGTCGAGTCGCGCAACGTAGGCGGCGTGTAATTTCGGCTCTGCAACGCCAGAGCTTCAGCCTCGATCAGCGTCAGCGAGATCTCGTCCAACTGCTGAGTCAAAAGTTTGCAAACCCGTCGGCTCAAGCCACACGTGGCGTCTACGTTTATGGTCCGCCGGGACGTGGCAAGTCGATGCTGCTAGACGCTTTCTGCGCGGATCTGGATCAGACCGTCACCGCGCGCTACCACTTCCATGAGTTCTTCCGGGCGATCAACAAGCCAGGCGAGCATGCCGAGAAGCAGAGCCTTGGCTCGGTTTTTGCGCAGGGGTTGGAGCGTGAACTGACCGGCATCAAAATATTGCTGTTCGATGAGTTCCATTGCGTTGAACCAGGTGATGCCATGTTCATGGCCAAACTCGTCAGCTACTGCCAAGAACATGAAATTTTCCTGGTTACGACCTCGAATTACGAGCCAGAGAAGCTTCTGGATGACGAGTACTTCCACCATCTCGCGGAGCCCACCATTGAGCTAATTCGTTCAACTTTTGATGTCTTCGAGCTGGATGCAGCCGTGGATTACCGCACGCTAGCGGCACCGGCTGGAATGCGTCGCGAAGGCTACCGCGCTGGCACGCTCAACCCGGGGTACTCCCCTATTGACGAATCAGATTTTGATGTGCACATTGAGGTTGGCTACGACAAAATCGGCCCCGCTAGATACCGCGGAGCAACCATTGAAATTTCTTTTGACCAGCTCTGCCGCACCCGCCGGAATACCGCGGACTACCTCGCCCTCGCCTCCCGATTCAGCTGCTGGCACATCACCTCGGTACCCTCAAGCCAGGCCATGCCAATGGACGAGGAACGGCGTTTCGCCAACCTCATAGACGTGTTCTATGACCGGGACCTGGAGGTGCACCTTTACACCCAAGATCGATTAGAACATCTGGGACACAGGCTGCACGACACAGAACGCGCCCGGCTCGAGTCGCGTTTGGCGCAATTGCAATATTCAGAAGAAGCGACTGATCGGATCACCCAGTGAATGACCGCAAAGTTCTAGATGCCAAAGACCTCACCGATCTGGTGGTGGGGATCTTGGCAGAGTCCAAGGATCAAGTAGTCCCGATTGTGCAGCTAGGACACCCGGTGCTGCGACAACAAGCTCAGCACTACGAGGGCCAGCTCCCCGCAGCGCTGCTCGACGAGCTGCTGGCGGTCATGAGAGCGACCATGTACGCCGCTCCCGGGGTGGGGCTCGCCGCGCCACAGATCGGCATCCCGCTGCAGATTGCGGTGCTCGAAGACTTGTACCCGATTGACGAGGAATCTGCTGCGCTACGCGAACGCACTCCCTTGGAATACCTAGAAATCTTCAATCCAAGCTATCGTGCAGTTGGTGTGCGCGAGGCGGTCTTCTATGAAGGCTGCCTGTCTTTCGAAGGATTCCAGGCTGTAGTTCACCGTCCTGCCGAGATCAGCGCCAGTTACAGCAACCGCGAGGGAGCAATGTTCACCCGCGAATTCTCCGGTTGGCAGGCACGAATTGTGCAGCATGAAACGGATCATCTAGCTGGCACCGTCTACATCGACAAGGCGCTCACTCGTTCGCTCGTTGGCGAGGCCGAACTCTACCGCTATCCAGGACTTGATCTGGGCCAGGCCCGAGAAGAGCTGAATTTCTAATGTCGAAAAGCACCACGGTTCTGTGCCCGGTCTGTGATCAGCCACTGGTCCTATCCACCGAGCCGCGACGCAGCCTGCACTGCCCGGACGGACACCGTTTTGATGCGGCTAGGCAAGGGTATTTCAACTTCTTAACCGGCCGCGGGACAAACTTCATCGAAGATACTGGTCCGATGGTCAACGCCCGCGAAGACTTCCAGAACCAAGGGCACTACGCACCCTTGGCGAAGGAGCTCAGTGCTTCCATTGCCGGACACCATTCTGAGAGCAAGCTTGAGGTGCTCGACGCCGGCGCCGGAACTGGCTACTACCTGGGTGAAATGATCGCTTCGGCATACGCAACCGAGATCGACGCGCTGGCCTTGGACATTTCACGCTATGCCATGCGTCGGGCGGCGAAACTGCCGCATACACTGGCCATGGTGTGGGACGTCTGGCGTCGCTTACCGTCGGCAGATCAATCGCGGGACGTGGTCCTGAACTGCTTTGCCCCACATAATCCAGCAGAGTTTCATCGTGTCCTACGCGAAAACGGTGTTTGCTTGGTCGTCACCGCGGCGCAGGACCATCTGCAAGAGATCCGTGAGTCTTTGGGAATGCTTGGGATCGCAGAAAACAAGGAGGTTTCGTTGATCGAAAAGTTCCGTGCCGCGGGGTTGCGGCATCAACAGTCGACAAACTTGACCTATGCCATGGATCTGCAGACCATCGACCTGTTCAACTTGGCCTTCATGGGGCCGGCAGGACATCATCTCTCCCCCGAGGATTTACGCGCTAAGACCGAATCCCTCGGCGCGCAAAGAGTCAACGCATCCTTTGGAGTACATATATTCGTCCGCGAAGGCTAGAAAATACCCCAAAATGACTACCGCTTTTCTTGTCGCCTTACGGCAGAATGGAGCAAAGGCCACTCGCAATTGGCCCTTGCTCTTTTGAACAAAGGTGGATGCCATGACAACGGCAGAATGGATTATCAGCAATGCCTGGGTCATTTGGCTCGCGCTATTCCTGCTGTTGGCCATAATCGAAATGATCTCGTTGGATCTTTACTTCGTCATGCTTGGCGTGGGCGCGTTGGGCGGTGTCGCCGTAGCGCTTTTCGACGGACCTATCTGGTTGCAAGTTGTCGTGTTCTGTTTAATGTCGCTGTTGATGATCTTCTTGGTCAGGCCGGTTGCCATTAAACATCTGAAGAAATCTCCCGAGGGCTTCCGAACGAATATTGAACGCTTGATCGGACAGGATGCGCTGATTCTGGAACCGACGTCACGTCTATCCGGATCTGCAAAAATTGCCGGTGAAATCTGGACTGCCCGAGCCGAAGCGAATGCAGCAACCATGTCTCCGGGTTCCTATGCGGTAGTCAGCCGCATCCAGGGCGCTACTGCGTACCTCACCCCCGCACCGAAAGACGAAGCTTAATCTCATCACGGCTTAACACCTCTATTACTACGCACTAGGAAAGAGAGTACACACCATGCAAAATGGATTTGGCACGACGATTGTACTTGTCGTCCTGGCGATCTTCGTGATCGTCGTTCTGTTGCGCAGTGTTCGTATCGTGCCGCAAGCACGCGCAGGCATTGTGGAACGTCTCGGCAAATACAATCGAACCCTCAACCCGGGGCTGACGCTACTGATCCCATTCGTGGATCGACTCCTGCCGATGCTTGATCTGCGTGAGCAGGTTGTTTCCTTCCCACCGCAGCCGGTGATTACCGAAGACAACCTCGTGGTTTCGATCGATACCGTGATCTACTACCAGATCACCGAACCACGCGCCGCCACCTACGAAATCGCGAATTATATTCAGGCGGTAGAGCAGCTCACCACCACCACGCTTCGTAACGTCGTCGGTGGCTTGAACCTGGAAGAGGCTCTGACCAGCCGCGACCAGATTAACGGCCAGCTGCGCGGTGTCTTGGACGAAGCTACCGGCAAATGGGGCATTCGTGTCTCGCGCGTCGAGCTGAAGGCCATCGATCCACCCATCTCGATCCAGGATTCGATGGAGAAGCAGATGCGCGCGGATCGAGATCGCCGTGCGGCGATCCTGACCGCCGAAGGCGTCAAGCAGTCCTCGATCCTGACCGCCGAAGGCCAGCGCCAGTCCTCGATCCTGAAGGCCGAAGGTGATGCCCAGGCATCGATCTTGCGTGCTGATGGCGAGTCCCAAGCTATTCAGAAGGTCTTCGATGCAATTCACGCCGGTAAGCCGGATTCCGAATTGCTCGCGTACCAGTACCTGCAGACCTTGCCAAAACTGGCCGAGGGTACGAGCAATACGCTCTGGGTTATCCCTAGCGAGCTGACCGAGGCCTTGAAGGGCATTGGCGGTGCGTTCAGCAACAGCCAGAACCCGGGCGAAGGACCGGTAGAATCGCCAAAAAACAACTCCGGAATCTAATTTCAGAGCATGTAGGGTGAATATCATCAGTTCGATGGCGGGGTGCGCATGACGTACCCCGCCATCGACGCGTATAATGGATGTTTTGGTGTCGCGAATATTCCCTGGGAATTATTTAGTGAGACCAATCGTTGGTACGTGTAGCGAATTCTTTAAAACACCGCGGAGGGAAATCATGAGCGATCGCAGCCTACGAGGCATGCGCCTGGGTGCACAGAGCATGGAATCTGAGGCAGGTGTGGAGCCGGCTGCCCGTCAGCGTGTGGAGTACCGTACCGAAGAGGGCGAAGGTATTTTCATCGTCTTCGCAGCCGAAGCCGAAATTCCTGCCACTTGGCTCACCAAGAGCGGCAAAGAGGCAAAGCTGGTCCACGGCGAGGCTAACGCCCCTGAAGCAGCGAACGAAAAGCCGGTACGTACCCACTGGGACATGCTGTTAGAGCGTCGTAGCACGGAAGAACTTGAGAAGATCTTGGGCGACCGCCTGACCCACCTGCGCGTTTCGCGTGGCGAATCAGCGTAGTTTTCGAGTCTTCTGCAGAAAAGGGAAGCGGTTTCCAACTCGATGAGTTGGAAACCGCCTCCCTTTTCTACGCTCTTGGCGCTACTTCTTGGAAGTCAGTTTCTTCCAACGTGCGCCTAGTCCCCAACGGGTCACGTTCCACATTGCTTCGAACACGATGTTTCCGCTCATCTTCGAATCGCCAAGTTCACGTTCCACGAAAGTCACCGGAACCTCGACGATCTTCTTGCGCAGCATCGCCACACGGAAGGTCATGTCGACTTGGAATCCGTAGCCGCGGGACTCTACCGCGTCGAAATCGATCGCTTCGAGGGTGGTGCGCTTGAAGGCGCGGTATCCGGCGGTAATGTCGCGCAGCGGCAGGCCGAGCATGGTGCGAGCGTAGAAGCTGCCACCGCGGGAGATCAGCTTGCGGTGCAGCGGCCAGTTGACGACCTCACCGCCCTTGACCCAGCGTGAACCAATGACGAGGTCGGCGCCGGCGGCGCTGGCCTCCAGCAGGCGTGGAAGCTGCTCAGGCATATGCGAGCCATCGGCGTCCATTTCCACCAGCACGTCGTAGTCGCGTTCCAGCGCCCAGCGGAAGCCAGCGATGTAGGCGGCGCCCAGGCCTTCCTTGCCGGTCCGGTGAAGGACGTGGACCGATGAGTCCTCGGCCGCGAACTTGTCCGCAAGTTCACCGGTGCCGTCCGGGGAGTTATCGTCCACGATCAAAACATCCGAATCCGGAACGGCCTGTCGAAGACGCCCCACCGTCAGTGGGAGCGACTCCAATTCGTTATAAGTCGGAATGATCGTAATGACGCGCACGCGGCGGCACCTTTCTAGATATACAACAGAAGTTCCAACCTGCGAACAGGGCGGAGAGTAAAGCCAAATTCAAAGTATAGTCACCCGGAAACCCGCAGCACTATTAGACACAGCAATCCCCGGTGACTTCGGCCCAATCTCACATACGTGAAGCGTGCGAAATGTTATCTAAGGTCACCGGGGATCGCTATCGTACTGCGTCGTTTCGAACGCAATGCAGTGCATTACGATGAGGCGCTGTCCCCCAGCCTAGTCGTTCCCCTACCCCGGCTGTCAACCATATGGTGACTACAATCTTCACTAAATCTATACTTGTCAAAGCCTAGATTTGTGATATCGAAGAACTTGAAGCAGAGGGGATTATGCTGAGGGCTAATTCCGCTAATCCATCCGGTCGAAGATCGTGGCACCGGCACGCACGGTTCGCAAGCACCGCGGAATCTCTTCATCAACCACCGGAAGCATCGGCGTTCCCGCCCGGGCATCGGTACTCCAGGAACTAATCCGCTCATCCGGGGTCTGAATCGCCAATTCGGACGCGCTCCACACCGCGAAGGTGGCCGGAGCGCCGATAACCAGCTGCCCGGCAAACGGGTTCAGTTCCCCCATCGCACGATAGGTCGAGCGGGTTTGGCCCATGAATCCGGCGCGAGCCGAAATACGTGCCTCCGGGTTGCTCATGGACATGGCCGCGCGCACCACGGCCCAACCATCGACCTCGGTGACCGGGGCGTCAGAGCCAAGCACCAACGGAACGCCGCTGGAAAGCATGGCAGAAAGATTGTTCATCGTTGCCGCGCGCTCGCCTAGGCGTTGCTCGTACATGCCTTCAGGGCCGCCCCAGAGCGCGTCGAAGCCCGGCTGCATGGACACGGTGATCGAGTAGGAAAGCAACCGTGCACGAGTTGGCTCATCTACCATCTCCACATGTTCCAAGCGGTGCCGCGCCGACTGCAGCTTGGCTACACCGATCCGCTGCGCCGCCGCATCAAAGCCCGCGAGCAGCAGATCCAGGGCCGCATCGCCGATCACGTGGAACGCTGCCTGGATCCCCTGCTCCGAGCAGGCGATCAGGTGTCCGGCGATCTGCTCGACGCTCAGATAGGCCTGGCCGCGGTGGCCGGGCTGATCGCTGTAGTCTTCGCGCAAGTACGCGGTGCGGCTGCCTAGCGATCCATCCACACTCAGGTCTCCGCCAAGTCCAAGCACCCGGCCCGGCGGGAAGGAGCGCATCAGTTCATCGGCCTGCTCGGCGCTGTCCACCAGCTCGCCCCAGTAAGCGTAGACCTGCGGCAAAGCAGTGAGGTCCTTGGCCAGCAGCTGGTCCAGCGCCGCACGGCCCTCGAGCTGCGGGGCGGCCATCTCCACGACCGTGGCAAAGCCACGCGAGGCGTAGTGCTCCAGGGCCAGCTGCTGGAATTGCTCCACCGCTGGGCCTTGGGTCAGCAACGCCCGGCGTACCTCGTCGTGCTCGGCGCCGCGGACCAGGCCCGAGGTGATGGAGCCCAGACCGAGGCGGTCCAGCAGCTCCCGGTTCACCAGGGCGCTGTGCACGTCGCGCCTGGACAGGTAATATGGCCGGCCAGCGGCGGCCGAGGTCAGATCCGTTTCGTTCGGAAGCGAAGGCTCGGACCACGCGGTTTCGTCCCAGCCCTGGCCAACCACCACATCTTCGGCGGTTTTGGCACGCTGCGCCAGCAGGCTGAGCAGTTCGGTGGCAGAGCCGGCGCCGGTCAGGTCCGCTCCCCCGAGGCTGCGGCCAAGGGCCGCCAAATGGGCATGGGACTCCACAAACGCCGGGGTCACCAAGGCGCCTTGGAGATCTATCACCCGATCGGCCTTTGCCGCATAACGGTCGGCGGCCTCTTCACCGCCCAGCCAGGCGACGGTATCCCCGTCGATGACCAGAGCCGTTGCGAAAGGATCGGCCGCGGAATAGATGGATCCATTGCGGTACAGGGTTAGTGCCACGAGTTATTTTCCTTTGTTCTCAAACCGGCTGCGATTAATCAAGGACGTTCGAATAGGCGATGACCCCACGCTTGACCAGGTCAACTGCCTGGCGTGCGGACCTGACCAGCTCCACCGGCAGGTCGGTGTTTTTGCCGAACTGGTCCAGGGTGTCGATCACCTGCTTGGCCCAGCGCACAAAGTCGCCCGGGGCCATATCTCCCCCGCGCAGTGCGCTGTTGAGCGAAGCGCCGCGCGACCACTTGTACATGGGCCAGATCAGTCCGGCCTCGGGCGGTGCGGTGGGGTTCAGCCCCAGTGCCTCCTCGGCGTCCGAGAGCGTGCCCCAGATATTGATCGTCTGGGTCCAGATATCGCCGACCCGGTCGGTGGGCATCTTCGGATCGGGCCTGTCGTAGTCACGGCGCCCCTGGTAGACCAGCGCCGCAACCACCGCGCAGAGCTCTTCGGGGTGCAGCCCGTTGAGCTTGCCAGTTTCCAGGACTTGGCTGGTCAACAGGTCGCGTTCGCCATAGATGCGACGCAGCCGACGGCCCGAGGCGGTAATTTCGTAGTCTTCGCCGTCATTGCTGGGAATCAGGTAGTCGAACCGCTCGAGGACCTTGCAGACCTTGTCGAACTCGGTGGCGATCGTATTGGTGCGCCCGCGGATCGCGCGGCGTGCCTTGTCCGTGTCCTTCTTCAGCTTCCAGTACCTATCGGCCCAGCGCATATGCGCGTCCCGGTCGGAGCAGGCGTGGCAGGGGTGGTCCTTCATGGCCAGGCGCAGCTTGTCGCTCTCGCGTTCGACGGAGTCCGCACCGTCAAAATTGAAGCTCTGGGCGTCCTGTCGCGGAGGGCGTTCATCGGCGATCGCATTGCGCAGGGCGGTGGCCAGATCCCGGCGTTCCTTCGGGCTCTTTCCGGTGAACCCCTTGGGGATCCGGATGCGGGAGATGATCTCTATCGGACCGTTGAGGTCATCGACGGAGAGCCGGCGCAGTTGGCCTTCTTCGGTCAGTACCGTGTGGCGCGGCTTGTACAGCGACTCGTCCAGGGCGACGATGACCGCCCGCCCGAATCGTCGTCCGCCGGGCAGATCAACGACATCGCCGCGGATCACCGACTGCAGGGAATTTTCTGCGGCCGAGCGGCGCAGGTTCTTGCGGTTCTTGGCCGCCCGCTTCTCGGCTTCGGAAAGGTCGCGTTGGAGTTTCAGATATTCGCGGAAGTCCCCCAGATGGCATTCCATGGACTTCTCGTAGCCGGCCAACGACTCCTCGCGCGAACGCACCTGCCGCGCCATGCCGACCACCGAACGGTCCGCCTGATACTGCGCGAAAGACGACTCCAGGATCTGGCGGGTCTGTTCGCGTCCGAACTGCGCCAGCAGGTTGGTGGACATGTTGTAGGTCGGGCGGAAGGAAGAGTTCAGCGGGTAGGTACGCCGGGAGGCCAACCCGGCCAAGGCTTCCGGTTCGATATCCGGATTCCACAGCACGATCGAGTGGCCCTCAACATCGATGCCGCGGCGTCCTGCACGCCCGGTGAGCTGGGTGTACTCCCCCGAGGAGATCTGCACATGGGATTCGCCGTTGAATTTCACCAGCTTTTCCAGCACCACCGAACGGGCCGGCATATTAACACCCAAGGCCAGCGTTTCGGTCGCGAAGACCACCTTGATCAGATTTCGGGCGAAAAGGTCTTCCACAATTTCTTTGAAGATCGGCAGAAGGCCTGCATGGTGCGAGGCGATCCCGCGCAGCAGTCCGTCGCGCCAGGACCAGAATTCGAGCACATCGAGGTCCTCACCGGGTATCCGGTAGGCGACCTCATCCAGCACCTCGGCGATCTGCGCGGCTTCCTCGTTCGTAGTGAGCCGCAGATCCGCCGAGACGCACTGCTGCAGGGCCATGTCGCAGCCCTTGCGGGAGAAGATGAAGAAGATCGCCGGCAGCAGTTCGGCCTTATCCAACCGGGAGATCACGTCGCGGCGGCTGACCCGGCGGCTCTGGCCCGGTCCTTGGGCACGGCCGCGTTGCGGACCCCGTCCGCCACGCTGGGGGCGTCCGGCCGGACGGTTGCTGCGAACCAGCTTGCGCAATTCGGGGTTGACGCTGATCTTGGCATCTTCGTCCGCCGCCCGGTCAAAGGCGACGTCTTCGGCGAAGAGATCCACGAGCTCAGGGCCGACCATCACGTGCTGAAAGAGCGGGACGGG
This sequence comes from Glutamicibacter sp. 363, assembly GCF_052379505.1. Taxonomy (NCBI): domain Bacteria; kingdom Bacillati; phylum Actinomycetota; class Actinomycetes; order Micrococcales; family Micrococcaceae; genus Glutamicibacter; species Glutamicibacter sp. 363. The sequence continues at coordinate 41,025 of NZ_JBQSYR010000021.1, read as the reverse complement.
GCGATGCTCGGAGACGATGATGTCGGTCTGCCCGCGCACGGTGTCCAGCCAACCACCGAATTCCTCGGCGTTGGATACGGTGGCCGACAAGGAAATTGTCTGTACGTTCGAGGGCAGGTGGATGATGACTTCTTCCCACACCGCGCCACGGAACTTATCGGCGAGGTAATGGACCTCATCCATGATCACGTAGCCCAGCCCGTCCAGCGTGCGGGAGTCCGCATAGAGCATATTGCGCAGCACTTCGGTGGTCATGACCACCACTTGGGCTTCGCTGTTGATCGAGGTGTCGCCGGTGAGCAGCCCGACCTGCTCCGGCCCGTAGCGTTTGACCAGTTCGGAATACTTCTGGTTGCTCAACGCCTTGATCGGGGTGGTGTAGAAGGCCTTGCGGTGCTCGTGAATCGCCTGATAGATAGCGAATTCACCGACTACCGTCTTGCCCGCACCGGTGGGCGCGGCGACCAGCACGCTATGGCCGTTGGCCACCGACTGGCAGGCTTGGGACTGGAATTCGTCGAGGTTGAAGGACACGCTGGCACGGAAGTCGGGCAAATAGGTGCCGCTTTCGACCTGTCGTTCCTTGGAATTCGCGTATCGCTCCGCGGGTGAAGTCACTATCGGCCGTTCACTTTCTGGAACGGGATCGCCGTTCCGAAACACTTAGCTATTGGTGCTAGACCTCGGTACTTGGTTCATCGATCGATGAGGCGGTCCCGTCCGCCATATTCTCGTTTGCCGCATCTTGTGCCGCCTGCTTCTTGGCCCGCTTCTTGTCGTTCAGGAAGCAGAACAGCGTGGCCGCTGCGAAGGTCAGGAAGAGCGGTCCAGCTAGCGCGAACATGGTGATCGCGTCGCCGCCTGGTGCCGCCATGGCTGCCACGAGGGCGATGAGGAAGACGGTAATCCGCCAGTTCTTGAGAATGACCTTTGAATGCAGCACTCCGACCATGTTCAAACCCACCATCAAGACCGGTACCAGCATGGCCAGGCCGAAGGCGAGCAGCAGGCGGAAGATAAATGGCAGGTAGGTATCGATGGTGAACAGAGTTTCGGAATTCTCCGGAGCCAGCCCGATAAAGAACTGCAATGCAAAAGGAAGCACGAAGTAGGCCATGGCCACGCCACCGAGGAACAAGGGTGCGGCTGCGGCGGCGAAGGAATAGCCCAGGCGGCGTTCCTTCTTTTTCAATCCGGGCACGATAAAGGCCCAGATCTGGTAGATCCAGACCGGGGAGGAAGCGACTATGCCAACGAAGATCGCGACCTTCAGCAGAATGTCGAAAGGAGACATTACCGCGGTGAAGTTCACCGATCCCCCGGCTGCCTTCACCGGTTCGATGAGCAGCGCGAGGAGTTCGTCGTAGAGGAAGAACCCTGCCACGGTACCGATCGCCAGGGCGATCAACGACTTGAAGAGCCGATTGCGCGCTTCGATCAGGTGGTCTTTGAGGGACATCCGCCCCTCGGCGTCTTTGGACCGCGTCTTTTTCTTGGACCGCGGTGCCTTATCTTTGCTATTTACCACTGAAAAGGTCTACGAGTTGTTCTTTTCGTCGGGATTCGGTTCATTCACGGTCCCGTCAACGGTTTCCGGCTTGTCATCGTCTTTCATCTGACGAACCTCAGACTTGAAAATACGCAGTGACTGACCCATTGAGCGCGCCAAACCCGGAAGCTTCGGCGCACCGAAGAGCAGCAATGCCAAAACGATAATGATGACCAAATGCCATCCCTGTAAACCACCAAACATGTTGGTTCCCTTCTCTCAAACTTAAGTCTACGTCAGAACAGATTCAGATCGCGCATGTTTTGCGCCTGTCCTCGATCACTGCGACGAGCCACGCGCTTAACACGTCGCGCCTCGATTCGTTCGGCTTTGCCCTTCAGCCTCTTCTTGGAGATCTTCTCTGGATCGCCATGAGTTGCATCGGTTCCGTGGGGGTACCGCCGCCCCACCGGCGCGTAGTCAACTACGCTGCCGGGCTTGGCGAATTCGCCGCTAATATGGTCAGCCGCGTCCGAGGCGCTGCCGAGCACGGCCATGCCGCGGCGGAACAAACGGAAGCCGGCAAACACCGCCAGGAGCAGCGTTGCAAGGACTAGGACGGTCCATAGGAGAACCCAAAACCACCAAGGAAGCATCTATCAATCCTCATACATTCTGATAGCGTCGTCCAACCACTTAGTCACGCGTTCGCGTGTAGCGTCAGGGGCGACTACAGCAATCTTACCGCCGTTGCGGGCCACCCAAGGGGCCGCAACGAGATGGTCCGATAGCTGCACTTTCGCGAGATGACCCGAGTCAACCTTGGATTGAGACCATGCTACCGGGTTGAACGCCTCGATCACCGGCAGAACGTCCTGATGCACGAAAAATTCAACTACTAGATCATCGCTGTTTGCCGAATAGCTGAAATCCAGCTTCTCGACATCCCGATGGCGCTCGGTGAGTTCAAAGCGCTCCCCGGTGAGCGTGACTTCGAGCACGCGGTCAACCCGGAAGGTGAGGATTGCCTCGCGGGTACGGCACCACGCACGCAGGTACTGGACCGGACCGTCTTCGATGATCCGCAAGGGTTCAATGACGCGCAACTGGTGGGTTTGCGAATTCGCCGAATAGTAGTCGATTTCCACGACCTCGGCGTTGCGCAGCGCCTGGATCAGCTGGCCCGGAGTGTCATGCTCGCGGACCTGGGTCAAGGCAAAGCCCAACGCCCCATTCCACCCCTCGAAGCGTGCCACCGCGGCATTGATCTTCTCCAACGCGGTCTGCAGCACGTCGCGGTGTTCAAATTCCGGGATGCTGCCCAGGGCGTTCAAACCGCCCAGCACCGCGACGGCTTCCAGCGGGGCAAGCTTTTGCGGTTCGGCAAGCAGGGCCGCGTTGGAGATGGTGACTACGTCCGAATCCAGATCGCCATCGTTCACGTTGATCAGTTCATCGTGCTGGCCATTTGGCACACCGCACATCATGATCATCGCCAGCTCGTCGCGGACCTTCGCCTGCGTCAACGAGTAGCGTTCGCTCAACTCGCCGATGGTCGCCGAGCCCTGGGCGACCACGAACTGGATCATGTCGATATTCCGCATCACCTGCTGGGCGGTTGAGCTTCGTCCCATGGCGCGGTGCGGCGTGAACTTTGCGCTCTGCACCGCCGGGCGCGTGGGAATATCGGCCTGCGCCGCACGGGCCTGGCGGAGAATAGCGGCCACCTGGGAAACCAGTGGTGCTGGTTCCAGAACCCTGATGGACGCCCCGTAGCTGGCTAGCTCGGCCGCAAAGGAATGCCGGTCGGCATATCCGATATTGAGCGTCGCGGAGCTGCGCGTCCCATTGATCGCCCGGGCCCGCAGCGGGGTGGCCCGCTCGTCGAGCAGTTCCACCACCGCGAGATGCCCGGGGTTGCGCAGGTCAAAATCCTGCAGCACCCGGGTCATCGAAAAATCTTCTGGCCGTGCCCGGTAATCCCCGCTGGACGCGCCGTCGCGGCGAACCTGGGTGGCAAAGTTTCCCTGCACGCGGTTGAGCCTGAAAACGCGCGGCGCGGCGCGCGAGTGGTCCCAGCCGGTGAAGTACCAATTGCCGAATCGTTGGCCGATCCCCCACATATCCACCACACGCTTGCTCGTGTTTCCCTGGGCGTCCTGGTAGTCGAACTTCAGCGTTTTCCTGTTGAAGACCGCCAGCGCGCAGGTCTTGAAATTTGGGTCGTCCATGGATAGCCGCGGGAGCATTGCCGCGGCATAGGGTGCGATGCTCAGCTCGGTGCTCTGCGTGCCGGTGATGCGCGCGGCGGCGCTGAGCGCGAGGGCTTGGAGTTTCGAATCCTTCCAGAGGCTCGCCGCGAGGGCGATCAGCCCGGTTTCGGCGACGGTGAAGTTCACTGCGGGCAGGAACCAGTCGCTGGTATCTATCCGGTAGTACGCCGTCCCGTCGATGCTTTCGGAGATCAGCCGCAGCCCGAACTCGTTGCGGATCTCATCCTTCAACCGTTCGATGGCCTTTTCACGGGCCTCCGGGTTGCCGCCGGGGTTCAGATAGTCTCCGATGCGTTCGGCATTGAACTTCCGTTCGGTAGTCGCCAACGCGTAGATGAGACTTGTCAGGCGTTCCGCCTTGCTGGGTCCGTCACTCTGCTTTGTGCTCACGTGCCTACCCTAACGAACTTCCGCGCCGATCTAAGACTTTGAAGACGAGGAAAGCCCCAAGAATTGCGAAAATGTACGCAACTCTTGGGGCTTTCTTCAATGAATTATTTGGTGCCCATCAGGTCAACCACGAAGATCAAGGCTTCGTTCGGCGCGATGGCGCCCGGTGCGCCGCGTTCGCCGTAGGCCAACTCGGAAGGGATCTCCAGACGGCGGCGGCCGCCGACCTTCATGCCCAACAGGCCCTGGTCCCAACCCTGGATGACCATGCCGACGCCCACTGGGAAGTCGAGGGTCGAACCACGGTTCCAGGACGCGTCGAACTCTTCGCCCGTGGACCAGGAAACGCCTACATAGTGCGCCTGGACGGTGGTGCCCGGGGTGACCTCGGCGCCGTCGCCCTCGATCAGGTCGGTGATGACCAGTTCGGTGGGCGCGTCGGTACCTGGAAAGTCGATTTCAGGCTTGGTGCGGTCGTAATTACGTTCTCCAAAGGACATGTTTACGGCCTTTCTGTTACTTGCTTTCGGTTACCTTGTCTAATTCTACGTAGAACACCAGCGGTCCGGTTGGACGTCCGGAGGAAGCGTCGTCACCGTAGGCCATATTCGACGGGATGGTCAGCAAGACCTTGCTGCCTTCCTTCAGGCCCTTCAGGCCTTCGAGCCAGCCCTCGATCACGCCGCCGGACATCTGCATGTCAAAGCCCTTGTCGTCGCCGAAGTTCCCGTCAAACTTCTTGCCGTCTTCCCAACGCACGCCGTGGTAGTGGACGTTGGCGCTGGCGGTTTCGGTGGCTTCCGGACCGGTGCCCTCTTCGAGGACATCCACTACGAGGCCCTCGGGTGCCTCGGTGTCCTTAGGGATGGTGATGATCGGGTCGCCCTTGCCGGTCTTTACGGTTGGCAGTTTCCCGTCGTCCTTCAGCTTCTTGACCTCGTCCTGGGTCAGCGGCTTGCTGGCACCGACGGAGTCGGCGATCTTGATGACGATCAGGCGTTCGGCGCGAGCGCCCTCGGCAGGCTCGGCGATGCTGCCGTCGGGCTGCTGCACTCCGTCGATGGCCGCGTAGGCGATCCAGTCCCCGACCTGCGAGGTCAGCAGGGTCTCATAGAGTTCAGGCATCTGCTCTTTAAGCGTGGCGTCCACCGGCATCTGCGTGGTGGCGCCGGTGAAGTTTTCGTTGGTCAGCTGCCCGTCGATGGTCTTGTAGAGGCCCGACTGGATGTCGATGGTGTCGCCATCTTTGATATCGGGACCATCACCCTCGACGACGGTGACTGCCTCTTCCTTCTCGGTAAGCAGCGGAGCCTTGAAATTAACCTCGGGCGCGGTCTGCTCGTCTGCGGCTGGCTTCACCTCGACCTTGCTCACGGAGCTGGAGCCCGAACCACAGGAGACGAGGGCCAAGACGGACGCGGTTGCACATACTGCCAAAACTTTTCGCACGAATCTTCTTTCCGATAAGAATTATTTGTTCTGCTGACGCATCTTGCCGAAGCAAGGGCGCGCGACGATCTGCATCTAGCTTAGGGGTATTTACTGTGAAAATACTTGTTTTCAGCTGGTCATACGGGGCGGCGCATCACATCAATGAGCTCATCAACCGCCGAATTAGAGGTGGCAAAGGGATCCTTGCACAACACGACCCCGCCCTCGCCTTCCTCATACTTCATATGGACCCAGTCGGTTGAGTAGCGCCGGCCGGTGGCGCGCGCGGCGCGAATGAATTTGCTGCGCAGAGCCGCACGGGTGGTGGCCGGCGGGTTCTCCACCGCGTCGTGGATCATCGCCGGATCAAGCACCGAACTGGCCAGTCCGCGGCGGCGCAACAGATGGAAGAGCCCGCGGTTCGGGTCGATGTCGTGATAGGTCAGGTTCAGCTGCGCGATCCGAGGCGAATCCAGTGCCAAGTCGTTCTTCTTCGCATATCCGGTGATCAGCTTGTGCTTGATCGCCCAGTCGATATCCTGGTCGATCGGCGAGAAGTCCTGGCTTTCGATGGCGACGAGCACCCGCTCCCACAATTCGAGAACCCGTTCGACCTGGTCGTGGTGTGCCCCATGGCGGGCCACAAACGCCTTGACCAGTTCCAGGATCTTCCACTGCAATTGCAAGGCCGTCGGCTCGTCGCCGGACATCAAACGCACCACCGTTTGGCCGGTGAATTCATGGGAGATGCTGCGGATCGAGCGGATCGGATTTTCCAGGCGCAGATCATGGTAGATCTCCCCCGACTCGATCAGCCGCAAGACCAGGTCGGTGGCCCCGATCTTCAGCAGCTGCGTGGTTTCGCTCATCGAGGAATCCCCCACGATGACATGCAGGCGGCGATGGTATTCGGCATCGGCATGCGGTTCGTCGCGGGTGTTGATAATCGGCCTCGAACGGGTGGTCGCCGAGGAGACGCCCTCCCACATATGGTCCGCACGCTGGGAGAACACAAATTTGGTTTGGTCCTGAACCTGCACCAGATGCCCGGCACCGCAGAGCAGCTGGCGGGTGACCAAAAATGGAATGAGCATGTCGGCGAGCCGCTTGAACTCGATTTTGCGTGGAATCAAGTAGTTCTCGTGGCAGCCGTAGGAGTTGCCGGCCGAGTCCACGTTGTTCTTGAACAGGAACAAACGGCCCTCGTGGCCTTCTTCGAGCAGCTGCTCCTCGGCCTGCTCGACCAAATCGAGCATCACCGCCTCCCCCGCCCGGTCATGGGCGATCAGCTGCAGGAGCTGATCGCATTCGGCGGTGGCGTATTCCGGATGGGAACCGACGTCGAGATAGAGCCGCGAACCGTTGTTCAGGAACACGTTGGAGCTACGCCCCCAGGCGACGACCGGCCGGAAAAGGTGCCGGGCCGCGTCTTCCGGGGTGAGCCGCCGCCCGTCGGACGGCACGTAATTCAGCCCAAACTCGGTCTCCAGACCGAAGATTCTGCGATCCACCAGAAGTTACTTCCCCTCAATGATGTTGCCCATAGGCAACGGTTACCTGCTGCACCCGCGGGTTACTGGCCACCCTTTTGGACGAATCCACGCACGAACTCTTCGGCATTCGACTCGAGCACCGAGTCGATTTCATCGAGCAGGTCATCGACGCCTGCGCTGGTGCCGGTCGTGTTCGCCTGCACCTGCTCGGTTTCGAGCGCTTGCGCTTGGGTTTCGCGGCGAGCTGAGAAATTTTCCTGGGTCATGGTCTTCTCCTAAAGTCTGTCGAAACGCCACGTTTTTGCGCGCCTCTGGTTTTCATTCTGCGCCGTTTAGCGCCGTCGTGCCAACTGCTCGATGAACTCGGCGATTTCCAGTTCGGCGTCGAAGAGCTCCCCCACCTGCGCCCGGCTGCCGGCCAGCGGCTCGGGCATGTGGAATCGGCTGACCTTGCGGGCGCCGGGCACCGAGAAGGACAACGCGTCCCAGTTCGCGGCCACCACATATGGCGCATAGCGCTGCAGCGTCATGCCGCGCAGGTAGGCGCGGGTATCCTCGGGCGGATGATCCACCGCGGCGTTGATTTCGGCTTGGCTGAAGATGGTTTCGATCAGGCCCCGCGAAGCCATCCGGTAATACAGGCCCTTGTCCAGGCGAAGATCCGCCCATTGCAGATCCATCAGGGCCACCCGGGCATCATCGAAGCCCACCGAGTGCCGTTCGGTGAAGGACTTCATCAGCTTGTACTTCGCCACCCAATCGACCTGCGCGGCCGCTTCCAGCGGATCCCTTTCGAGCGTGTCCAGGATGTCGCGCCAGCGGCGAAGGATCTCGGTGGTATCCGGATCTTGCAGATCCCGCTGCGCGCAGAAGCTTTCGGCGGCCTCCAGGTAGCTGCGCTGGATCTGAATTGCAGTGAGACTGCGGCCGCCGCGCAGCGCCACCGTGGCGCGCAGCGAGGGGTCGTGGCTGATCTGCTGCAGCGCGGCCACCGGGTCCGCCAGCTCGAGCTTCGGGGACATTCCCGCTTCGATGAGGCTGAGCACCAGATTGGTGGTGCCCACACGCAGAAGCGTGGAAATCTGTCCGAGGTTCGCGTCCCCGATGATCACGTGCAGCCGGCGGTACTTGTCCCAGTTGGCGTGCGGTTCGTCGCGGGTATTGATGATCGGGCGGTTGATGGTGGTTTCCAGGCCCACCTCGGCCTCGAAGAAGTCGGCGCGCTGGGAGATCTGGAATTCGGCCCCGCGCCCGAGCATGCCGCGGCCCACGCGTCCGGCGCCGCAGAAGATCTGCCGTGTCGCGAAGAAGGCGGTCAGCCCGCTGACCAGCGCGGAGAATTCCACCTCGCGTGGCACCAGATAGTTTTCGTGCGAACCATAGGAGACGGATTTGTTGTCCGTGTTGTTCTTGTAGAGCAGCAATTCGCCGCTGCCCAGCGTTGCGGCGCTAGCCGCAGCCCGGCGCATCACCTCGTCCCCGGCATGGTCCCAGAGCACCGCGGCGCGCGGCGAGGTGACCTCGGGGCTGGAATATTCGGGGTGCGCGTGATCCACGTAGAGCCGCGCGCCGTTGCCGAGCACCATGTTCATCACCACATCGGTGGCGTCCTTCTCCTGGTACAGCGTGGCGCCGACGCGGGCGTCGTTGCCGTCCAGCGCAATCGATTCGGCCGTCCAGACCGCGGAGTCCCCCAGCGTGGGCTCGGAGTCGGTCAGCTGGCTCGGATGCGCAAGGGCACGATCCACCGAATGCCCGCGCGCATCGGCCAGCGGCGATTCATCGGAGTAGTCCCAGCGCGCGGCCCGGGCATCGGAGCCGGAGTCGCGCACCAGCTGGGCGTAGGCGTCGACGATCTGCGCCGAGAGCACCGTCGAGTTGGCTTGCGGCATCGCGGGTCGAATGATCCCGTATTCGGTTTCCAGGCCGACCAGGCGCCGGGCGCTCACAAGGCGTCCTTCGCCTTGACCAGCGAACGGATGTGGCTGATCCGCTCGCCCTTGCGCCCGGAGATCCGCGCCCAGTCATCCGGGTTGGTGGTATTTGGCATATCCTCGTGCTCGGCGAATTCCTCGCGCACCGCGCGCAGCAGGTATTCCATCTTCAGCCCGCGTTCCCCGCTGGTGATCAGCGCCTTGATCGCGTGCTTCTTGGCCCGGTCCACCACATTGTGGATGACCGCGCCGGAGGAGAAGTCCTTGAAGTAGAGCACCTCCACCTGGCCGTTGACGTAGGTGACCTCCAAGAATTCGTTGAACTGCTCGGTGGAGTACATGGCCGCTACGGTGCCGGCGATCATCCGGTCCACGGTCTCTTGGGCGTCCCCGGAGTCGGCGGCCACCTCGGATTCGTGCAGCGGCAGCTCGGTGGTCAGGTATTTGCCGAAGATTTCGCTGGCCCCTCGCGCGTCGGGGCGGCGGATCTTGATCTTCACATCCAACCGTCCCGGGCGGAGGATCGCCGGGTCGATCATGTCCTCGCGGTTGGACGCGCCGATGACGATCACGTTATCCAGGCGTTCCACCCCGTCGATTTCGGCCAGCAGCTGCGGCACGATGGTGGTTTCCACATCCGAGGACAGCCCGGACCCGCGGGTGCGGAAGAGGGATTCCATCTCGTCGAAGAACACCACCACCGGGTCCCCGTGCAGCGCCTTCTCCCGGGCTCGGGCGAAAATCAGCCGGATATGCCGTTCGGTTTCGCCCACATACTTATCGAGCAGTTCCGGACCCTTGATATTCAGGAAGTAGCTTCTCGCCTGGCCGGTGCCCTTGCGGGCCGCGGCGCGCTGGGCCAGGGAATTGGCCACGGCCTTGGCGATCAGCGTCTTGCCGCAGCCCGGAGGGCCGTAGAGCAGGATGCCTTTCGGTGCGCTCAGCCCGTGTTCGCGGTAGAGCTCGGGGTGGGCAAAAGGCAGCTCCACCGAGTCTTGGATCGCTTCGATCTGCGAATTCAGGCCGCCGATATCGGAATAGTCGATATCCGGCACCTCTTCGAGCACCAGCGACTGCATATCGGTCAGCTGCACCCGGTTGACCGCCAGACCGGTGCGGGCATCGATGGTGAGCTGGTCCCCGACGCGCAGGTGTTCCCCGCGCAGCGGCTCGGCGAATTCGATGACTCGCTGGTCATCGCCGCGCGCCATCACCACCGCCTGGTGGTCTTCGAGGATTTCCTTGATCGTGACCAGGTCGCCGGACTGCTCGTAGCCCAGGCCCGCAACGACCACCAGCGCCTCGTTGAGCAGCACCTGCTGGCCAACGTGCAGCTTGGCGAAATCCAGCAGCGGGCTGATGGCCACACGCATCTTGCGTCCGGAGTGGATCACATCCACCGCCTGCGCGGCGGTGGTTTCGATGCCCAGGCCTGCTTCGGGATGCTTGCGTGGGTGCTTGGCCACGATGGTGCCGTGGCTGAACGGGGTATCGCCGTCTTTTTCCAGCGCGGATTTGAGGTTGATGATCTGTTCGCGAGTCTGCTCCAACAGGGCCACGAGGCGCTGGTTGTTTCCGCTGATCCCGGCAAGCTGCTTGTCCAGGTTGCGGTTCTTCTCGCGCAGCACGTTGACCTGGCGTTCGGTCATCTGAAGCCGTTCGGCGACGCGTTGCGCCTCGTTGTTTTCGCTCACGTTGTATTCTCCCAAACCTCGCCGTTCGCCACGCGTGGCCAGCTACTGGTGCTGGCTGTGCGGGTCGTTCTGAGTCCATCCTATGAACGTAAAGCCCCGGGATTGAATTTCCCGGGGCTTTAGTTCACATATTGAAACGCTAGTTCTCGGTATCTGAGACGTTTTCGCCTTCGCGGATCCGGTTCGGACGGTTGGCGTCCTTGGCGGCACGACGCAGCTTCTTCGGCGAAATACCGCGTTCGCCAAGCGCGGTTTCGGTCCACTGCTCCTTGTCATGCTCCCGTGTCCAGGCGTTCAGGTCCTCGGCCGAGTAGCCGTGCTCCTTGATGCGCTTGGCCTTCGGGATGCCGTCCTGGGCGTCGGCCAGGCGGCGGGCGGTGATCAAGAATGCGGTGTGCGCCACCATGCGGTGATCCGGGCGGACCGCCAGGCCATCAACGTGCCAGCCGCGCACCATGGTTTCGAAGCATTCGGGCTCGGTGAACTGCCCCGAGGCGCGAATCGCCTCCACCACGCGGGACATCTGGGTCACGGTGGCCACATAGTTGGTCCACACCCCGCCCGGAGCCAGTACGGTCGCTACCGCGTCCAGGCATTCCCAGGGCGAAAGCATGTCCAGCACCACGCGGTCCACGCTGCCCGGTTCCTCCAGCTCGAGCACCTTCTCCTGGAAGTCGCCGATGGACAAATGCCAGGCCGGGTGCTCACCGCCGAAGACCGTGGAGATATTGCCGCGGGCGATATCCGCAAATTCTTCGCGGCGCTCATAGGAATGCAGGTAGCCCTGGTCGCCGACCGCGCGCAACAGCGAGATCGACAGCGCTCCGGAACCCACGCCGGCCTCCACCACGCGCGCTCCGGGGAAGATGTCGCCGAACTGGATGATCTGCGCGGCATCCTTGGGGTAGACCACGGCCGCGCCGCGCGGCATGGACAGCACGAAGTCCTTCGCCAGCGGACGCAGCACCTGGTAGCGCACGCCTTCGACGTTTTCGATCACGCTGCCTTCCAGCGCCCCGATGATCGCGTCATGTCCCAGCACTCCCTGGTGGGTGTGGAATTCTCCGCCGTCCTCCAGGGTGATGGTGTTGATCCGGCGCTTCTGGTCGGTCAGCTGGACGCGGTCTCCGACGCGGAAGGGGCCGCGCCGGGCATTCGCGCCATGCGGCGCTGCGGTGTTCTGAGCACTCACTGAGTTTTCCTTTGTTGTAGAGCTTTTAGGCTTTGCGGCCGGTGACGGCCGCGATGATCTTGCGTTGGTGCAGCAGACCCACCACGGTGCCGCGCGCATCGATGACCGCGTACTCTGCGGTGCTCACGCTGGCCAGGTAGTCGATGAGCTGGCGGCCGTCGGAGTCCTGGGCTACGACGGCGCCGCGGCCCAGGGCGCGGGATACCGCCAGCGCGGAGACCTGCGCGGCCGAGGCCGGGTCCACCCGGCTCAACGCCTGCTCGTCGACCACGCCGCAGGGCATGCCTTGCGGGTCGACCAGGATGATCTGACCGCCGCGGTTCCGCCTGCGGGTGAGCACGTCGGCCACCGTGGCCACCGACATCATCGCGCTGGCCGGGGACATCAGGTCCCCGGCGATCACCTTGGGCAGGTTCAGCATCATCTTGGCGTGGTTGATCAGCGCCGTGGTGGCCTGCCACATGAAGACCGCCACCATCACCCCGACCACCATGGTCAGCAGCTGGGGTTGCTCGCCCTTGAGGAACGGCACCACGATGAACCAGGCCAGGACGCCGATGACGATGAAACGGCCCACCCAGGAGGCGGCGATCGTTCCCTTGAACTGGGAGCCGGTCAGCTTCCAGACCGCGGACTCCACCAGCCGGCCGCCATCCAAGGGCAAGCCGGGCAGGGCGTTGAACGCGCCGAGCAGCAGGTTCGCGTAGACGAAGAAGTTCAGCAGCAAGCCCGGGTACAACCCGAGCTCCGGCAGCTGCAGCGCCAGCCAGGCGAGGCCGGCGAGCACAAAGTTCGACAGCGGCCCGGCCATGGCCACCGCGAGCGAGGCGCCGGGTTTGGCCTTGAAGGAGCCGAATTGGGTGTGCCCGCCCATCAGGGTCAGCACAATATGCGCGTCGGGCCATTTGAAGGCGCGGGCGGTCAGCGCGTGGGCCACCTCGTGCACGAGCACGGCCAGCGCGATCACCACGGCGCAGGCGAAACCCAGCAGGTAGGCGACCAGCGGCGGGATCAGCGCATTATTCGACAGTTGCACCCCGATGGCCACGGTGATCACCGCGGTGATGATGAACCAGGAATTCGACAGGTACACCGGCACCCCGCCGATGCGGCCGAGTTTCAGCCCCGGGGCTTTTTCAGTAGCTTCGCTCACGCGTTAACCTGCACCAGCCAATCGGTCATCGTCTCTAGATTTACGTCCACCAGCGTATCGATACGCCGCCAGTTCCCCACCCCGGGGTCCGTCGCGTTGGGGATCAGCACCGCGTGCAGTCCCGCCGCGGCCGCCGAGGTGATTCCGGGCTTGGAATCCTCGAAGCCGATGCAGCGTGCGGGGTCGAACCGGCGGCCGAGCTGCTCGCCGAGCAACGCCAATCCGCGCCGGTAGGGTTCGGGGTCCGGCTTGCCGCGGGTGACTTCTTCGCCGGTGACGCTGGCGGTGAAGATCCCTTCCGGGAGCGCCGCCATCAGCTCGCCAACGATGCTGCGCTCGCTCATGGTCACCAGCGCCTGCGGAATTCCCTCCCGATGCAGTGCGCGCAGCAGTTCAAGGGCGCCGGGCCGCCAGGGCACGTCACTGGTCAGGCCGGCGACGACTTGACCGGAGAGGTGTTCGATGATCTCCCGGACGCCCAGGTCCACCCCGGCCTGCTGGAGGATTTTCGCCCCGTTGGGCAGTGCCTGGCCGACCAGGTTGAACGCCTGTTCCTCGCTCCAGCTTCCGCCGTGGGATTTGACCAGTTCCATCTCCGCGGCGATCCAATAGGGTTCGGTGTCGATGAGGGTACCGTCCATATCCCAGAGCACCGCGTGGGGGCCGGGGGCTGGAACTTTTGCATCGAACGCTGATTTGGTGCTTGGCATGAGTCCATTCTAGATGGAAGAGTGGGGCTAAACCGCTTCGCCGCCTCTGCCGGGGCGGTGCGCAGGCTGGAGAGGGGCAAGTCATGAGCGAGGAATACCACGCACCAACGCTGAACGGCTTCGTTGCGCAAACCGAACATGAGATGCGTCCCACCGTGCTGATTTCGGCCTTCGAGGGGTGGAACGATGCCGGTTCGGCCGCCAGCGACGCGGTGCGCCGCATTCTGAACAGCGGCGCCCCGAAGCATCTGGCCACCGTGGGCGAGGACGACTACTACGACTACCAGTTCACCCGGCCGCAGTCGCGGGTGACCGCCGAAGGCCGGATCATCGAGTGGCCAACCACCGAGCTCTACCGGTTGGACAATCCGCTCGCCCCGGCGGATCTGCTGCTCGTCGTCGGGGTGGAGCCGACCTTTAGGTGGCAGGGATTCTGCGCGCAGATCGTGAAGCACGCCAAGGCGGAAAACGTCCATGTGGTGCTCTCCCTGGGCGCCTTATTGGCCGATGTGCCGCACACCCGGCCGGTGCCCACGGTGCTCAACAGCGATCATCCGAAGTTGCAGGAGTACTTCAAGCTTTCGGCCTCCCGCTATGAGGGGCCCACCGGGATTCCGGCGGTGCTCGGGGCCGAATTCGAAAAACACGGCATTCCCACCATGTCGCTCTGGGCGCAGCTCTCGCACTATGTGGCCCAAGCGCCCAGCCCGCGGGTGGAACTGGCGATCGTGGAGATGATCGAGGAGCTGGTTCCGATGCAGGTTTCCTCGCAGAAGCTCCGCGAGGATGCCGGCGCCTGGACGCGCGGGGTGGACGAGCTCTCGGCCGCGGATCCGGAGGTCGCCAAATACGTGCAGCAGCTCGAGCAGGCCTCGGATGCCAGCGAACTTCCCGAGGCCAGCGGCGAATCCATCGCCCGCGAATTCGAACGCTACCTGCGCCGCCGGGGACGCGCCCGCGGCGAAGAGCACGGCCCGGACTTCGAGATCTGATTCTTCGGGCATAAAAAACTCCCCACAAGCCGGTGCCGAACGCCGCGGACCGGTTTGTGGGGAGCCAGGCTGCCGCTAGAGCTTCAGCCCCAGCAGGGAATCGATTCCGCGGGCGAGCAGCTCGCTGCCTTCCCCGCTGCCTTCGGCCGCGGTGGCGGCCCACTGGTCGATGGCTTCCAAGGCCGCAGGGGCGTTGAGGTCATCGGCCATGCGCGAGCGGATCCGGGTCAGCAGCGCGGTGGCTTCGGCCAGCCCGGCGCCGGCGATCCGGGCCCGCCAGGTGGCCACGCGTTCCTGGGCTTGGGCGAGCAGCTGCCCGGTCCAGGACCAGTTCGTCCGGTAGTGCTGCGAAAGCAGCACCGCGCGGATGGCCACCGGTTCCACCCCGGCGGCGCGCAGCTTGGAGACGAGCACCAGGTTGCCCAGGGACTTGCTCATCTTCTCGCCGTCCAGGCCCACCATGCCGGTGTGCACATAGGCCTGGGCCAAGGCGGTCTGGTCATCGGCTGCGGCGTGCGCCGCGGAGAATTCGTGGTGCGGGAAGATCAGGTCCGATCCGCCGCCCTGCACGGTGAACGGGGCCGGAAGGGTCCTGCGCGCGATCACCGAACACTCGATATGCCAGCCCGGGCGCCCGGTGCCCAGCTCGCCGCCCGCCCAGGAGGGTTCGCCTTCTCGGGCCATGCGCCAGAGCAGCGGATCCAAGGGGTCGCGCTTGCCCGTGCGGTCCGGGTCCCCGCCGCGTTCGGCGAAGAAGCCGAGCATCGTCTCGCGGTCGTAGTTGGAGACCTGGCCGAGTTTCCAGGCGCCGTTCTCCGAACCCAGGGTATCGAAGTAGATATCCCCTTCCACCCCGTCCGCGTCGGCCGGCACCCGGTAGGCCAGGTCCGCGGCGAGCAGCCGCTCGACCACCGGAACCAGCCAGTGCACCGATTCGACCGCGCCGATGTAGTGCTGCGGCGGAATCACGTTCAGCGCTTCCATATCCTCGCGGAAGAGCTGAATCTGGTCTTCGGCGAGGTCCTGCCAGTCGACCCCGGTGGCGGTGGCCCGCTCGAGCAGCGGGTCATCCACGTCGGTGATGTTCTGCGTGTAGGTGACCTCGCGGCCGTTATCCAGCCAGGTGCGGTGCAGCAAGTCGAAGGTGACGTAGGTGGCGGCGTGTCCCATATGGGTGGCGTCGTACGGGGTGATCCCGCAGACATACATGCTTGCCGGGGCGTTGGCCTGATCGGCCGGAGCGGTGGCCTGCTTGGTTCCGCTGGAGGTGTCGAAGACCTCCAGAATAGGTGCGGAGCCAACAACATGTGGCACTTGCGGAGACTTCCACGCGAGCACTGAGTACATCCTTTCGCAGATGTATAGACGATCTTCCTTTAAGGGCAAGTCAACGAGCGCAAGGTTTATTCCCGCGCGGGCTACAGAGTTTTAGGCGCTGATCATTCCGAGGCTCAGGAATACGAACAATCCCAGGCCCAAGAGGATCCGGTACCAGACGAAGAGCCGGTAGGAGTGGGTGGAGACGTACTTCAGGAACCAGCCCACGATCAGGAAGCCCACGACGAAGGCGATCGCGGTGGCCAATCCGGTCTGCGCCAGCGTGTAGACCCCGGGCTCGGAGAAGGATTTGGCCAGCTTGTACAGCCCCGAGGCGTATACCGCGGGGATGGCCAGCAGGAAGGAATAGCGTGCGGCGGCTTCCCGGGTATAGCCCATGAGCAACCCGGCGGTGATCGTGCCGCCGGAGCGCGACACGCCGGGGATCAGGGCCATCGCCTGGGCGAAGCCGTAGAACACGCCGTGCTTGACGGTGAGCTTATCCAGCGTGCGCTCCTGCTTGCCGTAATGGTCGGCGATGGCCAGGAACAGGCCGAAGAGCACCAGCATGGTCGCCACGATCCACAGCGAACGGAAGTTCGAGTCGATATAGTCTTCGAGCAGGAGGCCCAGGATGGCGATCGGCAGGGAACCGACGATGATCAGCCAACCCATTTTTGCGTCCGGGTCCGAATGCGGGATCTTGCCGGTGATCGCCCGGAACCAGGCGCCGATAATCCGCACGATATCGCGCCAGAAGAAGACGACCACCGCGGTTTCGGTCCCCAACTGGGTGATCGCGGTAAAGGCCGCACCGGGATCTTGCGCGTTGGGCAAAAGCTCGCCCACGATGCGCAAGTGGGCCGATGAGGAGATGGGCAAGAACTCTGTCAGGCCCTGGATTAATCCGAGGAAAGCTGCTTCAAACCAATTCACCCCTTGACACTACGTCATTTCGAGGGGCGTATTGGTGATTACACGGCTTTCGCAGGGAAATTCAAACCGTGGCCGTACTCACTCGTCATCGTCGTCATCCGTAGGTATGGTGAACGGAAGAAGTTCGGAATATTGCTCGTAGAGTGCATCCTCATAGCTCTCGAACGCTTCGGCGAGCGAGCCGAAGGCCGCATCAACCGCGGCGTCGGCCGACCCGCGGCTCTGGGAAACTACGGTCAGGTGCTGCTCGAGGCGTGAGATCAGCAGTTGCAGGGCGTAGCTCGGTTCGGTGCTCATGAGTCACACGCTACAACCGAAATCATTCTTTCGATAGGGGTGTAATGCTTCAGGAATTAATCAAGGCTCCGCTGCACTTGAATAATGACGACCGTTACGAGTATCTGGTGATCACCGCGTTCCCTGCAGAATCCAAGCAGGTGGCACGGGCCGCCTTGCGCGAGCATTCGGATAACGGCAAATGGGAGCTGATGCGCACCTTGCGCTACGAGGGCGGAGCGAGCAAATATTGGCTGCGCCGCAAGGTGATCCGGGTGGTCAGCACCTTGGAGCGCTCAGGGCTCTAGGGGACCCACCAGCCAGCTGGCCACGGTATTCTCCGCCGAGGCGGCATTGGATGGGTGATACCAGCTGGCTTGCACGTCGCGGTAGAGCCGCTCGAATTCGCTGCCGCGGAAATATCCGCCGCCGCCGAGCAGCTGCCCGGCGGCCTCGACGTTTTCGCGTGCGCTCTGCCCGGCGAGGGTGCGCAGCGTGACCAGGCGCGGGAACCAGCCCGGCCCGTGCGCTACCTGCCCTTCCAGATCCGCGGCGATCGCGCGCTGCAGGGCGTCCAGGCTGAGCATTCGCATCCCGGCCTGGGCCAGCACTCCCCTGGCGCGCACGTCCTGGGTGTAGCTGCCCCCGTCCTGGTGCGTGCGCTGGCGCAGCGCCGCCTGCGAAAGCTCCACGGCGCGTTCGGCGATCCCGACATATACGCTCGCGGTGAGCGTGAGGAACGAGGCGAAGATTCCGAAGACCAGCGGATCTGCGTTCGGACCCACCTCGAGCCGGGTGTGCACCCAGCTGGCCGGGGCCACTGCGCCTTCCAGTTTGGTGGTGTGCGACTGGCTGGCGCGCATGCCCAAGGTATCCCAGTCCTCCAGCGAGCGGACCCCGGCGCCGCGGGAGACGAACCCGTGCACCAGTTCCCCGCTGGCCTCGTCCTTGCCGAATACGCCAAGCCGGGTGAAGGCCGGGGACAGCGAGGTGAAGATCTTCGTGCCGGTGAAGCTGACGGACCCATCGGCCAGGGTTCTCGCCGCGGTGTTCGAATCGAAGAGCACCGAGTCGTTTCCGGGTTCGGAGATCCCGAAGGCCATTATCTCCCCGGCGGCGATCCACTCGGTGACCATCTGAAGGCGCGCGTCCCCCCGGGCGGCGAGCAGATAGGCGACGCCGGCCCAGACCTGGTGCATATTGATCGCCAGGGCGGTGCCCGGCGCGGCGGTGGCCAGCCGGCGTTGGGCCAGCACCAGCTGCTCGAAGCTCCAGCCCAAACCGCCGGAGGATTCGGGCACCAGGGCCTTGAGATAGCCCAGGGCCGCTAATTCCTCGAAGTCCTCCGTGGCAAAGGCATTGGCGGCATCATAGCCGCCGGCGCGTTCGCGGAAGCGGGACAGCAGCTCATCGCTGAGGATTTGTTCGATAGGCACGTTGGCTACTCCTAGTAGTTGCGCAATAGTCGGTCAAGGACGCGGGTTCCGAACTGCAGCGCCGAGATCGGCACCCGCTCGTCAACTCCGTGGAACATTCCGGTGAAATCAAGATCCTTGGGCAGCTGCAAGGGGGCAAAACCGTAGCCGGTGATCCCCAGCTTCGCCAGCGCCTTATTGTCGGTGCCGCCGGAGAGCATGTAGGGCAGGACCACCGCCTCGGGGTCCTCGGCCACCAGCGCCTGCACCATCGAATCGACCAGCTCGCCGCCAAAGGGCACCTCCAGCGACTGCTGGTCTTGGAGCAGCGTGAGCTCCACGTGCTCGCCGGCCAGCTCGCGCAGTTTCTCGATGGTGGATTCGTGCTCCATGGGCAGGGTGCGGCAATCGATCAGCGCCTCGGCATAGCCGGGCAGCACATTGTGCTTGTAGCCGGCCTTGAGCACCGAGGGGTTTGAGGTGTTCTGCAGGGTGGCGCCGACGAAGCGGCTGGTATCCCCCAAGGCCTGCAGCAGCGGTGCGGGGTTCGCTTCGTCGAATTCGGTGCCGCAGATGACCGCCAGCTCCTCGAAGAGCGCGCGGGTGGTTTTCGTGTAGGACAGTGGCCACTGGTATTCACCGATCCGGGCCACCGCGGCGGCCAGGGCCGTCACCGCGTTGCGCGGATTGAGCTGCGAGCCGTGTCCGGCCACCCCGTGCGCGGCGAGCTTGATCCAGGCGATGCCCTTCTCCGCGGTTTGCACCAGGTAGGCGCGTTGCCCGGCGATCTCGGTGGAGAATCCGCCGACCTCGCTGATCGCTTCCCCGGCCCCGGCGAAGACCTCCGGATGCTGCTCCACCATCCACATCGAGCCCCAGTCGCTGCCGGCCTCCTCGTCGGCGAAGAAGGCGATGACCAGATCCCGGCGCGGGCTGATCCGCTCGCGCATCAGCCGCCGGATCACCGCGACGATCATCGCGTCCATGCCCTTCATGTCCACCGCCCCGCGGCCCCAGATCATGCCGTCGATGAGCTCGGCGCCGAAGGGGTCCACGGACCAGTCCGCGGCGATCGCCGGGACCACGTCCAGGTGCCCATGCACCACCAGCGCCGGCAGGCTCGGGTCGCTGCCGGGGATCCTGGCGATCAGGTTCGCGCGTCCCGGCGCGGATTCGTGGATTGTCGAGGCCAGGCCGACCTCGGCGAACAGCCCCGCGATGTAGTCGGCGGCCTCGCGTTCGCCGCGGCTGTTGTTCTCGCCGAAGTTGGTGGTGTCGATGCTGATCAGCTTGCGGCAGATCTGCACCACTTCTTCTTGCATGAGCTCATAGGCGTGCGTGCTCGGCATCTTTGGATCCTCTGTTCGCGGTGGCGGCCGTAGTTGCTATCCACCCTAGTTCCCCACGGCCCATGGCGCGTTGGCCGCGCTAGCCATGGAGCCTGCGGTAGGTGGTTGCGGCCGCCGGATGCAGCCGCTGCCCGCCGGTGGAGATCAGCGTATCGGGGGTGAGATATTGGATGCCGGCGCTATTGCGCGGGATCAGTTCTCGCGCATGGTCCACCAAGAGCTCCACGATTCCCGCCGCCACCGGAGCCGGCAGCGCGGCGTTGGCCATCAGCAGGTTCGCTACACCCACGGTGTCCACCTCGGCCACCCCCGGATAGGTATAACGCGGAATGATCACATGCTCGTAGAGCCGCGGATACTCCGCCCGCAAGGCCGGCAGCACCCCCGCCAGATCGATCAGCCGGAGGTCCACCTCCCGCCCCAACGCCGTGATGGAGCTGACCGGGATTCCGCCGAAGAGCAAGAGCGCATCGATCTCCCCGGCTTCCAGGGCCTGCAGTCCGGCCACATAGCCCAACTGGCGTTCTCTGGGCTGGGTTCCTTCCTCCGCCAGCCCGGCGGCGGATAGGATGCGCTGCCCGGTCACCCAGGTGCCCGAACCCGGCGCCCCGGTACCCAGCCGCTGGCCGGAGAGGTCCGCCAGCGAGCGGATCCGGCTCCCGCGGCGCACGATGCAGTGGTAGTAGTTCTGGTAGACCCGGCCCAGGGCGACCAGCGAGGAATCCGCGGAGCGCTCGTGCTGGGCCACGGTGTCCGCCAGCGCCAGCGAGAGCCCGGCCTTCCCGTTCTCCAGCAGCTCGAGGTTCTCGACGCTCGCCTCGGTCACCAGGGCTTCCGAGTGCGCGGCGATGCCGTAGCGGACCAGGGCCGCGGCGAGCAGGTTGGCGAATTCAAAGTACATGCCCCCGCTTTCGCCGCCGGCCACATCCAGCCGCTCGATCAGCGCGCCCCTGGTGCAGGAGGCCAGCGCCGGCAGACCCAGGGCGCCCAGCCCGGCCCAGCGCAGCACGCTGCGCCGGCTCGGGTTCCCGTGCTCAGCCACCTTGGCCACCCCCGCCCGGCGCCTGGCCGCGCGGCATCACCAGGCTGAAGCACAGCCCACCGCCTTCGGCCGCCGCGACGCGCAGCTCTCCGGAGTTGGCGCGGGCCAGGCGCTCCACGATCGCCATGCCCAACCCGGTGCCGGGGGTCGCCCCGGACGGGTCCGCGCGCCAGAACCGTTCGGTCACCTGCGCCAATTGGGCTTCGCCAAGCCCGGGGCCGTGGTCCCGGATGCTGATCTCGACGAGTTCAGGCGCGGCCCGAAGGGTAGTTTCAATGGGCGCCCCGGCGGCATATTTCAGGCAATTCTCGTAGAGTTCGGCGAGCATCTGCTGCAGCTCGAACCCGTTGCAGGCCAGCAGAGCATCCGGTTCGTTCCCGGTTTCCAGCAGCAGCTCGGTGCCGCTTTGCCGGGCCGCCGTCGACTGCCGCTCGATTTCCTCGATCAGCAGTTCGCGCACCTTCACCGTTTCGACCTCCGCCGCGCGGGCAGCCAGGGCGCGGCCCGCGGCCTGCTCGGAGAGCCGATGATCCGCGCTGGCCAGTCGGAGCACCGCGTCCAGCAGCGACTCCACCCGGTGCAGTTCCTTCTCCACTGCCTGCACCGCCTGCGGGTCCGCCGCCGCTGGGAGACGCAGCTTGAGCAGATCCACCCGCAGTCGCAGCGCCGCCACGGGATTGCGCAGCTGGTGCGAGGTTTCGGCAATCAGCTCCCGCTGCGCGGCGAGGCTGGCGGTGAGCACATCGGACATCTTGCTGAAGGAGTGCGCCAACTCGCGCAGCTCCGGAGGCCCGGCGGCTTCCAAGGGGGACGAGGTCTTTGTCCTGGCCAGTTCCTTGGTGGCTTCATTGAGCCGGTGAATCGGCTTGAGCACCCAGGCGGTGACCCGGTCCGCGAGCAGCAGCAGCCCCGCCCCGGCCGCAATGCTCAACAGCACCACCCAAATCCAGCGTTCCAGCACCAGCTGGCGGGAGATGTCCAGGTTGATCTCCAGCAGCGCCGAGCCGAGCACCTGGGTGGAGTTGCCGAAGGGGCGGGCGATCAGCGCATTGCCGGTGGCGAAGGGGTTGATCGCGGGGATGTCGGTATGCGCGAGGTTCAGCTCGGTATTCTCCAAGGCCCGCACCACCTCCGGAGCCGTGGGGTCGAGCTGGCCGGAGGTCAGCGTTTCGCTGCCCAGGCGCACCAGCAGCGCTTCGTCATAGAGCTTGGAATAGGTGTCCATCTCCAGCTGCAGCTTGCCGTGCTCGGCCTCGGCCTCGGCTTCGGCCTGGGCGCCCAACTGGATGAATCTATTCAGCGACGCTTCGCGGCTCAGGCGCAGATCCTGGGCCGCATCCACGCTCGCGCTCTGCATCAGCACCGCGGAGACGATCACGACCAGCAGGGCCAGCAGCGAGCCCAGAATGGCGATGACGCGCAATCTCACGGGAGGCTTGCCTCGAGGCGGTAGCCAACTCCGCGCACGTTGATGATCATTCCGGGACGCTCGAGCTTGGCGCGCAATCCGGTCAGGTGCACATCCAGGGAGCGGGAAACGGCCACGAAGGCATCTCCCCAGAGGGCATCGAGGATCTGCTCCCGGGTGACCACCGAGCCGGCATGCTTGGCCAGCAGCGCGAGCAGGTCGAATTCCTTGGCGGTCAGGTTCAGCGCCCGCGCTCCCAACTGGGCCTCGCGCTTGTCCAGGTCGATGCCCAGCTCCCCTACCTGCAGCAGTGCGCTGACCGGCGAGCTCATCCGCGACCGGCGGGCCACCGCCTCGATGCGCGCGAGCAGCACCGTCAACCCGATCGGCTTGACCAGATAGTCGTCGGCGCCTTGGCGCAAACCGCGCACCACGCTGCGTTCGTCGTTGCGAGCGCTGAGGATCACCACCGGAGTGGTAGTCACCAGGCGCAGTTTGCGCAGCACCTCCAGCCCATCCATATCCGGCAGGCCGAGGTCCAGCAGGATCATATCCGCCTCCCGGTGCCGCAGCAGGGCGTCCTCCCCGCGGGTGACGCATTCGGAGGTGTGCCCGGCAGCTGCGACGGCGTCGGCAAGGGCCGTGGAGACGGCGTCGTCATCCTCGACGATGAGCAGCTGCAAGGCCACGTCCTTTCAATTCTTGGTGCACCACGCACTGTGAAGCACTTTATCAGCTGGTTTCGGCGGCTTACCGGCCCGTTGCTTTCCTAAGATTCACTTAAGAGTTGGCGCACGCCTTGGTTATGTCGCGCATCACCCATACATTAGATCTGTCTCTCTAGTGGCAGTGATGAAGATCAACGTCGATTCTTGCTCACACCCACAGCTCCGAGGCATCCCGGTACTCGCACCGGATACGAGCAAAAACTTTAAGGACTTCATTCATGGCCGAACAGCATCAACCGGGCGCCGAGGGCGCGCCGGTGCACGCCGACCACGACGGCGGCAGAGCACCAAAATGGAAGATTGTCGGCCCCGGACTGGTTGTTGCGGCAACCGGTGTGGGCGCCGCAGATATGGTCGCGACCCTGGTGGCCGGCAGCCAGTACGGCTACGCCCTGCTGTGGGCGGTGATCCTGGGCGTCATCCTGAAGATCGTTCTGGTCGAAGGCGCCGGACGCTACACGCTGGCCACCGGCCGGACGATCTTCGAGGGCTGGAAGTCCTTGGGCCGCTGGACCACCTGGTACTTCGGTCCCTACATCATCCTCTGGGGCTTCGTTTACGGCGCCACCGCGATGAGCTCGGCGGCGATGCCGCTGGCGGCCCTCTTCCCCGCGGTGGACCTGAAAATATGGGCCGTGCTGATGGGCCTTGCCGGCTTTGCCATGGTCTGGTTCGGCCGCTACTCCTTCTTCGAGAAGGTCACCGCGGTCCTCGTGGGCATCATGTTCGTCACCGTCGTCGGCTTGGCGATTATCGCGGTGCCGAACGTTCCGGAAATGCTCAAGGGCCTGGTGCCGATGATCCCATCCGGCGGCGTGGTCTATACCCTCGCCCTGGCCGGCGGCGTCGGCGGCACCATCACCCTGGCCGCCTATGGCTACTGGTTGCGTGAAAAGGGCTGGAACACCCCGAAGTGGATGCGCGTGATGCGCATCGACAACTCGATGGCCTACGTGATGACCGGCATCTTCGTGCTCGCCATGCTCGTGGTCGGCGCCGAGGTCGTTCGCTCGGCCGGCGTATCGATCTCCGCTGGCGACCGCGGCCTGCTGGACCTGGGCGAAGTGCTGAACGAGCGCTACGGCACCTTCGTCGGCACCGGATTCCTGGTGGGCTTCTGGGCCGCCTCGTTCTCCTCGATCATTGGCGTGTGGAACGGCGTTTCGCTGATGTTCGCCGACTTCTGGGGCCACATGCGCAAGAAGCCCGCCGGTCACAAGGACACGCTGACCGGCGGCAAGTACTTCAAGTTCTACGTCCTCTGGCTGACCTTCCCGCCAATGGTGCTGTTCCTCTTGGACAAGCCCATCGCGCTGATTCTCGCCTACGGCGTACTCGGCTCGCTGTTCATGCCGTTCCTGGCGATCACCCTGCTGGGCCTGCTCAACGGCAAGCGCATCCCCAAGGGATGGGCGAACCGCTGGCACACAAACATCGCACTGGGAATTACCGCGCTGCTGTTCATCTCGCTGGGCCTCCAGCAGCTCTGGAAGAACATCGCTCCGCTCTTTGGCGGTTAGCCAATCTCCATCTAGGCCACCGGCCCGAGTTCCGCACTCGGGCCGGTGGCCTTTTTCATGCGCCAACCCGGCAACTGCGGTTAGGCTTCAAGTACGAAGCTAGGAGGATCCATATGGGCCAGAGTCCACACCCAGCGGTGGCACGAATTGAACGCATTGGCATCCTGGGTGCCGGCCGCGCGGGCACCGCGTTGGCTCGTGCGGCCGCGTCGGCCGGCATCGCGGTCAATATCGCCTCCTCGCGGCCCGTGAGCCAGATGAAATACCATCTGGCCCAGTACGCTCCGCAGGCCCAGGCGGTGCCGGCCCAAGACATCGGTGCGGGTGTCGACCTCGTCGTCCTCATGGTCCCCCAGGAGGACCTGGATGAGGTGGCGCGGGACAGCCTGGCGGATCTGGTGCTGCTGGATGCGACAAACCGGTGGCAGGACGAGCCGTTGCCAGACTGGCTCGAACTCAGCCTGCGGGCCGGGCTATCCAGTTCCGAGGCCATTGCCGCGCATTTCCCGGAGTCCCGGATCGTCAAGGCGCTGAACCACATCAGCCACTGGGATTTGGACTCGGACGGATCGGCCAAAGCCGGCCAGCGGCGTGCGCTCGCGCTCGCCACCGATGATCCCGAAGGTGCTGGGCTCGCCGCGGCTTTGATCAGCGCACTGGGGTACGAACCGGTTCGCTTGGCGGATCTTGCCGCCGGCCGCTGGATGGAACCGGAGGGCGAGATCTTCAATCAGGTACTCGGCGCCGAGCAGCTACGGGCGATTGTGCAGGCCTAAGCTGCATCCGGCAGAACAAACTGCACTTTCGCTAAGGGGTGGCGCAAATCCTTCGCCGAACCCCAGAAATCGGCCGTTTTGCTGTGACGCTCAACACTGATTCGGTGAAAATTAATGCGAAACCACTGATCAAACACGAGTTTCCCGCATGATTCCGCGGAATTTGGAGCCCTGGCGGCCAATCCTGCCCGATTGGCAAACGTCGCCGGACGGTGGTAAAGTTTTACTTCGTTGCCAGCGATAACAACGCAGACAACGCATAACCTGCGCGGGTGGCGGAATAGGTAGACGCGCTAGCTTGAGGTGCTAGTCCTCGCAAGGGGGTAGGGGTTCAAGTCCCCTTTCGCGCACAGGTGAAATCCCCGGTTGACTTCGGTCAACCGGGGATTTTTTATAACTACTACCGTCGGCAATCTGAGGGTTAAGTCCCAACTAGGCGATCACCGAGGATTCATCTCAGCTCCGGCTCAGTTATTCAGGCGAAAACCCGCTCGTCTTAGTTGGATTAGCATCCCGGCGCCGGTAGAATAGTAGACACCAACACTTGCAGGAGCGCACATGTCTACACTTGAAATGCGATCTGGTTGGGTGGAAGAAGCCACTCACAGCGTTTACCTTGAAGGTTTGACCGTCAGCTCGGAATATGCTGAAGAATCAAAAAATTACGTTGCGGGTGATATCACTGCAGATGAGCTAGTGAGAATTACCCGGGAACGATATGGCCTCAAGTAGTAGTATCGAGGATCCATATTTGACCAGCCCCGATGGAGTTCTGAGGAACTTAGTCGGGGCCGACTCGTATCAAGCGCTCGCTGAGGCTGAAGCCGACCTATTCCACGCACGTGTCGTTCAACTTCGCGACCATGAACTAGTGGAACAAACTCGTGATGCCTGGGAAATAAGAGGCCTCCACAGGCATCTATTTCAAGATGTTTACGATTGGGCCGGCGAGTACCGGACCATCAATATGCGGCGGGGTTCAGGGCAATTTTTTGCGCCCAGTTCTCACATTCCCTTTCTTATCGACAATGTCATGTCCGAGCTGGCGAATCGCAACCATCTCAAAGACTTGGAGAAAGAAGAATTCATTGATTCACTTGCGAAATTCTACGACGAGCTCAACCACATTCACCCGTTCCGTGAAGGAAATGGCAGAATGCAACGAACTTACTGGTCGAGAATAGCGTTTTCCGCCGGTTGGTATTTGGTTTGGCAGCCTATACAAGGTAACGAATTGAACGAGACAAGTAGAATCGCAAGGGAAGATCTGAATCTAGAGCCTTTGCGTCGGGCTCTGGATAAATGTGTCACGGCCGTACCCCCGGTTTTAAGAACCTGAATTGTTCCACGTACCGTTGCACGGTGATTCATTTACCGCACCTGCTACTTTCATTGGCCCTGAGTCCCCGACTTCGGTCTGCCCGTCGATGCGTGGGATCAGGTGAGCTAGCGGTTGCCAGCTGTCCAAGTAGGTCTTGCTTGACTTCGCTGACTCCTCGGGAGGGCGACCACTGATCTACTCCGAGCACCGCAACGTCCGTGACCGTCGTGTAAGTTGTTTTAGCCATGGTGCAAGTATGGGAAACCCTGCTAGGCGTCTAGGAAGTCCAGGTAGCCCTCGAATAACTTTTTGCGGACTTCCGGCACGTTCGATTCACCGATAAGGTTCAGTTCGTCTGCGTGGTCATGGGCTCGGTGCGGGAAATAGCCGGCAGCGTCGCGTTCACGTTTCGAAATTAGCTGCATAAATGCCACGGACGTCCACTTCAACAATCGCGGCTGGTCCCAAACATTCCGGTTCAGCACAAAAAGCCTTGTTACATTTGGTTCACGAGAGTTTTCATTTTCCACTGAAACCACTGCGGCAGGATGGCTCCAATCGCGCTGCAATAGTTCAGTTGCAAACCCTAAGAATTCACCGCGCTTATTTAGTGAATTCGCCCCTTGATTCAGCTGCCCGCTAGGGCCATACCTTGGTCATGGAGATTGAAGTTCGGTACGTACACGCCGACGACGTCTATGCGGTCAGCGTTCCCGAGGTTGAAGGCGCTTTGACTCAGGCAAAAACCTGGGAGGAAGTGCCGCATATGGCACGTTCGGTGGTGGCCGACCTGACCGGCGTCGACATTGCGAGCGTGACCGTGGCAAGTGTTATCGAAATGGATGACGGCGACTAGCCTCCACGTTGGCCCCGAAGTATGCACCACCCTTGGCATGGCCAGCCCAGTTGCTATGGCATGCCCGGCGCTGCCTAAACCATCAGCGCTTCGATATCGCGATCGAATTCGTACGGGGCATTCGCTTCAACTGACCGGACATACCGACCCTTGAATGCTCACCGAACCCAAGGTCCACTCTCCAGAACTCGCTAAGTGGGCATGCAGTTGAGTGAAAAGTTGCCGGAATCGACTCATCGCCCTGCTTTATCGAGTCGACGGGTAGCAGCCCTATACGCGTGGGTGTTCTGCTTGCGCCACTTCCCCGTCCCCGATCTGCTGCACGGCGAGCCTGCCTGAGCCAACGCAAGGCGGCTATTGGTAATATCGACTCGACCCTCAATTGTCCTACGGTCATATTCTCGATCCGGCTGGAGCCTCTTTTCATGCGCATCGCCATGCTCTCCCTGCACACCTCCCCCATGCAGCAGCCCGGGTCCGGAGACGCCGGAGGCATGAACGTCTACATCCAGAATCTCTCCTATGCCCTCGGTGCGTTGGGGCACGAGGTGCATATGCTCACCCGCACCGCCGAGCCAAGCAGCAGCGCCGAAGTAACCCCGGGCGTGTGGATGCATCAGGTGCAGGTCGCCGCCGGCCAGGCGCTGAGCAAGGACGAACTGCCGGGTATCATCGATCCGGCCGCCGCACGGATCGCCGAGCATTTGAGCGAGCTGAAGATCGACATCGTGCACGCGCACTATTGGCTTTCGGGCCTGGTCGGGCGGCAGCTTGCCGCGGCGTGGCGGGTGCCGCTGGTGCTCACCATGCACACCTCGGCGGCGGCCAAGGAGTTCGAGTCCGGACTACCCGAGCCGGAGCTGCGCAAGGAGTCCGAGCGGACCTTGCTGGCCCAGGCCGACCGGGTGATCGCCAATACCCCCGTCGAGGCCGCCCAGCTCGAGCGCTTCTACCGGCTCGAACGCGAGCGGCTCGACGTGGTGCTCCCGGGGGTCGACCACCGCATTTTCCACCCGGAGCAGGACAAGCTTGCCCGCCCCCTGGGCGAGGATGACCTGCATCTGGTTTATGCCGGGCGCATGCAGCGGCTGAAGGGCGCGCATCTGCTCATCGAGGCGCTGGGCATTGCCCAGCGCAGCGCACCCGAGCTGCGCATTACCGCCTCGCTCTTCGGCGCGCTGTCCGGCGGCGGGGACTACGACCTGCCAGCCCTGGGCCGCCGCGAAGGCGTCGCCGAGCGCTTGAGCTTCTTCGGTCCGCTGCAGCCGGCCGAACTGGCAGCGGTTTTCGCCAACGCCGATGTGGTGGCCGTGCCCTCGCTTTCGGAGACCTTCGGGCTGGTCGCCGCCGAGGCGCAGGCCTGCGGCACTCCGGTGCTGGCCAATCGGGTCGGCGGATTGGGCTACGCGGTGGACGATGGGGTTTCGGGCTGGCTGATTCCCGAACCCTCGGCACAACTGTGGGCGCAGCAGCTGATCGAGCTGGCCCGCAATCCGGCGCGGGTGACCCGGGCCGGGCATGCGGCCCTGG
This sequence comes from Glutamicibacter sp. 363, assembly GCF_052379505.1. NCBI lineage: Bacteria > Bacillati > Actinomycetota > Actinomycetes > Micrococcales > Micrococcaceae > Glutamicibacter > Glutamicibacter sp. 363. Next base: position 11,800 of record NZ_JBQSYR010000021.1, on the reverse strand, counting down.
AGCATTCGGGCGAATTCACCTGGGAGCGGGCCGCGGTGTCCACGCTGGCCAGTTACCGCATGTCCTGCCAATGCCGTTCCTAAGCGGTTCAGCGCCGCGGCTCGCCGGTGGACGCGGTGATCACCATGTCCTCGAGCTTGGGCAGCGCCGCGGCTAAACGGAGCTCGGCCTCGGCGGTGATCCCTTGGATCTGCGAGAGTGGCGCGTCGGCGACGAGGATCGTTGAGCTGCCCTGCAGCCGGTGCCCCACCCAGCGCAATTGCAGCCGCGATACTTCCAGCACCCCGGGAGCGCCCGCCAGCGCGGTCTGCGCGCGGGAAACCAGTTCGGGCTCGATCCCGTCCATCAGCCGCCGGCCGATGCTTTTGACCGTCCCGGCGAGCAGCACGATGATCGCCGCGGATATCAGCAGGCCGATGATCGGATCGGCCAGCGGGAAGCCGAGCATCACGCCCACCGCGCCGAAGACCACGGCCAGGGAGGTGAAGCCGTCGGTGCGCGCATGCACCCCGTCGGCCACCAGCGCGGCCGAGCCGATCTTCTGCCCGACCCGGATCCGGTAGACCGCCACTAGCTCGTTGCCGGCAAAGCCGATCACCCCGGCGGCGAGCACCCACCACAGGTTCTGCAGCGGCTGCGGGTTGACAAGCCGCTCGATCGAATGCCAGGCGGCGAGCACCGCGGAGAGCGCGATGACCAGCACGATGAACAGCCCGGCCAGGTCCTCGGCCCGTCCGTAGCCGTAGGTATAGCGTTTGCCCGCCGCCTTGCGGCCCAGGATGAACGCGATCCACAGCGGCACGGCGGTCAGCGCATCGGAGAAGTTGTGGATGGTGTCTGCCAGCAGCGCCACGGACCCGCTGAAGACCACCACGATCACCTGCAGCACCGTGGTGGCCAGCAGGATCACCATGCTCAGCTTCAGCGCGCGGATGCCCTCCCGGTTGGCCTCCATGGCGTCGTCGATGGAATCGGCGGCATCGTGGCTATGCGGCATGAACAGCTCGATCAGCCACCCCTTGAATCCGGTGCGGTGCGTGTGCACGTGGTCAGCGGTGGTGTTCACGGTGTGCCTCGCTCGCCGCGGTGGTGCGCGGGCACGCCGCCCAGGGCATGTTCGGCCTGGTAGATCGCGTCGGCCACCAGCTTCCTGGCATGCTCGTTCTCCAGCCGGTACAGCACCTTGGTGCCGTCCTGGCGGGTGGAAACCATCCGGGCCAGCCGCATCTTGGCCAGATGCTGGGAGACCGCGGCCGGGGATTTGCCCACGATGCCGGCCAGCGCGCCCACGGCCATTTCGCCTTCGCGCAGGGCCAGGATGATCCGTACCCGGGTGGCGTCGGCGAGCATGGAGAAGACCTCTACCGCGAGTTCCACATACTGGCTGTCCACCTGCAGCGCACAAACTCTCTTATCTGCATTCATACGCACATTATGGCATTGCAGGCCTTCCCCCGCTAGAGCCCGCCGCCACCGGGCGCTAAACCTCGCGGGCCAGCCGAAGCTCGAAGTGCGGTTTGCCCTTGCGCGGATTCCAGCCCTGCACCGCGAACCCCGTTGCGCTGGGCACAAAGGCCAAATCCACCGCGGCCGGCAGCACCACCGGCGTCCGGAATTCGATCTCCCACTCGTAGTTCCCGCTGGCGGGCTCGATCGCGGCCAGTGCGCGGGCGGCCAGATAGACGCCGTGCGCGATCGCCCCGGGCATGCCCAAGGCCCTGGCGCTCAGCGCGCTGAGGTGAATCGGGTTGTAGTCCCCCGCCACCGCGGCCCAGCGCCGTCCGGTGCCGCCGTCCAGTTTCCAGGCGGCGGTGCGTTGCGGCGGCACAAAGCGCTCATGGGCCTTAGCCGGCGTGTCTCCGCCCAGCGTCACGCCCTTGGCCAGAAAGGTGCTGCGCAGCGTGAGCCGGGTTTCCCCGGCGACCACGATCTTCACCACCAGATCGCAGCAGGCCCCCTTGGCGTGCGCCACCAGGTTTTCGGCATTCACCTCGACGTCGAAGACCTCCTCCTGGCCCAGCGGCTCGGTGACCGAGACCTGGTTGCCCAGGTGGATCATGCCCAGCAGCGGCAGCGGGAAGTCGCCGCGCAGCATCAGCGACATCGCCAGCGGGAAGGCCAGCGAGTGCACGTACAGGCTCGGAAGCTTGCCGTTGGCCGGCGCGCTCACCGCTTGGCGGTAGGCGGCCAGTTTCGCTTGATCCGCTCGGGCACCTTGGAAGATCAGCGTCACCTCGGGCAGCACCGGATTTTTCGGCTTGCGCGTGAGGGTTTTCACCGCCCGGGCATAGACCGCGGCCATAGTCGGGATTTCGGTGACTAGCTCGGCGCCCATCTAGGCACCCACCAGCGACTGGCCGCAGACGCGCAAGGTCGAACCGTTCAGCCCGGCCGCCGCGTCGGAGCCGAGGAAGGCGATGGCCTCGGCCACGTCCACCGGCAATCCGCCCTGCATCAGCGAGGGCAGCACCAAGCGCGCCACCGTGCGGGTGCCCAGCGGGATCTTCGCGGTCATCTCGGTTTCGATGAACCCGGGGGCCACCGCGGCGATCGAGCCGCCGTGCTCGGCGAACAGCCCCGCGCTGGCGCGCACCATGCCGATCACCCCGGCCTTGCTCGCCGCATAGTTCGTCTGCCCGCGGTTGCCGGCGATCCCGGAGGTGGAAGCCAGCGAGACCACGCGCAGACCCGGCAGCTTCGCGGCGAGGAAGACCTCGTTCATGCGCAGCTGGGCGGAGATGTTCACCGCGATCACCGAGTCCCAGCGCCCGGCGTCCATATTCGCCAGCAGCTTGTCCCGGGTGATGCCGGCATTGTGCACCACCAGATCCAGCTCGCCGTGGCGGGACAGGGCGTGATCCAGGATCCGCGCCCCGGCGTCCGTGGCGGTGACATCCAGCTGCAAGGTGGTGCCGCCGACCTCATTGGCCACCTTGGCCAGCGCATCCCCGGCGGCCGGCATATCCACCAGCACCACCTGCGCCCCATCGCGGGCCAGCGTGCGGGCGATGTCCGCGCCGATGCCGCGGGCGGCGCCGGTGACCACCGCCACCTTGCCGCGCAGCGGGGCACGGAAATCTGCCGGAAGCTCCCCGTACTCGGTGCGCACGCGAAGGAATTGGCCGTCCACATAGGCGCTGCGCCCGGAGAAGAAGAAGCGCAGGGCGCCCAGCGCACTCGGGCTGTCCAGCTGGGTTTCGTTTTCCAGCACGATGCCGTTGGCCGTGGCCCCGGCGCGCATTTCGCGTCCAAGCGAACGGATGAGACCATCGATGCCCTGGCGCACCGCGGCCACCGCGGGAGCATTCTCGGCCAGCGCGGGACGGGAGAAGGAGACCAGGCGCGCCCCGGGGACCAGCTGGCGCAGCGCGGCGCCGGTACTCAGCATCAGCTCCGAGAGCTGTTCGGGGTCGGTGAGCTCATCGAGCAGCAGCACGATCCCGCCGAGTTTGCTCTGCCCCGCGTCGTGCCGGCGTACGTCCAGCCCCCAGGAGACCAGGGTGTCGCACAGCTGTTGGGCGCGTGCGGAGGCGCCGAGCACCAGCACCGGGCCGGGCAGCAGCGCGGTGTCCGGGGTGTAGCGGCGCAGCCGCGGCGGACGGGGCAGCCCGAGCAGCTTGGCCAGCTTCTTGGTCATTCCGCTATTAACTAGTTCCAGGTACTTATCTGCCATTTAGCTTCGTGCCTCCAAGATTGCCACTACGCCCTGTCCCCCGGCGGCGCACACCGAAATCAGTGCGCGCCCCGAACCCTTTTCATGCAGCATTTTCGCGGTGCTGGCGATCAGCCGCCCGCCGGTGGCGGCGAACGGGTGCCCGGCGGCCAGCGAGGAGCCGTTGACGTTCAGCTTAGCCCGGTCAATGGAGCCCAGCGGCGCATCCAGCCCGAGCTTTTCGCGGCAGAACTCCTCCGACTCCCAGGCCTTCAGCGTGGCGAGCACGGTGCCGGCGAAGGCCTCGTGGATCTCGACGAAGTCGAAGTCACCCAGGGTGAGGCTATTGCGCGCCAGCAGCCGGGCGGTGGCGTAGGCCGGGGCCATCAGCAGCCCCTCGGCGCCGTGCACGAAGTCCACCGCGGCGGCCTCGAAGTCCACGAAGTTCGCCAGCATCGGCAGGTCGTTGGCCGCCGCGAACTCTTCACTGCCCAGCAGGACCGCGGAGGCCCCGTCGGTCAGCGGGGTGGAGTTCGCCGCGGTCATCGTCGCCTCCTCGCCCAGGTTCTTGCCGAAGGCCGGCTTGAGCTTGGCCAGCTTTTCCATGCTCGAGTCGGGCCGCAGGTTATTGTCCCTGGCCAGGCCGTTGAAGGCGGTGAGCAGGTCGTCGAAGAAGCCGCGCTCGTAGGCGGCGGCCAGATTCTGGTGGCTGGCCAGCGCCAGCTCGTCCTGTTCCGCCCGGGTGACGCCCCAGGCGTGGGTGGTGATCGCCTGGTGCTCGCCCATGGACAGCCCGGTGCGCGGCTCGCCGGTGCCCGGCGCCGAAGGGGCCAGATGCGCCGGGCGCAGCTTGGACAGGGCGGTCAGCTTGGCCTTGGTGCTGCGCGCGCGGGAGAGTTCCAGCAGCACTGCGCGCAGCCCCTCCGAGACGACGATCGGCGCGTCACTGGTAGTGTCCACCCCGCCGCCGATGGCCGAGTCGAGCTGGCCGAGCTTGATCTTGTTGGCCAGCGAGCCGATGGCCTCCATGCCGGTGGCGCAGGCCATCTGCACGTCGTAGGCCGGGGTGGCGGCGTCCAGCGAGCTGCCGAGCACCGACTCGCGGACCAGGTTGAAGTCCTTGGAGTGCTTGAGCACCGCGCCGCCGGCCACGGCGCCCAGGCGCGCACCCTGCAGGCCGAAGCGGGCCACCAGCCCTTCCAGTGCGGCGGTGAACATGTCCTGGTTCGAGACGTTGACGTAGGCGGTGTTCGAACGGGCGAAGGGAATGCGGTTGCCACCGATGATGACTGCATTGCGCACTGGCTGGTCGGCCATGAAGGAACTCCTGGAGGTTGTGAGAAGTATTACTGTAACCAAGAGTACATGATACTCTGGGTTACGTGAACAAGATCACCCCAGATATCGACTCGGCTACCGACGGGCGTTCGGCCCGCTGGCAGGCGCACCGCAGCCAGCGCCACGAGGAGCTGCTCAAGCTCGCCCGCAAGGCGGTGCACAAGCTCGGCCCGCAGGTCTCCATGGAGGAGATCGCGGCGCACGCCAAAACCTCCAAGCCGGTGTACTACCGCTACTTCGGTGACAAGGAGGGCCTGCGCCAGGCGCTGGGCGCCGTGGTCATCTCCGACTTCCGCGACTCCATCATCGCCGCCGGGCTCGCCGAGGGCGACGAGGCCGGGGCGCTGCGCGCAATGGTCACCGCCTACTTGGAATTGGCCAAGGGCAGCCCGAACCTGTACTTCTTCGTCACCGCGCAGACCCCGGATGTGCTCACCGCCCCGGACCGCGCGGCCACCGGCTCCACCGGGGTGCTGAATGCCTTCTTCGACGAAGTCACCTCGCTGATGAACGAACGGCTCAGCGCGCACTTCGCCGCGCACACGCTCACCCCCTCCAACGCCACCGCGCTCTGGCCGCGCGCGGCGCTGGGCATGATCCGCTCCGCCGGGGAGCTCTGGCTGCGCCAGCCCGACGCCCCGGGCAAGCCGAGCCTGAATGAACTAGCCGAGGCGCTGAGCGGCTGGCTCACCCACGGCATCTCCACCAACTCCCGCTCCTAGCATCCGAAAGGCCCCACTTATGACCAGCATCAATGTCCAAGCCCTCGCCGAACAGCTGCTCGGCCCCTACGCCGAGATCCGTAAGGCCTCCCGGGCCCGCGCCGCGGACCCGAAGCTGCAGCGCGACCCCGCCTGGTCCATGGACGAGCACCGCGAGCAGGTGCTCGGCCAGCTGAAGATCCTCGTCGAGCAGAAGGCCGTGCAGCGTGCCTTCCCGAAGGAATTCGGCGGGCAGGATGACCACGGCGGATCCATCGCCGCCTTCGAGGAACTCGTCGCCGCGGACCCCTCGCTGCAGATCAAGGCCGGGGTGCAGTGGGGGTTGTTCGCCGGAGCCATCATGCATCTGGGCACCGCCGAGCACCACGCCAAATGGCTGCCCGGTGCGATGAACCTCCAGGTACCCGGCGCCTTCGCGATGACCGAGATCGGCCACGGCTCGGACGTCGCCGCGGTGGCCACCACCGCCACCTATGATCCGGCCAGCGAAGAGTTCATCATCCACACCCCCTTCGCAGCGGCCTGGAAGGAATTTCTGGGCAACGCCGCACTGCACGGCACCGCCGCCACCGTATTCGCCCAGCTGATCACCAACGGCGTCAACCACGGGGTGCACTGCTTCTACGTGCCGATCCGCGACGCCAACGGCGAGTTCCTGGCAGGCATCGGCGGCGAGGACGACGGGCTCAAGGGCGGGCTGAACGGCATCGACAACGGCCGGCTGCACTTCACCCAGGTGCGCATCCCGCGCAGCAACCTGCTCAACCGCTACGGTGACGTCGCCGCCGACGGCAGCTACAGCTCCCCGATCTCCTCCCCGGGCCGGCGCTTCTTCACGATGCTCGGCACCCTGGTCCAGGGCCGTGTCTCGCTGGACGGCGCGGCCACCGGCGCGTCGAAGATGGCCCTGCAGATCGCGGTGACCTACGGCAACCAGCGCCGCCAGTTCAACAGCGTCTCGGACACCGAGGAGACCACGCTGCTGGACTACCAGCGCCACCAGCGCCGGCTGCTGCCCCGGCTGGCGCGCACCTATGCGGCCAGCTTCGCCCACGACGAGCTGCTGGACAAGTTCGATGCGGTCTTCTCCGGCCGCGAGGACACCGACGAGGACCGCCAGGACCTGGAAACCCTGGCCGCGGCGCTCAAGTCGCTGAGCACCTGGGATGCGCTGGACACCATCCAGGAGGCCCGCGAGGCCTGCGGCGGCGCCGGCTTCATCGCCAAGAACCGCTTCACCCAGCTGCGCGCGGACCTGGACGTCTACGTGACCTTCGAGGGCGATAACAACGTGCTGCTGCAGCTGGTGGGCAAGCGTCTGCTCACCGACTACGCCGCGGAATTCCGCAAGCTCGATACCGGGGCGATGGCCCGCTACGTGGCCAAGCAGGTGGGCACCACCGCGCTGCACCGCTCGGGGCTGCGCAGCGTCGGCCAGGCCTTCGTGGACATCTCCGACGAGCGCAAGAGCGCGAACTTCTTCAAGGATCCGGAGAACCAGCGCGAACTGCTCACCGACCGGATCAATGCGAAGGTGGCCGAGGTGGCCACCGCGTTGCGCGCCGCCGGCAAGGACAAGCTCAAGGCCGCCAACGCCTTCAACGAGAACCAGGAATTGCTCATCGCCGCCGCCCGCGCGCACGGCGAGCTGCTGCGCTGGGAGGCCTTCACCGCCGCGCTGGAGAAGATCTCCGACGAGCCGACCCGCGAGGTGCTCACCTGGCTGCGCGATGTCTTCGCGCTGAGCGTGATCGAAGACGATCTGGGCTGGTTCCTGGGGCACGGGCGGCTGTCCATGCAGCGCGCGCGCACCCTGCCGGGCTACATCAACCGGTTGCTCGCGCGCCTGCGCCCGCACGCCCAGGAGCTGGTCGACGCCTTCGGCTACACCCAGGAGCACCTGCGCGCGGAGATCTCCAGCGGCATCGAAGCCGAACGCCAGGATGAGGCGATGGCGTACTTCGCCAAGCTGCGCGCCAGCGACCAGGCCCCGGTCAGCGAGAAGTCGCTGAAGAAGGCCAAGGCCTAGTTGCTCGAGCAGGCCCGCCGGCGGAATGCTCCGCCGGCGGGCCTGCGGCGTTTAAATCGGCTGCGCGAGCGCGACCAGGATCCCCTCGGGCCCGCGCACGTAGGCCATCTGCCAGCTGCCCTGGTATTCGCCGATGCCGCCGACCAGCTCATAGCCCTCGGCCTGCAGCCCGGCGACCATGCCGCGCAGGTCCTCCACCTCAAAGGCGACGTTGCGGATGCCCAGTTCGTTGGCCATCGCCTCCGGCAACCCGGGCCCGTGGTCGGGCCGCTCGAAGCTGGACAGCTCGATCCCCGTGGCACCATCCTCGGCCAGCAGCATCACCACGTCGGTGCGCGATCCGGGGATCCCGCAGACGGTTTCCAGAAACTCGCCCTCCATCCCGTCCACGCGCCCGGCGACGTGCATCCCCAGGCTCACGAAGAATTCGGTCACCGCATCCAGATCGGCGACGGTGATTCCCACATGGTCGAACTTCTTGATCCGTGGCATGGCGCTGTCCCTTCGGGTTTCGTGTGGCGCAAGTCCACATGCTACGCCCGCCCGGCGCCGGGCACCACAGCTGCTCAGGTTTTCTGCTTACAAAGAGGTCATAGCCGCCCGATAATCGACGCGGTCGACTCAAGCGAGGCGAACCCGCCGCCCGATAAGTTGGTGGCGCTCACCTGCGTGAGCTGTTCGGCGCTAATCTCCAAGCCATCGTCCCCTGCGAGATCGAAGGTATGGCAGGCATCGATGGCCACCTGCGTGTTGAAGCCCAGGTTTCCGGCCATCCGCGCCGTGGTCTCCACGCACATATTGGTTTGTATGCCGCACAGGACGATGTGGCTGATGTTCTGCCCGCTGAGCCAGCTTGCCAGGTCCGGGGTTCCGCAGAACGAAGAATTCACGGTTTTAGTGATCTTGACGCTCGGAATGACATTTGCCAGGAAGGGCTTCAGCTTCGACGTCGCGTGCTGCGGGTGGAAAGTTGAATCGATGAGCTTGGAAATGTGGGTGACGATGACGATCGGCAAACCGCGCTCTTGCCAGCAAGCGAGCAGCCGCTGCATATTCTATTCGGCCTCGGGGTTGTTTCGCCTCCCCCAGTGCTCGGCGCAGTCGAAAGTTTGCTGCACGTCGATCATGATCAGTGCGGGATTTGCCGATGGCGCGAATTGGTCGATGTTGATTTCATTCATGGTTGCTACTTTTCCGCCGGAACGGCGCAGATCATGAGCGGCAGTTTTGACACTGTTCGATGATTTACCGCCAAATAATTGTGGAATGCTCACCGTAGCCCTTTTGCTAATGCCAGGATCCAGGCTTTTTGACGTTGCCATCGTCGCCGAGACCTGGGCAACCGAACGAATCTCGTCGCCGCCCTTGGATCTGGAGCTTCGTCGATGCTCCGCTGAATCGGGGCTCGTAGAGCTGACCGACGGGGCTAGGTGCGCTGCGGATGGCTCCCTCGCGTGGGCAGCCAATGCGGACGTTTTGCTGATCCCCGGGTTAGCCAATCCCGACAGCATTCCAGATACCAAATACCTGCGAGCCATCAGCGCAGCGCACCAACGCGGGGCGATCGTCGCTTCGCTCTGCTCGGGCGCCTTCGTCCTGGCGCAGACCGGACTGCTGGATGGACAGAGCGCAACCACGCACTGGGCCTTGACCGATGAATTCGCCCAACGATTTCCGCAAGTCGACGTGGACCCATCGGCGCTCTTCGTCGGCAGCAATCGCCTCTGGACCTCGGCCGGCGTGGCAGCGGGAATCGATTTAAGCATCCACTTGATCCGCCAGTTGTGCGGCGGAAAGATCGCCACAACGGTTTCTCGTTCCATGGTGATGGCCCCGCACCGCGCCGGAGGCCAGGCGCAATTTGTCCGCACCCCGGTAGCCCTCAAGGATGCCGATGGGCAGGCGCTTCACGCCGTGCGCAGCCTGCTGCAAGAAGATCCAAGCCAATCCCGTACGGTCGCTGACTATGCCAGGCACGCCTGCATGACCGAACGGACCTTTCTTCGACGCTTCGCGGCCGAAACGGGAACGACACCGCAGCAATGGGTGATGCGGTGGCGCGTCGAGGAGGCCAGCGCGTTGCTGGAGGAAAGCACCAACTCGATTGCCGAGATCGCGCGGGCGGTCGGCTATGCGACACCGGTTTCTTTCCGCCAGAGATTCCGGGCGATCAAGGGAGTGGCCCCGGCTGAATACCGCAAGGCTTTCCAGCAGCGGGGCTAGCGCGGAGCCCCCGATTGCCACCGGTCTGCCCGCGGAAAATCGCGGCTTTCTTGCACCAATTCCGCGCAACGCGCGCAGTGTGACGCTCGATCAGAGCCTTTGAAATAGGCCAGGGCCCGCCTAGTTGCTGCTCTTCGCCGCCTCCAGCGCCCGGTAGGCATTGATCAGCGCGGCGGTTTCGATTGCAGTTTTAAGGTCGGGCATGGAGATGACGTGCTGCTGGTGGTAGCCCATATCGATCAGCACCGCGGGACCATCGCCGGTGATGAACCCCCTGTCATAAATATCCGACCGGTAACCCCAGCCACCATAGTCCAACGCCTTGATGTCTTTAATATGGACGCCTTTGATGCCGCCATAGTCCAGCTTCATGACCTTCCAAAAGCCGGAGGCCACGAACCGGGTTCCCGCCGCGTCCACCACAAAGGTCCCGGCGAAAAAGATCCAGCAGATGGCTCCCGCAATCACCGAGGAAAAAACGAGATAGAACTGATCCATATACCAGCCGACAAGCACCGCCAGCAGCGCAATCGTCACCAGTAGATAGCGCAGCGGTGCCACCCGCAACGGGATTTCGTGGACTACGCGGTGCGCGGCGCGGTCCTCCTGGGTTCGCGATGCCGCGGAAGCCGGATCATTGGCTAGTTCATCCGCCCGAACGGCTTCCAGGCTTTGTTCGCGCACGATCTCCTTGGGACGGTAGGCCATAACGGTTGCAAATCCAGCCAGAACGGAAACGACAATAGCTCCGGCAATGACCGGACTGGACAGCGCAGCATGTTCTGTGGTCGGGCGATCAAGCTGCCCGGCCACGAGTGCGAGAAACAGGCCGGTAACCATGGTGCTCAAGGCGACGCCGAAGCCCAATCCGATGCGTGCAAGCATAAGTGAATGCGCACGGAGCAAGATCGCCGACCAGCATATGGCAACGCCAATAAACACCGTCAGCAGCATGGTCGAAATGGCCACGTTGGCAAGAGTGGCAAACTCGTCAACCTCACCCCTGCCGTTCCAGTGAACGGCAAGTTTTGCAGGCAATCGGCTTTGCACGCTGTACATCCACCCGCAGGCGCTCAACGCCAGGACTAGCAACCCGACGATGCTTCCGATAGCCCAATTCCTGCTGTACGTCTTCTTCTGTTCCGCCACGGCGCCCTTTCGCCTACCAGACCCTAAAGCCCATTCATTAGAATGAACACTACCAAGTGAAATTGGAGTCATCAAAGAACCTGCAGGATATTTTCCGAACAACGCGATGGCCTAAATACGCATACCGAAGGGGTCGCGGCAACGAATCCATCGCTTGCGACCCTGATGGCAACCTGCTCTAACTCGGCAATACTCTGAGCAGTAAAAGCGGGACGCCATTTTTTGCTTCGCATAAATACTTGATCGAGCCCCATGTGGACTTCCACGAAACCCTTTCCTGCGCCAAAGGCTTAGAGCGCCAGCACGCTCCCCCGTCTCGCAGAGCGGAAGGCTTCAATTACCCCCTACGCTCCAACGGAAAAGTTGCGCCCCTCTTCTTCTTGACCTGCCAGTCGCCGTCCAAAAAATTATTTAATTTCACGCTTATCCACAGTTGGTGAACACCGCCCCAAACCCTCCACACCACCCCTATACAGTGGAAATATGTTCGAAGAACACACCGAAGCCAACAAAGACTTCGAAACCCAGCCCCCACCCAGGCCACCCACCCCCGGCGTCCTGGACCAACCCATGCCCTTCATCGAGGACCTCAACATCCGCCTAGCCACCATCCTGGAACACGGCAACCAAGCCACCCTCACCCAAACCATCGACGACCTCGAACGGCTCAAAGCCAGCTGCAGCGCA